>DAHXLF010000001.1 GCA_027371755.1 Acidimicrobiales bacterium
CATTCAATAAAATTGAAGTATAATTAAAAATGAAACATTCATAAAATTGAACTATAAATGAAATTAAACATTCAATAAAATTGAAGTATAAATAAAATTAAAAATTCAAAAAAAATATTAAAATTAATTTTTATCGAAGGTCAAAATGCGTTAGTATTTTAGAAAAAATATAAAAATCAATTTCTTTAAAAAAATATAAATTAAAGACTCTATGCCTTTCGTCTTGCACGCGTTTATAAATAGCACTATGATAATAAGGTGTGTTAAATTGTTTAACCTTAATTTACCCAATTCAGATAATTTAAGTGTTGTAGGCGGATTTTAGGAGTAATCAATTTCATCTACTGATGTTTGTTATTTTAGAATAAATAAGGTTCTTGATAATAGTTAAATCGTTTTAAATAATTCATTTAATTTGAAATATTATTTGACCGAACTTAAATGTTAGACTTAATTTGTCACTGGAATAGTTGTTCAAGGAGAATGTACGCAGATGGCTCAATATAAAATAGATATTTCTGGAAAGACAGCAACCGAGAAGAAGCCGCTTTTCCCGTTGAGAGGACAAAACAGAGTTATCGTTGCTGCGGTTGTTTTAATTTTGTTAATTGCTGCACTATATTTTTCACCAAAGTTAGCGGCTACTCAATCTACTTCGGTAAATTTTACCGCAAATGGACCAACAGCAAACCTAATCTTTCAACCTGGCAAAACAGTCGGAGGTATTTCCTGTGGGCAGGGAGTTAGGCAGGTTCCGTTTTCGAAATATTCACCATGGTGCGAACCAGCTTGGCACGGTAACAACGGCGGAGCGACGTCAAACGGGGTAACTTCAACAACAATAACGATAGATTACAGAGAAGCAGCTTCTGCAGATTTAAACTTGGCATATTCTATCATCCCAAAGGAGATAATTGGGACCAACACCGAAGCAATAAACACTTTACAGGCCTATATTAATGTATTTAATAAGTATTTTGAACTTTACGGAAGACGTGTAGTCCTAAAGCCGTTTGTGGGACAGAGTGACTTCATACAAGAAGATTTAAACGCAGATACACCTTATGCGCAAGCGGATGCAATTACGGTCGCATCGAAGCTACATTCGTTTGCGGATGTTTCTTTAATAGATTCAACCAGCATCTATGATACCTATCTGACTCGATCGCATGTAGTGAATTTTGGAATGGGGGACCTTCCTCTAAGCTACTATATGGCTAATTACCCCTATTCGTATACGCCATATCCCACGTGTAACCAAATGGCAGAAGGAGATGCGGCAGTTATCGGTAAGGCATTTGCAAACATTCCAGCTATTTTTGCCGGCGATCCTACCATGCATTCTCAGCCAGGAACCATAGGGGTAGTTTATCCCGAGGGTAACTATTCTCCGCAGTGTATCGGACCGATGATAAGCATATTAAAGAATACCTATCACGTTACACCAGCCGTAGTTGCTTCATATACGCTTGACTTTTCAACAATTGCTCAACAGGAGGCGGCAATTTTTGCACAATTTAAAGACAAGCATGTTAATACGGTTGTTTGTGAAGGATGCGATCCTGTAGCTCCAAAGCTGTTCTTAAATTATGCCGCTCAAAATAATTACTTTCCGCAGTGGTACGCCGAAGCACTTGGGGCGCCGACAGGAGGCATAGATGCATTTGGACGCGCTGTTGCCAATGATAAACCAAACATGCCTCAATCAGAAATGTCGCACGTTGTTTTGGTCGATAGAGCTGAAGCTCCTCCGCAAGACACAGAGGCCTATCAGGTTTACCAAATGGGCAAAACCCCCGGGATGAAAATGCTGCCTGTTTATCCGCTTGCCTATGCTCAGATATTAATGTTGTTCATCGGGCTTCAGGCTGCTGGACCCAATTTAACACCAACTACTTTTGCAGAAGGTCTGGCATCTCTTCCGACCTCGCTTCCGGGCGGTGAGTTTGGACAGTGGAAGTTCGGCCCTCAGACAGTAACTCCGACCAATACCTTCCAATTGACTTATTGGAATCCCAATGCGACGAGCTTGTTGGACGGTAAAAAAGGTGAATTCGTAGTTTGTAACAACGGACAGGAGTTTAACTGGAACGGAGCCCCGCAACTTCCCACAGGTAAACATCTCCAGTGTTTCGGTCATAAATAACTCCATGTAGAAATAACCGTTTGTAAGTGTGCTGCGGTGTTTGGAGCATCCTTTTTGTGGGCACTAGCGGTCAGATCATCGCTTCTGTGAGGTTTGTCGATCAATGTTACAGTGTCTCAAAACATTGGACTGATTTTAAAGTTTGAATATGTGAGATTTGGTCAATTGTTTGTTTTAGCCTGTAAGGCAATAATCCTGTAAGGTAATAATTATGTGCGGCCTTATCTAGATGTGTGCAGTTGTAGTAATTTAAATCTTGGTCTTGCGTGGATTTTGAATTTTTAGTTGTGTCTGGCTTTAATGGCAATGGATGACTGCGGAATATTCAAATATGCTGTAATTTTTAAAGAATAACATAAATAATGACAATGAAGCTATTCAGGCTTATTGCATAACTCAGTTTTATCTTTGGATATTCAACAGTTTAATGAAAGTCCCAGCGGTACGTTTTGAACTGATTGAAATTCTAATGCGGTCTTGACATTTTTTTTAGTATCAATTATGCTTAAATAATTACGTTTGTTGACAGGCAAATTCAAACGGATAATTTTTTTGCATTCAGGAGATAAAAAATGATGACTATAATTACGAAGTTGGCTTCGTCGAAAAATCGACCGAATAAATATAATAAGCTGACAATGCTTTTGGGAATATTTGTTTTATTTGGGTCGATTTTGGCTTCTTGCTCTGGCAGTTCAACCCCAACTTCAAGCAATCAGACGCCGACTGGAAAAGTTCTACTTGTGGGGACCTTTAACGGGGTTAAGGGGCAGTATACAACTATTCAGGATGCGGTCAATGCGTCCAAACCAGGTGACTGGATATTGGTGGCTCCCGGAGATTATCACGAAGATTATTCCATGACGCATGTTCCTAGTGCTGCTCAAATTAAACTCGGTGGATTTGGTGGAGTATTAATCAGGACTTCTGATTTGACCCTACGTGGTATGAATCGAAATACCGTTGTTGTAGATGGAACAAAGCCAGGCTCTCCGCAGTGCTCGTCGGCTACTCAAAATCAAGACTTTGGCCCAGTCGGTAGCAATGGTCAACCCATGGGCACAAACGGTATAGTCGTATTTGAAGCCAATAATACTTGGATTCAAAATTTAACTGTATGTAACTATCTAGGCGGAAGTGCAGGCGGAGGTAACGGAATTTGGTGGGACGGAGGATCCGGTACAGCCAAAATTGGGCTTCACGGTTACTGGGGTAGTTATTTGACCGCAACCTCTGATTATTATAATCCGCAAAATCCAGGGGCGACAGGAACATATGGCATTTTCGCTAATTCGGCTGCGGGACCCGCAAGTTGGAATCAAATATACGCGAGTAACTATAACGATTCTGGAATGTATGTAGGTGCTTGCCAGCAGGTATGTGGAATTACTATTAATCATGCATGGATGGAATACAACGCACTTGGATATTCGGGCACAAATTCTGGCGGTGCCATTGTAATTGAAAATTCTCAATTCAACAACAACCAGGATGGATTCGATACAAATACTCAAATTGCGGGTGACCCGCCACCGCCCCAAAACGGAGACTGTCCTAATGGGAAGATCAGCCCGATCACACACACCAGATCTTGTTGGGTATTCATGCACAATTACGTTCATGATAATAATAATCCTAATGTGCCGACTTCAGGTTATGCTGGTCTCGGACCCACCGGTACAGGCATGACGGTGTCCGGCGGTAGAAACGACACGATTATGAATAACGTATTTGAAAACAACGGAGCTTGGGGCATATTATTTGTTCCATTCCCCGACGGAGACAAGCCGTATCCAGGAGTTACCTGCGCCAATAGCGGCGGCTTCTCAAATCCATTATTTAAGGGATGTATTTATAATCCTGAAGGCGATGCGCTTTTAAATAATAAATTTATTCACAACGGGTTTTTCGGAAATCCGACTAACGGTGATTATGGTCAAATCGTAATGAACAGTGGCTTGCCGCAAAACTGCTTTGCAGGCAACGTTGCACCAGATGGCAGTACCCCTGCTAATTTAGAGCAGGTTCAGGCTAAGTGCGGGATTATAACAAAGCAGGCAAACACCGGCGGTGCTTTATTGGGTCAGGTTCTTTGCGATACGCATTTTCTTCCCTGTGCGTCCGGAAGTAATTATCCGACTGCAACTCAGGTGGTGTTACATCCTTTGCCTTCGAATTTGCCCACGATGCCAAATCCTTGCAAGGGAGTTCCAAATAATCCGTGGTGCAAGAACGGTAAACCTATTAGTTAAATTTAAATCATACTTTTAGGTCTGTTCCCCATTGTAAGACGGGAGTTTCGCGAGTAGGAATATTCCGTAAATAGATACGAGTAAAAAAAGGGTTTCGAGGAAAACTTGAAACCCGCTGGTATTTATACTCTCCTTGAATCCGGCTACTCCGATGATAAGGCTTATGACAGGATTGGACACAGTGAGTGCCGGCAAAGACCATCCAATTTGGTCTCCTTGAAATGCGCTTTGAACCAGAAATAAGACTATTGCATAATCTATTATGAGAGCAATGAATTCCCAAGAGTAAGCTTCTTTGATCATCGAAGTAAATATGTTATGTGACCCCTTATAATTCATGTAGAGATTATGCGTAACTTCTTTTGTAAATGCTGCCGCCAGGCCATTGATTAAACCGGCTGCCGTTGCTTGCATGGTTGACCGAGAGGAAATTTTAGCCCGTCGTGACATTAAAATGATTGCGATGGAAACAACCGCAGTTGAGGAAATAATTATTATCCAAGTGTGGAGGCCAGCGACTCTGCTACCACCTCTTGCTTGTGCCACCAATAAGAACGCAATAAGGCCCGATGCAACGAAAAACGAAGCTACCCACTCTTTTGGAGTCATGGCACGCTTATGAATAAATCTCGCCGATATCGGTAGCGCAAAAACTACTCCCAGTACCAGCAGAGGTTGAACCAAAGCCAACGACCCTTTTAATAATGCAACGGCCTGAAAGATAAAACCTGCAAGGCTTGAACCAATTCCTAAAAGCCACATTGGTTGTTTTAGGAGCTTGCCTATTAGCGAAAGGTGAAGATTCAAATTTTCGCCTTGTAAGGATGCTTTAAATTGTTGAATTACTGCTGCGATCGCGAAGAAAATTGCGCTGATTATGCTACATGTAATTACTAATACCATTGGATTAAAGTTGAAAGGGACAAATGTCTTAAATAGCTTAACTTGAATTTTATACCTTGCCGTCGCTCCTTTGGAATATATGCTTTGCGAAATATTCAAAGCCAGGGTTCAACACTTTATCGGTTAATCAAATTAAAATTTTAGTTAGCTTATAATTTATTGACAAATAAGGCATTATGGTTGAATTGTTTAGCTACTATAAAAATAGCTTGCAAAGAATTCGTATAGGGAAAGGGTGATTATGAGTTCAAAACTGAAGGTTATCGTTTTTGGTTTAATAATAAGCATAACAATTGCAGCTTGCTCCAATGCCGGACAACAAACTTCCAGCTCCGGGCAGGTTAATGGCATCACTGCCAATAGCATTACGATTGGCGGTTTGGCTTCGCTGACAGGTCCGCTTACGGCTGATTTTGCTCCGACATTTGACGGCGTTAGTGCCTACGTAGATCAAATAAACTCTCAAGGCGGTGTTTGGGGCCGAAAAATTAATTTTGCTTATAAGCTTGACGACGGTTCGGATCCGTCACAAGACGTAGATCAGGCGAGGAATCTCGTTACTGAGTTTAAGGTATTCGCAATCGTTGGAGTTGCAACTCCAAGTTTTGAAGCTGCGGGGTATCTTTCCAACAACGGTATCCCTACTTTCGGAATGGCAATTAATCCGGGTTGGAGTCCCTCCAAAAACATGTTTGGAGTGGGAGGTTCGTACGTAAATTTTACAGGCGCTCAAAATGAAGTAGCTTATCTTGCAGAAATGACCCATTCGACTAAGGTAGCGGTTCTTTCTTATAATATTGCCGAGTCTTCCCAGGGGTGTACTGGAGCCATTGCTGGATTGAAGAAATACGGTATCGATGTAGTTTATACGGATTTAGGAATTCCGGCACCTGCCGTTGACCTTAGTGCGGATGTAGCTAATATTGCCAATAAGGGCGCTAATATGGTGGTGAGCTGTATGGATCTATCGGGCAATTTATTATTGTCCCAACAAATTCACCAACAGGGTTTGCACGTTATCCAATATTGGTACGACGGATATGACCCTTCAAGTTTGAACAATCCAACGGATGCACAATTGATGAACTCGGTCTACTTCTCGCTTCAAAATGCACCTTTTTCGGCAGGCGTTCAAGACCCAAAGGCCTATCCGGGAATGGCAACTTATTTAGCTGATATGGCCAAATATTTTCCCAACGAACTGCCTTCTGAGGCTTCATTGGACGGTTTTGCCTCAGCCTATTTATTTGTAAGTGGTCTTAAAATGGCCGGTAGGGATTTGACGCGTACAAAACTTATCAATGCGATTAATTCAATATCATCGTTTACCGCAGGCGGTATTTTGGCTCCGGTAGATTGGAGAATTGCACACACTTCAAGCGGTTCGATTGATTGTCAGTCCTTCGTCCAAGTTGAAAACGGACAATTTGTAAATAGATTTGGATCTGACGGATCTCTGTTTACATGTTTTAATACAACTTTGAAAAATCCCAAAACAGTTAAAACCGTGAATAATGTGATAGGCCTGCCAGGAGCCTATGCAACCAAGTAAGTGTGATCTTAAGTGCCTGCCGGAGAGCCTAGTAAAAAACTAACAACCGAAAGGGCTTATAATGCGGTTACATTTTTGATATGAAAGATCTGCCAGTATTTATAATTGCGGGAATTCCTTTTGGGTGCGTCTACGCTTTAGGCGCATCTGGATTGGTTTTAAGTTATAAGACCTCTGGATTGTTAAATCTGGCATTCGGGGCCCAGGCATTTATTACCAGTCTTTTCTTTTACTCCAGTTATGATGCCAACTGGCCTTTCGCGCTCGCTTTTATTATTTGGGTCATTTTATTCAGCTTTCTGTTGGGAGTAGTATTTGACAAGGTACTGTTTCAAAAACTTCGACATTCTTCGGTAAGCGTGAAGTTGGTAGGTGTTTTGGGACTGCTGATTGCTTTGCCTTCCATAGCGCAGGCACTGCTCGGACAGAGAAGCCCAAATATAAAGCCGTTTTTGTTTTCGACGAACAAAATTTATTTCAGATTATTTTCCTATCCCGTCAGCGGCGAAAATATTCAAACTGTAATTGTAACTTTGATAGTAATCATTCTGCTCACCTGGCTGTTAAGATATTCTAAAATCGGACTTTCCATGAAGGCAGTAGTTGAAAGCCCCAAGCTGGCTCAGCTAAACGGGATATCTGCAGAGAGAGTAAGTTCGATCGCATTCGGTATATCCGGTATATTGGCGGGGCTAAGCGGAGTTCTGTTGGCTCCCATTTTGCATGAAATCAATTCGTACGATTTGACTTTATTGGTCGTAGCCGGTACAGCAGGTGCTGCTTGCGGTGGTTTTAGCTCACTTCCGCTAACATTTTTATTTTCGATTGGTTTGGGGATTTTGCAAGAAGTGGTTGCCGGCTACGTACCTCAGAACTTTGCATTGGCGGCCTCAATTAGACCGTCATTGCCGTTTATAGTTTTAATCGGTGCATTATTATTCAACAGAAGGCTTAAGAACATAGGTAATATTAAAGATCCTATGGCTGAAGTTGACCCGCCACAGCGTTCTTTGCTCAAATATTATTCATATAATCCAGTCAAGCTGAGAGCAATTATTTTGGCTGTTGTATTGGTTTCATTTTTTTCAGTTACCTTTGGAGGGATAGTCTCAGGCAATTGGAAGTTCGTTTTATGTCAAGGTTGCGCCTTGGCGGTCATATTTCTGTCCATTACATTGCTAACGGGTTCTACGGGAATTGTATCGCTGTCGCAGGCAACCTTTGCGGGATTCGGGGCGTTTCTAACTGCTCAACTTGTTTCAAGGTATAATTTGCCGGTTTTGGTTGCGCTGGTGATGGCTACGTTTATCTGTCTGTTAATTGGTTTAGTGGTGGCACTGTTTTCTCTAAAGTTGAAGGGGTTAGGGGCGGCACTTTTAACTCTTGGATTCGCTCTTTTGGCTGACAATCTAATTTTTCCGAGCTCTTATTTAGCTAATGGTGCAACTGGGGTATACCTGCCTCGACCGACAATCGGGTCGATTAATTTTAACTCGGATAAGTATTGGTTCATCTTCGAAGCCGTTGTTCTGGTTTTAACGGCGTCGTTTGTCATCGTGGTGCGTTCAAGTAAAAAGGGGTTAGAGGCACTGGCAATTAGTGGGTCGGTTCCAGGCGCTCAATCAATTGGTTTAGATTACTCAAAAAGCGCACTCTTATTTTTCAGTATTGCTGCTGCGATTGCGGGGTTTGGCGGAGGGCTGTATGGAATTACTCAGCAGAATATTTCAAGTCAAGATTTTAATTGGGAATTCTCTTTGCTGTTTTTGGTCTTGGTCGTAGTGATGGGAGTCAGATCCATAGAAGGGGCTTTAGTGGGAGCCTTTGCATATGTGATTGTACAAGAACTTTTGGATACTTATGCCGGTAACAATATCGGGCTTATAATTTCGATTGCAGTTGGTTTGTTGGCTTTGATTTGGGTATTGGATCCAGAAGGTTTAGTTGAAAGACAAAATAGAATTTGGGTATCTACATACAGAAGTTTGAAGCTGAGACGCGATAAGGCAGTAGTTTGACGAAAGAAGCTCTAAAAGTACAAAATCTCTGTTTTAATTATGGGAATTTGGAGATATTAAAGGATGTCTCTCTGGCAGTGTCCCAAAACAGTATTCACGGCGTAGTCGGCGCAAACGGAGCTGGTAAAAGTACTTTTTTAGATGTGGTTGCAGGTTATCTAAAACCCAAGTCGGGAAATATAAATTTAATGGGTAAGGATATAACTGGTGAATCGGTGGTCGGTCGCATTAAGCTTGGACTGGCACGCACATTTCAAAAAGTTGAGTTGTACTCAACTCTGGACGTTTATGATCATGTACTGCTTGCTATACGACAAAAAGAGAAGTTGAAAAATCATAAAAGATCAAAGCTTGATATTTTTAAACAACACGGTCCTAGTAAGGCCGAGGCAGTAGAGGTCGATGAGATTTTAGAAAAAGTCGGGCTTATAAATCTTAAAAACATACCTGTGTCCACAGTTTCTCTTGGACTAAGCCGAATGGTGGAACTTGCACGTGCGCTAGCGCTTGATCCTAAGTTAATACTTCTGGACGAACCGTCATCCGGGCTGAATCCGGACGAAACAGGTCGTTTTACGGATTTAATTTTAAATTTGGTTGCATCTTCGGATGTTTCATTTTTAATTGTTGAACATGATTTGTCAGTGATCACAACGTCAACGCGGGAGTTGACGGTATTGGACATGGGAAAGGTATTGGCATCAGGCTTAACGTCTGAAGTGCTAGACGACCCAGACGTGAAATATACTTATCTGGGGCGTTAAATGAGTTTAAGGCAAAAACGGTTTATCGATAGTGACGCGCACGGCTACGAAGGTAGTGAAAACAATAGTGTCAAGTTAATATCTGAATCTACGACTGGTGTTTTAAGCTTAAACAGAATAGACGTATTCTACGGAAAGTATCAAGCTCTGTTTGACGTTAGTTTTAAAGTTCAAAAAGGCGAAGCACTTGCAATTACAGGTTTGAATGGGGCTGGAAAAACTACCTTAACCAGAGTCATCTCAGGGCTCGTGCAGCCACGGTCAGGTTGCATCTACTTTAACGGTGAAAATATTACGGGGATGCGAATTGAAAAGATCAATTCCAGAGGGCTGGATCTGATTCCGGACAGGTCGGCAGTCTTTAATTCTCTTAGCGTAACTGAAAATTTAAGAATATTCTTTTATAAAACAAATTCAAATACTCCGGTTGAAGAGCTGGTTCAACGATCATTTGATCTTTTCCCCAGACTTAAAGAGCGAGGAAATCACGTTGCTGGCAACTTAAGCGGCGGTGAGCAGCGAATGCTAAGTTTGGCAAAGGCATTGGTTGATCCTCCAGAATTTTTGGTGGTAGATGAGTTGTCAATGGGACTTGCTCCTAGAATATTGGATGAAATATGGAAAAGAATTGAAGAGATAAAATCTTCTGGAACCACAATGTTGTTGGTAGAGCAATACAGTCGTGACGTGGAAAAAGTTGCCAGCCGAGAAATCCGTTTGGAAAAAGGCCAAATAGTTGGAAGTTAATAGTTTAAGATAACCTCGCATAATATTTGAGCCCGTCAAAATTCATTTACAGTATAGATTTCCGGTTGACAATTTAGAGACTGTCCTTCGGAAAATTTGCTTATTTAAACCAATTGGAATTAAGATTTAATATTGTCGTTAATTTTTGAAGTGAACTTGTGACTTTTTGAATCTTGAATCCAACCATCCGAAATTAATATCGGATAGTATTTTCGGTATTCGATGAGAAACGTCATTTTGGATAAATGCCGAAAGTCAATTCATATAAATTCTTTAACTGTGGCCGTTACTAAATCCGAAAATCGTATAATAAAAAAAATTGGTTACATGTGGCCCATGTTAGTTTTGGGACTGGTCACTATGGTTGATAATGCCGATCAATCTATTGTACGAGGGGTTGCGCTTCAGATTGAAAGAACCTTTCATGTTGGCGATTTTCAAATATCGCTACTGGGAGCGGCAGCAACCGTAGTCAATGCATTGGTTACAATGCCAGCAGGTTATTTGGCAGATCGCTGGCATAGAGTACGATCAATCATGATCACGGTGCTACTGTGGTCACTGCTATCTACATTTGGTGCCTTTTCGCCCACTTTTTTTACACTTTTTATGGTTCGGAGTCTATTGGGATTTGGACAAGGAATAACTGAGCCCTCAGGAAATTCTCTTTTGGCAGATTATTATGAGCGAAATGGGAGGGCGAGAGCATTTTCGATGCAGCAGGCTTTGCTGTATGTGGGAGTTGCGTTAGGAACTACCGGGAGCTCAATAATCGGTCAACATTTGGGATGGCGAGCCGCTTATCTTATGGTATCCATACCTGGTTTGGGAATTGCACTCTTGGTGTTGTTGCTTCATGAGCCCTTTAGAGGATCATCAGACTATTCTGCCCTGAAACTTCGCAAAGAAGATGAACCCAAAAAGATTAAGCTGTTCGACAAGGGGTTTGGCAATTTTGCAAAGAACATGTTTTCTGGTCTGTATGAGGACGTAAAAACGATACTTAAAATTCCTACTCTAAGGTTGACATTAGTGGGTGTGGCTTCAATTTTATTTACAGTAAGTGCAATAGGATTTTGGCTTCCGGTATTTTATCTGCGAAGCTTTCATTTAACACAATCTAAGGCGGGAATTTACTTCGGCATTATGGTGATTTTAGGCGGACTACCAGGTTTGTATGTAGGCGGAAAATTATCCGATCGTCTCGTACCTATAAAATCTGAAACCAGAGTTGTTATTCCTGGGGTTTGTGCAATTGTATCTGTGAGTTTCTTCTTGTTATCTTTTGCGAATTTAACGTTGCTTCCAACGGTAATATTGCAAACGGTGGGCTTTTTTGCCGGCACTATGGCCGTGCCAGCACTTCGTGCCGGACTTTCAGATGTAACTCCCGGTACGCTTAGAGGAACGGGTTTTGGAGCATTTAACTTGACTTCTGTGATCTTTGGGTCTGCAATCGCTCCGACCGTTGTTGGATTTTTCTCTCAGCTATTCGGAAACAATCTTAGGGTAGCTTTTATTATCGTACTACCGCCTGTTTATATCGGATCATATCTATTGATCCGAGCCAGAAAACATATAGACAAAGATTCACAGGCTATATTCCAACGGATTTTAGAAGCCAATAAGTCGGACGATTAATGAAATAAACCCATTATTTATAAATAGCTTGCATTGACTTAACGATCTTTTTATTGTTAAAGTCAGATCTAAGAACTTACAAAGTTGTTCAACTGTTGCAAAAATGCAGTTGGATTTTGAAGCATTATCGAATGACCGTAGCCCGTCATGACTACTTTGGTTGCATTTAGCAATCCAGAGACCAGTAAGTTTGAGTCTTGCTCCGGCATAATTGTGTCTTTGTCGCCCACCAGAATCAAGCATTTAGCTTTAATGGTTGGTAATTTATTCAAGAATTGACTTGTTTGGTCAAATGCCTGCTGGGCTTGAAATTGTCTGTTAAGCGTAGCATTTGGTATCGGTTCAATGGGGAGCAAATTTGTCGGCGCCATATATGCATTTAAGGCAGTTTGGGCTGAAGCCGGAAACATTAATTGGGTTTTTTGCGTATAGGTACTTGACGTGCCGAAAAGTGTTTGAAGTTCAGGTACGGGTATCTGATAGGAAGAAAGCGATCCCGGAGATGTTCCTACCAAAATAAGATATTTAAACAGATTGGGTGATGATTCTGCCATGGAAATTGCTACTTGACCACCAAAACCGGCTCCCACCAATATTGGGCTTTTAATATTTAAGTCAGACAGGAGTGTTGAAATTTTTGTCGCAATCCAGCCGATCGTCATAGGCGTGGATGGATTGTCCGTGCTATATCCCACGCCCGGAAAGTCGATGACGGTAACTTTGTAACTGGCCGAAAGATCTGAAAGCAGCGAAATACCCCATGAATCCATCGATTGTCCGGCATCATTGAGCAGTATTAAATCCGGACCACTTCCAAATTGGCGATATGCTATAAAAGCAGAACCGATCTGAATTCTATTAGCACTGCCTATAAATGATCCGTTTGAGGCAGGTGAAGAGTTCGAAATTTGTGCGACGGCAATGGTTGTCGTGGTGGTCGGCGATACGGCCGTGGAATCTGACGAAGTCGATTCGATTTTCTTAACCGCTGATGTTTGGGTTGTTTTTGCAAAAGCTCCGGAAGCCACAAGGCCCATTACCGCAATAGAGACGATTAATAACCATAGAGTTTTTTTTAAGAGATGTCGGTTTTTAAAAAATTTCATTTTAACACAGTGTCTAGAACATGCAACAGGTAGAGTTAAGGCGAGTTAATTGTAGGCCAATTGTTGTAGCGTTACAATTGTAAGTTTGTAAATCAGTCCTTAAATAACCCTATTGATAAATTTTAACTGTAATTTGCGCTACTGTTTTTGCAGAGTACCAAGTTTTAATTATTTGGAATCTGAAATGTTATTCCGGTAATTAAAAGTTCATGGTCATTGTGACAATGTATTTAAAATCGCATATTTACAACAGGTAACTAATTTGTCCAATAACTGTTTCCGGCTCATCCTAAGATATAGTTATCTGACAATTTCTTACGAAGGAGAAGAAAAATGACTCTGAATTTATTGAAAAGGTTGTTACTTTTGTTTACGGCTGCTATTTTATTGGCTGCGTGTTCGTCGGGTAGGTCAAATTCACAATCCTCATCTACTTTGTCCACTGGCACTTTACCCAAGCCGTCAATTTCTAATTCTGAGATTAGAAATGCCTACATTACGCTTTTTGATCTATCAAATCCGGCGATAGAACCGAAGGTAAAAGTTACCCAAGATGGGGTACAGTTACAGGCGGCAATGAAGACTGCTTTCGGTTCATCATTGTCAAAAGCAGCTGGTAGTGCAACTGTAGTTTCCGTATCCTTGGAATCCAAGCAAGCTTGTTTGATCGCCGATGTAACGTATCCATGCGCTGAAGTTACATACAACCTTCTGACCCCAACTGGAAGTCCGATTTTTACGACACCTTCTACGGGGTATGCAATTTATTCGGGTCAAAAGTGGTTAGTTGCCAAAAATACCGTATGCAGCCTACTGACTTTGGCAAACAATAATAGGGCTCCAAAAGGCTGTTGATCATTTAAAGATAATGTGTTAGTCGATATCATAATCGAACATACCGTCTGAACATATAGAGATGACTTTTCACATCAATAAAAGGTAAAACGTATTTGATTGGTAGTTGAATTTTAATAGAAGCGAGAACAGATACTACCGCTTTTAGTTGTTGGCCGTTCTCATACGGAATTTTTAGGCAGACGTCTCTTTCTGGCAAATTCAGTCAAGCATTGCATCGCAAGCATAACAATGGCGATATATATCAAATGAGATTGTTTGGCAAATGTAGCAGGCCAGAAAACACCGGGGGAATAGTTATGAGTGTTTTGCTGAGCGACAATGGAAAGTCCTGCGTACCCTGCCAAGAATACGGGACCCAGTGATCCTATTAGCCTCAGATATTTAACCTGAGTTAAGACAAATAAAATTATTGCCAGCACCATCCCGTCGTAACTGTTTAATAGTGCGCTTGAGCCTAAGTAGAACAAAACGCTAACTATGATACTAAAAGTCAAGTTTGCTCTCGGATCGTTGCTCTTAATCGGGTTGGAAAATCTTGGCAGCAAGTCAACAAGGCTGCCGTTTGAATTTGTGGCTGAATTTCCTAACGCACCAAGTTTTTTTCTGTATTTGATTAACAATAATATGATTCCGAGAATGCAAAGTACAAGAATGCCGAATGAAAGATATAATGCAAAATTAATAGAATTCTGAGGTTCGTAATAGAGAGAGATGTCGTAGGTTTTTTTGCCGGCGGGAGGTTTAATCAGCCAACCGTTTGAGTATGCGTCAATAAGCGAACTTGAATTCGGAATAAGACTGTTTTGAGTGCCCGGCGAAGTTATTTGTGCTTTCCAACCGGAATTATAATTTTCCCCCAATACCAACCAAACCGGTTTTCCGTTTGTTGTGACCTTGAGATTAATATTTGTGTCAGATTGACTCAAAATTTTCATTGCGGCCTTAGGGTTTGGAGTTGCCGCCGGTGGTATAAATCCGTTATTCTGTGACGTTAATATCGCATTGTTGCTCGGACGCGGTGAATCAAAGACTAATTGGTCAATATTTATTCCTGCTTTTTGTCCCGCGGCTGTTTCTACAATATGATCTCCGGGTTGAAGTAATATTCCAGATGAGTCGGGGCCACAGCCTAAAATCTGAAGGTACTTTCCTTGTAAGGCATTGGCTACTGTACCAATTACCCTAAGCCATATTGGCCGGCCGTCAATAGTAGCTAAATTGTTTTGACAAGTTCCCGGAAGGTTTGTGGAAATGTTTAATGGTGGTATTAGGTTTGTATTTACCGAAACATTAGAATTAGCTGAAATTAATTGTGAGGATGTTTGAGTAATGCCCGGTGCGTATTGTAATTTGTAGCTATTGACGGCAATGGGTAGAGTCTCATAAGCGGGCCCAAAATCGTAGGTGCCTTCTGTGGGGTTAATTGCTTGTACGCTTAGCCGTACGTTGCGACCAGATATTGGGGGAAATTTTAATAAAACAGTGTCGGTTTTGGTGGCGGAATTTACGGACAAATTGCTCGGCAATGGTATGCTTCGGCTTCCACGTTCCGTGTAGATTGTGACGTAGGTCGGAATGCTGTGGTGACCGTCTGCATAGAAACTTAGATAAACCTGGTCAAAAGTTACCGTTACAGGGTTATTTACTTGCAACCATGCTCCAAGCTGGTTATTTAAACCGGTAGCCGTCTGCCAAGCAGAATTTATAGTGCTGCCTTGAGTTGCAATACTGTAGGCATTGTCGTCTCCGGCTAATCTGCTTGAAGACTCGAAAACTGGTGCCGAAGATGTCGTAGACGATGTTCCGGTAATTAAAGATTCAATCTTCTGATCCGAAATTTGAGTAGAAAATGTGGCGTCTCCTGATATCTTAAAAGTTCTTTTAGTCGGTAGATTCAAATATCGAGAAATATTAACTTCCGGGGATGTCCGCTCAGCGAGTGAGCCCACCATTGATCTTGCGAATATATACACGAGCCTGTAGTTTGACGTTAATTTACCGAGATTGGAAATTAAGTCAGTCGGAGGTCTGATAATTTCCTTTGCGGTTATATTATTGACGTTTACCTGCGAAAAACCTACAGGCAGTACCGTAAAGCCCAAAGGACTATATGTTTGTAAGATTGTAATTTGCATGGAATCGAACGAGGTTGTCGGGAACTTGATTTTTTGACCCGGTTTCTGTCTGGAACTTTGGTTTAAAGTTGTGGTGAAACTGCGCGTTGTCTTGCCGTTGTTCTTCAAAGTTACTCTAATTTGAGTAATCCACATGCTCTGAGAATCGTTAAGCGCTTGAGCCAACACAACGTTGTTTGAATTTACGGGTGAAAGAAATTTGACCTTAATCCATGAACCAATTGGGCTGTTAAAAGGTGTGGTCGTCCATGCGGTTCCGTAACTTCCGTCGAAGGCGTTGTACGGCTTTGATTGAGGATTGAACTCAAATACATTATTTGAAACTGAAGCAGAAATGGACTTGACTCCTTGGTCAACGGCAACAGTTTGCATCGCGGAAGTAGTTTTGGGGAAGATATTAAAATAGGATAGATTTTGAGAAGTTGAAACGTTGTTTTGGCTTGCCGTTTCTATTTCGCTTGACTGATCAATAAAGCTAGTCCAATCCTTTAGCTGTTTCCTGTTGGTGTCGGTCACGACTAATGTAGCATTTTTTGTCAGTAATGATTTAAGTTTGCTCGGGTTTTTTGCGTAACTGCCGGAATAATATAGTGTTGGGTTGCCGTTTAAGAGTCCAGAGTTTGCCGCTTCTAATACTCCTAGTCCGTCACCGTCGATGATCACCGGTGAAGAAGGCGACTCTAACCTTACTATCGGCCTTGAGTTTTTTACCGGGTAATCTATCAACGGTGGCAATTTTGTAGGCGACGTTTCTGGTACTGACAGTGTTTGGTTGTTATAATAAGGCAGTCCATACGGAGGAAAATTTGATTGGGGTTTGCCAAAGCTGATTGGTTTGCCCAGACCTTTGGGTAGCGGGTTTAACATCGTGTTTATGTTAATCGGCGGCGGAATTTGATACAGCGAATACATTTCGTCGTTTGTAATGAGCATGTCGCCCGCACTCATTAGTCTGAGCATAGCTGAAAGTCCGGCAGGGTTCAGGTCCGAGCGCTGAAAGCTGTTGTCTAAATTGTCAAGCAAATTAACTCCATACGTTGAGCCCATGGCAACTTGGTGGCGTTCTGCGGTAGGCCTCGTGGTAAGTCCTGCAAGCAAAGAATCGTTCGTGCTTCCAAAAGTGTAAGAATCAAAATTCTGTCCGGGTTCTTGAATTACACGTGTATTGGTTCGATTTGATGACAGATATTTGCTTGCTTGTAGCCAATAGTTAGGAATGTCTTTACGGGCCATGTTTATATTTACGGTCGAACCGTTGAATAAGCCAGGCAGGTTAAAAATAGCAAGTAAAAGTAGTAATAAAGCTACAAATTTTTCAATTTTACGAAACCGAAAGTTAATCGCCGATACCATTGCACCGATTAGGATTGCCGAACCCAATACAAATACGGGAGTTGCTCGAGTTGATGAGCGAAGCGCCAGACCAAGTTCCGAACTTTGAAGTAATTCATAAAATTTGGCTCCAAAATAAGTTTTGTTTGTAATCGGATAAATTCCTACGCTTATAACAAACCCGAAAATCATTAACCCGACACTTAAAGTCTTATAACGCCACTTAATCAGACCGAAACTAAGAAGCGCAACCGCCGGCAGCAAAAATGAAATCATAAGTAGCCAATGTTGCGTTTGATATCTAACCGAAGCAGGGATTACGAAGCCGTAACTGCTAACACTGTAGAAATACCAATAACCTATTCCTCTAAAAATTTCCGCCGGAGTTGAAGTTGAGCTTATGGCAGTTAGGCTTTCGGTGGTTTTAAGTACGTTTAAACCGTATTTGCTCTCGACTGTCAATGCTTCAATCCAATAAAGCGAAACCATTAACGAAAGGAATAAAAACTGAAACGATACCGATATCGCCCGCCTAACAGTTGTTTCTTTGTAGATTAAGAAAAATATTAATAATATGACAGGACCCACTGCCACGTATCCAAAAGATGTTGCATTTATGGTACTGCTAAGTGCAACCGTAATTGCAAAAGCCAATGAATAGATATTTTTTCTGGTCTGTAGTGCTTTTGCGGTAAATGCCATCATCCAACCCAGTGCGGCAACTGGCAGCAATAAGGCTGATATATGGTCTATGTACTGGAGCATATATGGTGAAAGCATATAAACAGTTCCGGCGACAGTTGCCCCTGTCGTAGTGAGCTTTAAGGTTTTGCAAAAGTAAAACGCACCGGTCCCGGCCAAGAAGAAGACCGTTGCAGACCAAAGTCGTTGTGCAATCCAAACGGGTACATGCAGAAATGAAAAGAAAGAATACCATTCGCCCATTGGTAAGAGGTAACCGATATTTTGATGGGTTACCGTCCCCATGTCAACTTTTGACGACCAAATTGACGCAACCTGATTTAAATATCCGCTTGGGTTAAGGTACAGGTATTGTTTGGTATCAACCGAAATTACCCCGGGCTTAGTTAAAAGCAGCGGAATATAAGTTAATGCCGCCATAAATACAAGTGGCAGCAAATTTTGGGATGCAATAAATCTTTCTGCAAATTTTATAATTTTGCGTGTTTTTATTATAATATGTGAGGTCAAATTTACTTCGAATTTTAACGAACGTAGCAACGTTACTTAAGAACATCTAAAAAGTTTTGGTCATATCTAAGCCTACAGCAGCAGAGTTAAATTTTAATATCAAGTTAGATCGATTTGGCAACCAACGTAATATCTAATTGCGAGTCAAAAAAGCATAATTCAATTATTTCTATAATTACATTTTAATAATCTTGTTAACAGCCAATTTTTTTCGATAACGTATGTGAATTGCCAAACAAATTATATGATGTTACAAAACCCATCTTGACGGTATTCGTTCATGTTGTATAACAGTAAGTTGAACCGCATGAAATATCATTTACACCAGACGAATCTGTCCGTATAGTTGTCGTTGTAAATTCAAAACCTGCTGTATTTGAGCTTAAATCCTGAAGTATAACCGGCATTGAACCTGAATTCGTCCTATTAATATAACAGAATGTAACCGACATACATGATAGTGAATTTTAAGATGCAAGATTTGAATCATTTATAGCAACTAAAGCTACCGAAGTTGTATTGTTTGTTGTGTTAACCGTAACGTCAAATACTATAGGAGTTGAAGAATCAGTTCCCATAGCAAAACAGTTTGAACCGATAGGGCATGAAATCGAACTGAATGAAGTGGCCTCGAATTCGTACAAGATTAAAAGTAAGTTAGAGAAGCCTATATTAATAAAAACAACAAAAATATAGAACTATTCAAATGGACTTAGGGGAGCAGAAGCAATATTAAAAAAACTCAAATGGGGCAGAGTTGCAGCAGAGTTGCATTAGAGAACACTGTTACTAATGCTATTAGTACACTTAATACTTTGGCTCTACACCTAAGTATCTGGCGTTTATAAAAAGAAAGTAATAAAAATTTTATACTTAAAAAAATATTAATTTGACACCAATAATTAATATGTAGTAAGATAATAATAAGTTGTTTGGGATTGGTGACCGAGAAAAAGTCGGTCACCAATCGACATGTACGACTACTTGTTACCGTAAGTTATTATCGGAGGTATATTAATGAAAGATAATGAAAGCTCGACACCGAATAAAGTGTCTCTCAATATTGCAATTTTGCGAAAACTTGGCAGATTTGTAGCACTGTCGGCGATTGCCTTGGTAGTGATGGCAACTTCTCTGATAACAGTAAATTTTAGCCTTGGCACAAAAGCCGCATCAGCAGCTACAACTGCGGTTTGTACTTTTAGAGTAGATTCGTCCACTCCGGGAAGCGTTGCCAGCGTAAGCGGAACGTCAGTATTGATCGGCGTGGTCGCGGGTCAAACTATAGTCAATGCCGACTGCAATGCCTCGGCAAACCCATTGGCTCTCGGAGAAGCAAGCTTGCTTGCCGCATCGGTAATACCTGCAAACGTTACTTCTCAACTTGCTGAAGTTGGTTCGAATGCTTTCATTAAAGCTCCTACTGGCTCCACTACTGGTTGTCCTGGATATAGCGCTACGCAATCGTGTGTTGATTTCTCGCTTCCTTTGCCGGCAAGTTTCGCGGGCAATAATCTTGGAGCTGGAGTAGATCCAAATGCACAGTGTCCGCCGAGCCAGACCGAAGTCAATGAAGGACTTTTTGGATGTGCAATAATCGTTTTGAGCAAAACCCTTAGTCAGATAGCTACGACATTGGCAATTTATGCAAACACTCCAAACCCGCAGGGACCTCCGACGGTAGCATTGGGGATTTCGGGAAATACGGTGAATTTGAGTGACGCCGCTGGTGCCACAACATTATGGGGATATAACTCTACTCAAGACATACAGGCCATACAAACTGGAACAACTGCAATAGCGCCTCCGTCGACTGCAACAACTTGTTTTAATGGGTCTTTGCCGATGTATGGTTATGTACCATCAACCGATGTAATCGCTGAACTTCAGAATCAAGCCGGAGGGCCAATAATGAACCTGAGCGCCGGTGGTTATGCAAATGTGCAAATATCGAATATCTGTTACCTTTACAATAAAGCTAACCCTTCTGCATCGACTATTTATTCTCCAAAGTTGAGCGGGACACTGACAATTAATCCGACTACGCTAGGTTTGACAACGGGTAACTATAATGTTTACCTTTGTGAAAGTATCGTAGATGTGTTGATTAACAGCAATGACAATAACGGTGTATGTCTTGGGTCTGGTAGTTACGAATTAGGTACGGCAACATTGTCCGTATCTTCAACGGGTACCTTGTCAACGACGTCTGTTTATGTTCCTCCCACTACTGTTGCTACTACCACGTCAGGTGTAGTAGCCAATGCTACGTCCGCTCAAACCGGCGAACCGTTCATCGGCGAATCGCTAATAGCCGGTGTCGGTGTTGTTGCCGGTCTGGGGCTCATGCTTAAACTTAGAAGGTCAAAAAGACGTTTTAATAAGTAAAGAATTGTAAATTAAAAGATTGGCATTCTAGTGGAACTGTGAGCTAATCGAATTAGAGAACTTAAACCCCTGTGAGTAGATGTTTACGCAAAACTCATAGGGGTTTACTTTTTTAGTTTTCTATTCCGATTCTTTTACATGGAGTTAGTCGGTCACGGAATCAAATAAACACTATGGCTAGCATTCGAATAGATTATTGGCAGAAACTCAAGATTCACTTGCACTTGCAATAGTTGCGCCACTGAGTTGCAATCAATGAGTCTAAGTTGTTGGTGGTCAGTTAATAGAACAGATTAAGCTAGCTATTTGTAGCAACTGTGTTGTTATTATTGATAATTAAAGGCTATTAAGATCGGGTATCTGAAGCCGGATCGTGTAGGCATACTAAAGGCCCGCTCCAAGTAGGATCTGGCGCTCCGGTATCGTAAACGGCTTTTAGATGATTCAACCACGCCAACGATTCCTGCAACCCACCTGGGCGATACAATTTGTTCCAAAGTATCTCGTGTTCTTTAACTGTATCTCCGAGTTTTTTTGATAGCAGCATTCTGTCGTTATCGGAAACATCTTTTATGTGTCCGGTTCCCTTGAGTCTAAATATATTATCTAGGCATACGATTTGCATTAACTTTGCGCCTGAAATCATTTGTAGTATTTCATCTGAGGTATGGAATTGAGAAAGCTTAGATGTGACCTGTTCTAAAGAATCTAAACAGTTTTCAACTTCGTCCTGCGTTAGTGAAGTAGTTAATCCGCTACCGACATGGAGTTGAGGGAAATATAGTGTCAATGCCAGAACGCCTAGGTTTGGGAAAGGCTGTTTTATCTGTTCGTTCACATTAGACATATCAATTAGGCAATCGGTAATCTCATCGGAATGAGTTAGTTCCGGAAATATGATCGAATTAAGCGTCTCTTTAGCATTGCTTATGTCATACGAATTGGCGAAATCTTTTCCAGCCCAGCTAAGTTCACCGCCGATTGCAATTCCCGGTAACGATATAGGCCACCATTGTAAGTGTCCAAAATCCCCCCAATCTGTATTTAAGAATCCCGATGAACCAAAATCCACTGCATTTATAACTGCTGTTTTTATGTTTTCCATGCAATTTGTAAATCGTCCGGTTATTGACAGCCAGCTTGATGTCCCTGGAGCTACCCAGTGATCGATCGCACGATTCGAAAAAGTCTCAAGATTTTTCTTAAACGGAGAGTTGTACTCATATCCCCACTCGACAACGGTAGTATTTTCAGGAATGTTATTCAGTAAATCTGGATGGATATTAAGCATGTCGGACCAGATTAAAAGTTGCTTATTTTTTAGTATCGGAAGATCTCTCAAAAATGTAAGATATTGACCCCACGTTGAATGTTTAGCCGGATCCATCTCAAAAGGTTCGTCTAATCCGACATTAACTCTGTTAGAATCAAAAAGCGGAACCAACTCTTCCAAGAGCTCCTTTACCAGTAATCTTGCGTTGGGATTTTCTGGATTTATCGTTGTTGCCGGTCGCATCAGACCATAGGGAGACATTACGTTTCCGATCTTAATCCCAAGGTTTTTGTATCTTTCGTGGATCAGCCATCTTTCCATATGTCCGAGCGTATTTTGATTCGCACTTAGCTCAATCATTTTGGTATTGCAATACTGTTTTATTTCCAATATTTCTTCGGCCGAGTAAGGTGAAGCTTTTTCCCAAACCTCTTTATGATTTGTATAGGCAAAGGTGTGCTCTGTATAAAGTTCCAAATGGTTGTACCGTAGAGTTGAAAGTAAGTCAATTATTTTAAACAATGTTGTTAATGACGGAACTTTTGTCCTGGATATATCCAGCATTACGCCTCGAGTTTTAATGCTAGGCCAATCTTCAATCTTTCCCAAAGGAATTAAAACTTCGGCTGCACTTGTAGTCTGTTTAATTTGTTCCAGCGTCTGGTTGCCATAATATAATCCAAACTCATCTTTGTAGCTCAATATAACCTCACCCTGTTTAACGACCAGACAATAACCCTGTTCGGGCAGATGTTCGTCTTTAATAGGTTTTAATGACAATGGTTCAAAAAAAACTAATTCATTCGAAAGATCAAAATGTTTAGGTTGAGGGATGATTTTGAAATGTCCAGAAGTTTTCATTAATATTGATAATAGTGCAAAATAAGTTAGTTCGTCAGTTTCAACCAGAGGATCGTTCGGCCGTCCGTGAGATTTGCTATTTGACGGGGTATTTGGGCGAATCCGCGGAGTATTATTGGAAAGATCGTGAGAGTTTTTCTGATATGTGGAGTGGTTACTACACGGACAAGGAGCCCGAGTCTTGCTTTGTCGCTGAAGTTGACGGCAAAGTTGTCGGATACTCGCTCGGTTGTTTCGATTCAAAAAATGCGTGGAACCCTGCTTCAGTGGGGACCAGACATGCTCTTTTTCGTGGTCTGATCTTTACGAAAGGAACTGGACCTGCTATGTGGAGGACTTTGTTTGACGTTTCTTCAGATTTGGTTCTTAGACGGCAACTTCCGATGAAGCCTTTTATGGATTCCAGATGGCCTTCCCACCTTCATATTGATATTCTAGAAGAGGGTCGTAAATTGGGACTGGGAAAAGAACTTATAAATAACATTAGAGATCGCTTCAAAACGATGGGCTCACCGGGGCTTCATCTGGAAACTGTTTTGGAGAATCGAAATGCTGTCGCTTTTTTCAAAGCTATGGGTTTTGAGGTATACGGTGAGCCAGAAACGTTACCCGGAATTAGGGCTAAAGATGGAACAAGACTCCATGGATTAGTTATGACCATGGATCTTAAATAAATCCGCATTTTAATCAATATCTGATCGATCGTTTTATTAAAATTTTTAATGAGGAACAAGTTTACCCTCAAAAATAACTTGTTTAATATCAAACTGAGGATCGGTCAATATCAAATTAGCAATATTTTCTTCTTGGATATGTCCCACCAGTGGTCTATCCGATTTTTCGGAATTCAAGGCCAAATATGAAGCGGGATTTAATGTAGCCATATTGATTGCTTCTTCTCGCCCAAATCCATAATCGTTTACACAGTTTTTAACAGCTTCTAATAGCGATATGGAACTTCCCGCTAATTGCAGTCTTAAATTTCTATTTTCTTTTTCGTCCAGTGGCACGGAAACGTATCTATTGTTTTTATAAAATGCGGTCCGATCACCTATTTTAACGGGCTTTAAGTTGCCTTTTCCGTAAGCCAAAGCATCCGAAATTAGGACTAATTTTTCTATTGGCTTTGCTTTCCGGATGAGATCTATGGAGGCTTTGTGTAAGTGGGCTTTATCGGCAATAAAACTAACGTATGCGGTATCATCAGTGAGAAATGCCCCAAGTACTCCCGGAGTTCTTGCACTCAACGGATTCATGGCGTTAAATAGATGAGTCCCAAATGCTGCTTTATGTTCAATGGCTTTCTTGGCGGTTTCATAACTTGCACTTGTATGGCCGACCGCAACATTTATATTACTTTGAATCAACATATCGATGTATTTTGTCGTCACTACTTCAGGTGCCAAGGTTATCATTACAAAAAAATGAGATGTTAGTTTTGAAAGTTCTTTAATAATGGATGCAGGTAGGATGCTTTTGAAGTTTGGTTTATGGTGAATCCCCGGCTTTTGGTCTGAAATTAGAGGACCCTCAAGGTGAAGACCTATAACCATGGAACCAAATGGTTCTTCTCCTAATGAGTTTAAAATATTGATGGTATTTTTAATCTGAGATAAGTTCGGACTTATTAAAGTAATCATAACCGATGTAGTTCCTCGGTGCATAAATGGCATGAGCAATGAAATCACCTCTTTGGCATCTACGCAGTCATGGAATAATTTTCCTTTATTTCCATTAAGTTGCAGGTCAACAAATCCAGGCAAAAGCAAAAGCCCTTTTGCGTCTATAGTGGTTTCCCCATTTAAATTAATCTTTTGTACGCCGGCGGAAGATGTGTGTTCTTGAATGGTTTTGATGCGATTTGCGACTATCCCGACCTGAATGTTGTTATGAAACTCGTAGTTGATTAAAGCACTGCAATTGTTGATGACTAAGTCGAATAAATATTTGTAGCCACCCCCTTTGGAAACAATTTTCGGTTTTAAATCACTCTGTCTACAATAAACCATAGCTTAATTCTATATCGGCATATTGGTTATTTTGGTTATCTTCGAGACATCGCGAAATAAAAAAATGTGCCTAGAGGCTACTGGATTTAGGAAATACTTAAAATTTTTAGGTGGAGTTTTTTAATTAAGCCAGAGTAATTTCAGTTGAAACATGATTGTTGACAATTAGTTTTGACGTAATCGTATGGTAGATACATTAAAGCATCGTAAAATATTTGATGTGAAAATATTTATCGTAAACGTACAAGTGAGTTCTAAAAAATGTTAATTAAGTCAGTGGGACTGTCAACTTACAGACAAGAAGTTAAGTGGTCCAGATGGGATATGACGGCTTCTCTTGTCGGTTACGATTATATTGATTTAGTTGTGACGTCCGGACTTAATGCAGTGTTACTTCCACCAGTTATTATAAACCCGACTGGTCTGGAGAGTTTAGTTAGAATTGCCGAAAAAGCTACTTTTGATGAGATATCTGATTTTCAGCTGATATTTGAACAGCTGATTAATTCAACTAAAACTTATATTGACCAATTGCTTGACTCAGTCGCCGGGTTGATATTAATCGGCGGTGAGGATGTGTGTCCGCTGATATATGGTCAATTACCAAATACAAATACAGGGCATTGGAATCTGGTTCGAGATGTATTTGAAATTGCACTGGTACGGGTATCGATGCAAAGAGATTTGCCGATTCTAGCCATATGCAGAGGACATCAAGTATTAAATGTTGCATGTGGCGGAACGCTCATTCAACATATACCTGACAGGATTGTTGGAAATATAGATCACACAGGTCCAGCTTCGGGTCAGGAATTTAATAGTGAAATTAAGGTTAACGGCGGTAAGTTCGCAAAGAACGTCTATGAGTCGCCATCTTTTGTTAAGTGTTTTCATCATCAGGCCATAGATGAACTCGGATTAGGATTAATTACGGTAGCTCTCGGTCAAGACGGAGTTATTGAAGCCGTAGAGTCTGAAAGTCATAAATTTGTATTGGGCCTGCAATGGCATCCCGAAAAAGCTGGTGACCTTAAACCGTTTGATGAATTTGCCAAAGCAATTCTTGACTAAGAAACTTATTCGTTAGTTGTCCTTTAATTCAACTCTCATGTTGCTGGCACATATGAGACTGGGTAAATTGTTGTGAAAATTAATATTTCTGCGTAGACAAAGCTGAGAATATCACCTTCGAAGTTTAATTTTTTTGGTTATTGAATTTAAACCGTAAAATTTAACTATTTGGCTTTTGGGCTTATACTAGAATTTACCAAATGACAGATTTTATGGAGATAAGAAATCCGGTTGATTATTCAGTAATTACGGAGGTAGAAAATACTTCAAAAAAAAAGGTAGACGATATGGTTGCCATCTCGTCGGCAGCTTTTGAACAATACTCCAAACTTGCTCCAAGCGATAGGGCAATGCTTTTAAGAAGATTCGCCGAACTCATTGATAAAAATAAACGGGAGTTGGCAGAGCTGGAAACTAAGAATATGGGTAAGCCTATTTCTGATTCCTTGGATGAAATTTCCGGCGTGGCAGATGTTTTCTATTATTACTCCGGTGCGATAGATAAGCATTTTGGAACCACAGTCCCAGTGGCCAACGGGTTGGATCTAACTTTATACGAGCCTATTGGAGTGGTAGGCGCTATAGTACCATGGAATTTCCCGGCTCTTATTACCTCCTGGAAGGTCGGTCCAGCGTTGGCATGTGGAAATACAGTAATTATTAAACCTGCCGAATGGACTCCGCTGACAGCTTTAAGGTTAAAAGAGCTGGCTCTTGAGGCCGGTTATGACCAAGGTGTTATTCAAGTCGCAACCGGTCTTGGGGAAGAAACTGGAGAGGCACTATTAAACAACCCGTTGGTTTCCAAGATATCCTTTACGGGTTCGACTAGAGTAGGCAAACATATAATGCGGGTTACGGCAGGTGACCTAAAGCGCCTTTCTCTGGAGTTGGGAGGAAAATCGGCAACAGTGGTGTTTAAAGATGCTGACCTGGAAAAAGCCGCCAAAGCTCAGCCGATGTCCGTTTTTGCCAATTGTGGACAAGACTGCTGTGCTCGTAGCAGGTTATTGATTGAAGAAGACGGCTATGATGAATTTAAAGAGCTTTTAATGAAGGAAGTTTCGAACGTTCGTATCGGAGACCCTGGGGACTCTAGCACTCAAGTTGGTCCGTTGGTGTCTGAGCACCATAAGGCCAGAGTATCGTGGTTCCTGGAAAATTTGGAAAGTGACGTAAAGGCTATATATCAAAGCGACCTATATTCTTCTAAGGGTGCTTGGTTCCCCATAACGGTTTTGGAGACTGATAACAACAAAACTAAAGTTGTTCAAGAGGAAATTTTTGGGCCTGTCGTAACGCTCATGAAATTTAAAGATGAAGTTGATGCGATTAAGATGGCGAACTCAACCGTTTATGGACTCTCAGGGTCCGTGTGGACTAAAGATATAGGAAAAGCGCTAAGAGTTGCCCAGGGAATAAAATCTGGAACACTTTCAGTCAACTCAAATTCTTCGGTAAGAACTTCAACCCCATTCGGCGGTTTTAAAGAGTCCGGTTTTGGCAAGGAGTTGGGGATGGAAGCTATGGAGACATACAGTGAAAAAAAGAACGTCTACATTTCAACTTTGGGATGATATCGATACTGGAATAATATGAGTTCTGAGTGGATCGCACGAGATCAAAAAAGGGTATGGCACGGTTTCACCCAAATGGCAACTTTTGCCGATCTGGCTCCGATAATGGTAGATAGGGGTGAAGGGGCATATCTAATAGACGTCGAACAGAAGCGCTATTTGGACGCAATAAGTTCTCTTTGGGTAACTACGATAGGTCACAATAACAACGAAATCAACGAAGCGATAATAGCCCAGCTAAACAAAATATCTCACAGTACCCTTTTAGGTAATTCGAATATTGCAACTATAGAATTAAGCGAAGAATTGGCAAAGGTCGTTCCCGTTATTGAGCCACACTTCTTATATGCTTCAGACGGCGCTGCCGCAGTTGAGCAAGCACTTAAAATAGCTTTCCAATATTGGACCAATATTAAGAATTTTCAAAAGACCAAATTTTTGACTTTAGGTGAAGCATATCATGGAGATACGATTGGCTCACTTTCTTTAGGGGATGGTGGATTCGGAACCGAAATTTTTAATCCGCTTCGTTTCAAAACTTTAAAGACTCCAGGCTACAATACAAATAATTGGCTTTACCGGGCTATTTTGGAACTAGAAGCAAATTATAATGAGTTAGCGGCCTTGGTGATCGAACCGTTGGTTCAGGGAGCTTCGGGGATGTACATGGCCTTACCCGAGCAGGTCAAAGAGCTGGTTAAAGTTGCACAAGGTCTTGGAGTAATCGTTATCGCCGATGAGGTCGCAACAGGGTTTGGTCGTACCGGAAAATTATTCGCTTCGGACATGTGCGATATCAATCCCGATATAATGTGTTTGGGCAAAGGGCTAACCGGAGGTTACCTTCCAATGAGTACGACTGTAGTGTCGAACAGAATTTATGAAGCTTTTTTAGGTCCAGACAGAAGCGAAAAGACCTTTTATCACGGACATTCATTTAGCGGAAATGCAGTTTGTGCCGCCGCTGCCAAAAAACACTTGGAAATCTTGTTACGGGATAAAATTGTGGGTAATGTCCCTAAATTGGCTGAGCATCTAAGAAATGAATTAGAATTAAAAGTCAAAAATTTAGAACTTGTCGCAGATATACGGCAAACAGGATTGATGGCGGGAATAGAACTTCACTCGTCAAATGATGCAGGTAAAAGAGGACGGGCCGTTTGCATTCATAGTGTAAATAATGGAGTGCTGCTACGTCCTTTGGGTGACGTGGTCGTCCTAATGCCTCATTTGAATTTTACTGATGAAAATATCACTCAAACAGTAGACGTAGTCGCCGAAGCGATTCGTAAATCAAAATAAATTATAAAAGCGCCGCAGTTGTAAGGACTCAATTTTAAAGTAAAGGTTTTGATGAAAGAAATAGACTTACTAAAACTTACGGAAACCTTAATTAAAATACCTTCTGTGAGCTTTCAGGAAGAAAAAATTGCGGAGTTTATTTTCGGGTTCTTGACCGAATTTAGTCATGTAAAAGCCGCCAGAATAGGTGATTGCGTGTATGCAACTATTGTAGGAAAAGACACGACCAAGACTCTTTGTATGGCAGGTCATATCGATACGGTTCCGGAAAACAATAATTTAGACCCTAAATATAATGTCGAAAAACTAATTGGCCTGGGAGCAACCGATATGAAGGGCGGATTGGCAGTCATGCTTAAACTTGCCGCAACTCTGGATAATCCGATTTTTAATATGAAATTTATTTTTTATCCGCGCGAAGAGGTGGACAGTAAATTCAACGGATTAAGAGAACTCTACGGGATAGACAGTGCATACTTGGAATCTGACGCCGCAATATTGTTAGAACCAACTAATGGATATATCGAAGCGGGATGTCAGGGTGTTATTAAACTCAAGATAAAAATTTGCGGACAAAGAGCACACTCGGCTCGCCCCTGGATGGGGATAAACGCCATCCACAGAAGTTATGGCGTTATAAGAGCACTCAATGACTTTGCAGCAGAGGAACCGACGGTTGATTCCTTGCAATATCGAGAGTCTTTTCAGGCGGTGTTAATTGAGGGCGGGGTTGCTACAAACGTAGTGCCCGATGAGGTAATCATTACGGCATCCTACAGATTTGCTCCAAATAAAACGTCGGCTGAGGCTCTTGGGTACATAAAGGGCTATATGGCCGAGTATTTGGATGAAGACCTCGGAGACGGTATTGAGGTAGTTGACGTGGCGGACCCAGCAAGTCCGGGAGTGTCCAATGAATTAATTAAAGAAATAATTGCTAACGCACATGGGATTAAGCCAAAATTTGGTTGGACCGATGTGGCCTTTTTTTCAAAACTAAATATTCCGGCAATAAATTTTGGACCCGGTGATGCGGCATTGGCCCACAGCCCCGATGAGTTTATTACCTCAGCTGACTTAGAAAAAGTCTATAATGTTTTATTTGATTCAATAAGGTAAATGCGATGAATGATAATTCGTTCGATTCTTCGAAAATCGATTATACTAATTTAATTGCGGTTGACCTAAATAATGGTAGGCCAAATTTTGTGGCTAAAGATATTCAAGGCACTTCACTTAGTGGTGATATCATCTCCGTTCCTTTGGATAAGAAAGACTGCTTCTACCTGTTGGCATTTTTTGACTATGGTTGCAACGGTTGTGAAGCCGTTTGGTCGGAGAGCTCAAGTCGATTCGGCGAAATTGCCAACGGAGAGCTCATTGTGATTCTTAAAGATTTACCGCAACTTCTAAGGAGCGAAGATCTTTCTGGCGGTGCTGTTACTGTGGTTTGTTCATCCGAGGCCTGGAATGACTTTAAAATTTCGAACAAGTCCTATGTCGTCGTCATACACAATAGATCGGTTGTTACCGAAAGTTCGGTTTTAAACTTTGATCATCTTTTGGCATTGAAAGCGCGCGCAACGACTAAGATTTCACAGCAGCAACTCTAAACAATCTTTGTAATTGATTAAATCCCAACTACAATTAAGAAATTCCCGTACTCGGACCCGTAACGTAATCTGGATTCAAAGCACATGTTGAGTTATTCGGCGCACCCGAGGCTATGGCCTGCATCCATTGCGATATTGGCTGGGCTTCTTCTTCAACTACAGTTCCGTGAGTTGCTCCTGGAACATGAACGTAATCTATGGAATCCTTTACCGTTTGACATGCAGCTGATACGTAGGCATCTGTCAGTTGTGGTAATACTGTCGTGTCAGCGGTACCTTGAACGACTAACATCGGCGCGGATGTAGCAACATTACCGGGATTATTTTCTCCGGCGATCTTTTGGATCTCTAAGTTCTTGCTGGCAGTTGCTTTAAACATCACCGAAGCAGGGTACTTGGTCAAAATTTTATCCAATTGCCCGGTACAAACGGAATCAACATACTTTGAAGCTACTTTAATACCGGTCGGTGTAAAAATTTGTGAAGTCGGAAAATTCTTATAAGTTTTTGACCAAGTCCAGGCAGCCGTAACCGTAAATCCCTCCACTGCGTTGTCCGTGGGTAGTACGTCAACAATTATTGGGAATCCAGTTGCCGGAGCTGCAGCCACAACGCCCAATATCTTTAAAGTTGGGGCGTAGGTTGAAGCAAGTTGTCCGGCGAACAAAGCCGATTGCCCTCCCTGGGAGTGGCCGTAGATAAATACTTTGTTGCTTGCATCGACCCCCGGGATTTGTCGTGCTGCTTTGGCGGCGTCTAATACTCCTTGTCCCTCGGACTGACCCAATAGGTATGGATGAATAGTAACCGAAGTCCCGAGGCCTTGATAGTCGGTTGCGGCAATGAGGTAGTTATCTGCCAAGAAGTAGTCCAAACCAGGGGTAAGATAAACAGATTGTTCGAACAAAGATGGTGCGCAAATGGGAGCCGCACCGGTAGTTCCGTGCGCCCATGTCAGAATTGTATAGCCTCCGGCCGGAGCTGGAGTCGAAGGTACAATCGCATAGCCGGATTCCGGGATATCTTTGTTGTATATTGTTTTGGAATAAAACATAATTCGATACATTGTAGCTCCTGTCGGAACACCCGGTACTCCGGTGACTTTTTGATATCTGATTAGCGTACCTGAAGGTTTGTTGGGTAGATTGGCTGGCGGAGTGTAGAAACTTGGAATTCCGCTGGCGTTGGGATTGTAGGCTACCGTTTTGAAGTCGAACTTATTTGTCGCATTTGTCGAATGAGTACCAGAAGTATTTTTGGTAGCAGACGTGCTTGAGCTGCATGCAGCCAATATGCTTAATGAAAGTAACAGACAAACTAGTATTGCCAGTTTTTTAAAAAGTTTTAATTTTATATACACAGGTTCTCCGTTCAAAATCCGGCTGTCAAACCGGTTTAAATTTCAGTAAAATTAACAATATGTTCGTTCGGTGTCTCGGTTGTTAATTCTGATTTAATTTACATATGTTAACATATTTTATTTGTTAACGACAAGCAATGTAAGTCAGGCTGAAACGCGAAAAGATCGTGGAATTAGTTTATAAAGTTGTGATCTGTGTCGAGCTATCCAAATATAAGCACCTCTCAACGCTGACCGGAAAAGTTTAGAGTTCTCAAAGCGAATAATAGTTGGTGCAAGTTTATTGTTTAATCTTAGAATTGCGGTAATGGCATCGTCATATCGAAGCATTTCGTGATTTTGATCAATATAGATCATAGATTCATAACGGTCTTCGTTTAAAGTATTTAATATAGATTCGGCTGATTTTGAACTAAACGGGATCCAGGTAATTTGGACATTGTCGGGAATTATGTATTTTTCGGTTAAGTTCTTAATTGATAAGCAAAAATCACACGAGTCGTCGTAAATTAAGGTGTTGATTTTCAACGAATTTAAGTGTGGTTCTGAATCCATGTCAGATCAAAGTCCTTTTGTATCCTTCGGTAGGTGCTGTCTGAAACTGTATTTATGCCTTAATCATTGTTTATTTATGTATCTTATTTGGATATCGGTTAGTTATTTTACATACCTAAGCCAATTGGCAAAATTGCGTGAATTAAAGTCGGTCCTTTGACAGACAGACACTTTAGGAAAGCACTTCTGAACTCTTCTGCGGTTTCTGCTCTAAAAGCTTCAACATTAAAGCTTTTTGCAATTGAAACAAAATCAATACTGGGATTTGATATGTCAAGCATCGATGATGCAACTTTACCCCCGTGAGTCGCCCCAACTCTGGAGAGCTCCATTTCCAGTATGGCATATCTCTGATTATCCAGAATGACCGTAATAACGTCGAGGTTTTCTCTGGCTTGAGTCCATAGAGACTGGATGGTGTACATGGCGGATCCGTCGGCTTGAATATTTATGATTTTTTGATTCGGTGCCGCAATGGCGGCGCCAGTTGCCAATGGCATTCCTTGGCCTATGGAACCGCCGGTTAAGCACATCCATTTGTGAAAAGCCGAATTATCCGTGGCCTTTGAAAGATGAATTCCTGCGGTGTTGGATTCGTCTGACACAATCGCATTTTCAGGTAGAAGGTCACCGATAATGAGGGCCAGCTTTTGCGAATTTAGATCTCCGGCCAAACCCGAGGTATCCTCCGGTTTTTTATCGCTCGCAGTCGCAGACTCTAAATTACTGAGTACGTTTAGTCTGTCTGCAAGGATTTTCAGAGTTGCAATTGAATCTACGGTGTGATCGCTAAGTTCAATGACTTCACAATTACTTGGAATTAAGCTGCTGGGTACATTTGGATAGGCGAAAAAGGATACCGGAGATTTAGCTTCAACCAATATCAAATGTTCAATGCCCGCTAGCTGCATTTGAGAAAATTCGGCTAGGTAGCTCAGGCGATCTATGGGCAGTACTCCGCGTCCGCGTTCGATTACGGGAGGGAAAGTTTCCGCAAATAATTTAACCGATGTACCGTCGCAGATTTTAGTCGCTAACAGTATGCCGTCTTTGGTAAGTGCATTGTTGCCAATTAACATAGCGGTCGATTTTCCGCTTGCTATTATCTTGGCAACTTCATCTATAATATTTGCGTCTTGCGGCGTCTTGGGTGTGAAGTTTTGAGCAGTCGTAGACATTGCACCTTCTGTCCAAGCAAGGTCTGCCGGTAAAACTACGGTGGCAACACCGCGCGGGTAAGTCATTGAAGCGGTAATACCGGAAGCAACGTCGATGCAAAGATCATTGACGCTTTCAGAAGATTTGAAAAATTTAGAAACCGGTAAAGCCAGTCCGCGAACGTCAGATTCTAGCGGGGCGTCAAAACCATGATGATATGTGGCATGGTCTCCGACGATGTTTACCACGGCGCTAAATGCCCGTCTTGCATTATGCAGATTGGCAATTCCGTTGCCCAAGCCAGGTCCTAGATGCAATAGTGTAGCAGCAGGTCTTTTGGCAATTCGGTAGTAACCGTCAGCAGCTCCAGTAGCTACGCCTTCAAACAGGCACAACACGCTTTTCATGTTAGGAGCAGAATCTAACGAAGCGACGAAGTGCATTTCAGACGTGCCAGGGTTCATAAAACACGTATCGATTCCCGAACCTAACAACGTCTCAATTAAAGCCAGCGCACCGTTCATACAATTCTCCTTATTTTAAACTGCCCAGTTACCGAATCAATTTTATACAAACATCCTGACATAAATCAAAGTTCCGGAATTAAATGACCCGGATTGAATAGATTAGAAGGATCCAAGGTAACTTTGATTTGTTTTTGAACTCGTAACTTTACTTCGTTTTCCAATTTTGCAAAATAAGGCAATTTTTCTGTGCCGATGCCGTGTTCACCGGAAATAGCTCCACCCAAATCGGTACCTGCCTTTAAGATTTGAAACATAACTTCGTGAAGCTTTGAAGGTTCGTTTTGGAATACTGACAGGTGTACGTTCCCGTCGCCCACATGCCCGCAACCTGCGATCAGTGATCCAGAGTTTTGCGCGATCTCAGCAACTGTGTTTAAGTATGACGCCATCTGTGACCGCGGGACCACTACGTCTACTATGTCATTCGCATTTAACGCCTTAGCTACCCAAAATGCTTTCTCTCTTGCATCCACGATGGCCGTGCCCGATGATGCTGGCAGCGAATATATATCCAAAGCCTCAGAAGACTCTAAAATCTCTCCTACAACTGCAAGGTCTTCGTCGAGGCGCTTTAAGTCGTTACCTTCCAAAACAATAAGCAGGTACGCCTGGGCTTGCGATTTTACCGCTTCGGGTATCCCCAAATCAATTCCCGCAGATCTTGTGGTGGCATCTATTGCAAGAAAGTCCAGATATTCCAGGATGGAAGGCATGACCGCCGTGTTAACTATCTTGGGAATTGCTTCGGTTAAGTTTTGAAGAGTTGAAAACGGCGAAAGCACGGTCACGGAGTTTGAATATTTAACGGAGAGTTTGAGAGTTAGTTGACATATCAGCCCCAGGGTCCCCTCGGATCCGATAAATAGCTGAGTTAAGTCATAGCCGGTCGATGATTTTACAAATTTACCTCCCGTTATCAACTTGTCTCCGTTTTCCAAAATGACGTGAAGGCCGAGTATGTGGTGACGGGTTACGCCGTATCTGATTGCCTTCATCCCGCCAGCATTTGTGGCGGCGTTTCCGCCGATAGTTGCACTGGATTCACCGGGCTGAACCGGATAGATAAGAGAATGTTTGGACAGCTCGTCATTTAGTTGCATTAGGGTTACCCCGGGTTCAATAACCACAACGTGATTATCCAAATCGATTTCTAAAATCTTATTCATTTTGGCAAAACTCACTATAATAGAGTTTTCTGAAGCATTACAGGCACCGCTCATGCCGGATCCAGATCCCCTAGGTACCAATGCTAAGTTGTGTACCTTTGCAAGCCGAACTAGGTCAATTAGCTGACTCTCTTCTGTGGGATAAACCACAGCGACCGGCTTGTTGTAATCGGCTGTCAAGGACTCATCATGTGTTAATTCCGGAGCGATCTCTTCGGTCAGCACATTATTGATTCCAAAGATGTCAGTTAATGCCTCTGTTATTGATGTTGTTATCATCTTAAAATCCTTAAAGTTTTAAATAGTTCGTTACGGTTTTTTGTTTACTTCGCTAAATTGGCGTGATATGTACATTGTAGCTGAATAACGACTGCATGATTAGTTAAAAAAATTGATGCAGGTTATAGAATTATGTAAAGCAACCGGCTTGGAAATCTTTAAGGTCGGCGGGAATCATTATGTCTGCGTCAAAACCTATTTTTCGCTAAAGAGATAGTACCTGCTTTAAGTTGCCGGCCAATTGCTTCAAAGCTGCACGGGTAACTGATTTGTAAAGTGTCGTTAACGGCGGTTGTCAAGTTGTAAATTTGGTGAACATACACGGCGAAAGCTTCTTTTTCGTTAAAATTATAAAGTACAGGGTTTCGTCTGACCACTTTGCGTCGTTATACCTGTAAGGACGCTGACAACTTTAAAGCTGGAAATTCGCAATTCTTGTTTGGTTCAGTCGGGATAATTAGTAGGGCTAATTTACAACTTCGTTGGACCAAAATTTTGTTAAGGTGCAACATAGAGGTCTAATCACATGGTCGAGATTTATATTCAGTGACTAATGCGTCATGAGTAAATCGTTTCAGTTATTCTGTAGGGTATTTTGAGTGGAACTATATGATCTGTTTAACATGAAATTATCTTCAGTCAAATTTGATAGAAGAAAATTCTTTAAGCTTTTCCAAAGAATGAGTTGCCATGATGTATCTCATGGTACCAGATTTCGACCTCATCACCAATGAGTGAGTCATAGCACCGTTCGGTGAAAAATTGACTCCTTTAAGCAGGTCACCGTCGGTTATGCCCGTAGCCGCAAAAAAACAGTTATTACCTTTAACCAAATCGTCTGTGGTAAGAACCTGATCTAAGTTATAGCCTTCGTCTAACGCAGCTCGTTTTTCGTCTTCATTTCTGGGCCAGAGTTTGGCTTGAATCTCACCATCGATGCATTTGAGTGCGGCTCCAGCAATCACGCCTTCTGGCGTTCCTCCTATCCCCAGCAATATGTCGATACCGCTTTCGGGAAGAGCCGCTTCAATAGCTGCCGCAACGTCTCCGTCTGATATTAGGCTGATTCTGGCGCCTGTATTCCTAACTTCAGAAATTATGTTCTGATGTCTGGGTCTGTCTAGTATTACTGCCGTAACGTCCCTGACCGGAACTCCCTTTGCCTTTGCAACCTGTTCGATGTTGTAAGCGATAGGGGCATTGATATCTATTTTTCCAGCGGCGGACTTGCACACCGCAATTTTTTCCATATATACACACGGGCCTGGATTAAACATCGTACCTCGTTCGGAGACAGCGATGACCGACAAGGCGCCTCCTCTTCCCAACGAAGTTAAAGTTGTTCCGTCTATTGGATCAACGGCGATATCGGTTTCCGGTTGTTCTCCGTTTCCTATGGATTCCCCATTAAACAGCATCGGGGCGTCATCTTTTTCACCTTCTCCGATAACTACGATTCCGTCCATCGAAACCGATGACAATACTACTCGCATGGCATTTACTGCAGCGCCGTCGGCACCATTTTTGTCTCCGCGCCCCATCCAACGACTTGCCGCCAAGGCGGCCGCCTCGGTAACGCGTACCAATTCAAGTGCTAAATTTCTATCAGGTTGTTGATTTATCACTAAAGTGAGATTATCAGATTAAGAGAGGCAATGTGGAAATTTTTGAAATAAATGAATCTTTTGACTTAAAAGGCCAGGTCGATATTCAGGGTGCCAAGAATTCTGTTTTAAAGTTAATGGCGGCTACTTTGTTGTGTCCGGGTACGCATAGGATAGCAAATTGCCCTAATATTACCGATGTTTTGGATATGCTCAAAATTCTTAAGCAATTGGGAATCAAAGGAAATTTTAATCGTAAAAGTAAAGTTTTAGAGATTAGTGTGCCTGAAAAAATTAATTTTGAGTTTGATTCAAAATTGATAGAAAAAATGCGAGCTTCCATAACTTTGTTGGGCCCGCTATTGGCACACAAATCCGAATTCGATCTTCCATTTCCTGGAGGAGATGATTTTGGAGAGCGTCCGATAGATATTCATTTAAGGGGCTTAAACGAACTTAATGCAGCAGTCGTTCTTGAAAAAGGGACCATAAGCTACGTTCCCGATAAGAAAGGTTTGATCGGCAAGAGGATCGTTTTGGAGTATCCTTCACATACGGCCACCGACAATCTAATAATGGCATCGGTATTGGCAAAAGGCGAGACTATAATTGAAAATGCGGCTAGAGAACCAGAAGTTGTGGACCTGTGCCAATTTTTGATTTCCCTTGGTGCGAACATCGAAGGGCTTGGAACTTCGCGACTCTTGGTCCGAGGGGTTGAGTCTTTGACCCCTTCTGGCAAAGAACATTTCGTAATAGGAGACCGAGTTGAAGCGGCAACCTATATGTGCGCTGTCGGGGCTTGCGGCGGCAATGTCTATCTTCATGGAATTCAATATACGTATTTGGACAATTTAATTTATAAATTAAAATCATCAGGGCTTGAAATTCTTCCAACCGGTGATGGTTTGTTGGTTTCTATGAAACATCGACCCAAGGCGGTTAATTTATCCACCTTGCCGTATCCAGGTATAGCCACCGACTACAAACCTACTCTTGTTGCAATGTTATCAGTGGCACAAGGTACATCCATGGTGAGTGAAAATATCTTCATTGGAAGATTCAGATATATTGAAGAGTTGTTAAAAATGGGAGCTGAAATTATGACCGACGGACATCATCTCGGAATTACGGGCAAGTCGAGATTAAAAGCGGCAACAGTGGTAGCATACGATATCAGAGCCGGGGCTTGCTTGATAATTGCCGGCATGTCTGCCAAAGGAACTACACGCATAGAAAAGGTAGATCATATTTTGCGCGGTTATGAAAATATTGGTGAAAAATTTAGCTCAATCGGGGGCGACATTCGTTTTGTTAGGTCTTCATAATATGTCCGATTGGTCGTGTTCGCGATCTTTTGGTCTTTCTAAAAATTATGGTTGTCACAGGTTAATGTAAAATATTGTAAGTAATTTTTTAACAAAATTGCTGAGTTAAATTGTTTGTCTAAGCAATATGTTTTGGGACATTGTTGGTGTATTCGGTGCGCTAATATATAAATCCACAGTGATATATAAATCCACAGTGAAATCTAGCGGTAAAACAGTTTAATAAGAATGCCAGCGCAATACCATCTAACATCGTTGATGGTATTAGTTGATAATGTAATTAAATTTGGCAGCGCACTTTCAAATTGCTTCGAACGATTGTAACGACAAAAGAATCGGTAATATAAGATATATTTTTTAACGATTGGGTTGAAAATTTAAGTACGGTACATGAATAATTATTCACGACCGCAAATGACATTAAAGGATTTAGGCAGTGGCCGGAACCAGATTTAACGCAGACGAACTTTTTATGAAGGCCAAAGACGGTGATCGAAGATCACTGGGTCGACTTGTAACGATGATTGAGTCAGGGTATTTTAAAACCGCCGAAGCCAATAAAACAATATTAAAATTTGACTCAAACACAATTTTGGTCGGTATTACGGGATCACCGGGAGCCGGAAAATCTACGTTAACGTCACAACTTATCGGATCGATTCGTAAAAGTGATAAAACTGTTGCGGTAATAGCAATAGATCCTTCCTCACCTTTCACCGGAGGTGCGATATTGGGAGACAGGATACGCATGGGTGAGCACGCTATGGATTCTGGAGTCTATATAAGGTCTTTAGCCACACGGGGTCAGCTGGGGGGGCTCTCTGCTGCAGTTCCCGAAGTGGTAAAGCTAATGAGCTCGTTGCGGTTTGATTTTATTTTGGTTGAAACTGTGGGAGTCGGTCAGGTTGAAGTTGAGATAGTCGGTCAAGCTGACACAACCGTGGTTGTCGTTAACCCCGGCTGGGGAGATTCTGTACAGGCAAACAAAGCCGGATTAATGGAGATCGCCGACATATTTGTGATCAACAAAGCCGATCGACCCGGAGCTCAGGAAACTGCCCGTGATCTAAAGTCAATGTTGGAGCTGTCTCAATCAATGGCGTGGTTACCTCCGATTTGTCAGACTATAGGAACAGACGGTACGGGAGTGCAAGATTTGCTGGACGAAATCCTCCGCCACCGCCAATATCTAGTTGATTCGGGTATTCTAAATCAAAAGGTTTTCAGTCGGACAAAGAATGAGCTGTTGTCATTGGTGAATGAAAACATTTTAAATAGAGCTACCTCTTATATCGATTCGGCCGAAGGTTCCGATTTGATAAAGTCAATCATAGAAGGCAGCGACGACATAGCGGGAGCGGCTGAAACGCTGTTTACTATGATAGTTAAGGGCTTGTAAGTTAATTTAGGTTAGTTTGTTGTAGGACTCTGAATAAGGAAACCGTGTCAAAATCACTTAAAGATGATCCATTATGGTATAAAAAGGCAGTATTTTATGAGGTCTTCTCGCGGGGCTTCTACGACAGCAATAATGACGGTTTTGGTGATTTGAACGGCGTAACCGCAAAGCTGGACTATTTGGCTTGGCTTGGGATTGATTGCATTTGGTTATTGCCTTTTTATGGTTCTCCCATGAAAGATGGTGGGTACGACATTGCTGATTTTGAAAACGTAGACCCTTCGTATGGTACCGAAGGAGATCTAATCAATCTTATCGATAAGGCACATTCGTTAGGAATCAGAGTCATATCGGATTTGGTCATGAACCATTCGAGTGACCAGCACCCCTGGTTCTTGGAATCTCGATCTTCAAAGGACAACCCCAAAGCTGACTGGTATATTTGGAGAGACGACGATTCGATGTACAAAGGTGCTCGAATAATCTTTACAGACGCCGAGAATTCCAACTGGGCGTGGGATCACGTTAGACAACAATATTACTGGCATCGTTTTTATTCTCATCAGCCCGATTTGAACTATGACAATCAGGAGGTAAAAGATGCGATGCTTGCGGCCGTCAAGAAATGGCTCGACCTTGGTCTGGACGGTTTTAGATTGGATGCGGTACCTTACTTGTTTCAGGAGGAAAATACTAACTGCGAAAATCTACCCGCAACTCATGATTTTTTGAAATTGCTTCGAAAAGAGATTGACAGCAGATATCCCAACAGGGTATTATTAGCCGAAATAAATCAGTGGCCAGCAGACTTAGTGGACTATTTTGGTAATGACGACGAATGTCACATGTGTTTTCATTTTCCGCTAATGCCCAGAATGTTTATGGCAATAAGACGCGAACAGAGGCTCCCAATTACAGAGATACTTTCGCTGACTCCAGATATACCAAATAACAGCCAATGGGGGTTATTTTTAAGAAATCATGATGAACTTACTTTGGAGCAGGTAAGTGACGAAGAGCGTGACTATATGTTTTCCGAATACGCTAAAGATTCAAGGATGAAGCGCCATATGGGTATTGCTAGAAGATTGGCGCCGTTGGTTGATAACTCTCGATCGATTGCCGAGCTACTATATGCCCTTTTGTTTTCATTGCCAGGCAGCCCAATTTTGTATTATGGCGATGAAATTATGATGGGAGATAACATATACCTTAAAGATCGTGATTCCGTGAGGACGCCGATGCAATGGGCACCGGACAGAAACGGGGGATTTTCGTTGGCAAATTTTGAACAACTTTATTTGCCGCCGTTGATGGATTCAGTCTATGGGTATCCTGCAGTCAATGTGGAGTCTCAGTTTAAAAACCCCGGATCATTTTTGTTGTGGATAAAAAAACTTATTTCAGTCAGAAGTAATTACGAAGTTTTTGGTACGGGTAAAATTGAAGTTTTACACGACGACAATCCTTCGGTATTTGCATTTGTCAGATTTTTTGAAAATGAAATCAATCCAGAAACTCAAACCCAAAATGACAGCCGTATTGAAGTTGGTAGGATGGAAGGTGAAGATCTGGTAAGTGTAAATAAGGTACTATGCGTTTATAATCTTTCAAGATTTCCACAACCCGCAGAACTGGATCTAAGTAAGCATAAGGGAGCAAAATTGGTCGAGCTTAACGGAAGAGTTATTTTCCCCATGGTAACCGACGGTTCGTATAGGCTAACTTTGGGCCCGCACGGATACTATTGGTTTGAGATTAGTGACCAGATTTGAATGAAATACTATAGGACCTATGACAAGGCTTAATTCAAAATCCAAAACAGAATTACTTGAAAATTTTAAAGGGTGGATTTTTGAACAAATCGGTTCTCATGACGAAATTTCAATTGACTTGACAAGTTTTAAGTCAAAATACTTTCCGGTCCAAAATGATATCCAAATTGAAATTATATTGATATCGGGAACTATAAACGGGTCTGAAGAGGTTTTTAGAAAGTTTTTAAATTTTAAAGACGATAATAAAAGTTTATTCCAGCTACGACAAGACGAGTCAGCGTCTTTGGGTCAAATAAATTTTTTCTGGCCGCTGGGGGTTATTAAAACCGAAGACATACCAAAAGTTGAATTTGATACGGTAAGTTCGCAGATATTCACCTCAGAAAATGGGGTATACTCCGTTTTGGATTGTTACGAATCCGATCTGCTTATACGCAAACTATTTGAATCAATAAATTTGACATTTCAGCTTGACGAGGAACTTGCCACAAAAGATTTTGTAACCATTAGGAGGGTGACTGATTCGGCCGACCGCTGTCAAATTTATGTCATTGATTCAAAATTTAGGATCTGTTTTTACAAATATTGTATCGATTCGCCTAACGCTGGAGTGGATGTTCTTGAAAAGCTTGAAGTTTCTGGTTTTAACCATTTGGCGGCGCCATTGGCCAGATATATGGTTGGCAGAAACTTGGTTGGATTGGTAATTGAGAATTTCGAGGCGGCCATAACCTTGGAGGCGATGGTAAACGTGTCTTTGAGGGATTTGTTTGACTACAGAGGGGACCCTACAAATGCCGGGGCCGATCTTTCTGAGGAGTTCAGAAGGCTAGGTGAAATGCTGGCAAAATTGCATATTTTGTTGGAACAAAAGTATCATTCGACTCCAGAGACTTCCGAAAATCTCACTGAGGTTTGCGGCTTGATGATCAAGAGGGATGCATCGAAGGAAGCTAAGTCAGTAAAGGAAGACCTCAAGACAATCGGGTCGTTTGAGGACTTTGGCTTGGCAATACGTATTTATAATTCGCTATATCTGGATATTATTTACAGAACCGACATGGGGTGGTGTTTGGTTGATTTTGGTCAGGATAATTTCGAAATCAGGGTAACACCGCTTGTTAATATTGCCCAACTTTTGGCACAAGTTAAACGTGTGATAGACGAGCAAGTGTCCATGCAGCTGGAATCAGATACGCAAAAAATTACGATACTTTCAAATGCTTGGCTTAAATTGAATAGCGAAGCTTTGATTGACGGCTATATGGAACAAATTGAAGTGCATGGTATTGTTCCAAGAGACCGAGAAGTCGTTAATAAAATAGTGACTACCGCATACAGATGTCTTTTGGCTGCCGCTAATTAAGTTTCCAATTTCGTGTAACTTTTACAGGCCAAAGAGAAAAGGGATGGAATATTAAAGTTATTACTGTCATCGGAGTTGTTCTTTAAAAAATCTCAATCAGAACATAATTTGAGCCAAAATATGTTTATTAAATTTTAATTTTCGGGCTCAAGCTAGTCATTGAAGCGGGAAATAAAACCGAGCGCAGACCTTTAACTTTAGTTTCCGCAACGTCGATATGAGGCGCGGTACGGTATCCTGCATCTGATATTTGATTACCAACGCGTCAAATGGTTGAAGTTATTGGCTTTTGGCTTCGCGAAGTTGTTCGGCTGCAGACTCTGGAGAAACAATATTTATCATAACACCGGTACCCAATTCAAATCCCGCTCGAGTTGTAAGTTTTGGAATTAAGTGGATATGCCAATGATATGTACCTGACGCTCGATATGGTGCCGAATGAAAAACAAGGTTGTAACTTACGTCGCCCAAGAGGTTAATAAGTCTTAAAATCGCATCTTTAATGCTGAGGCCAATTTCATAAAGCGAAACCTGATTTGATTTATGCATGTGTTGGCCGTGTTTTTTGGGGATAATTAGCATTTCGTAAGGATGCCCTGCCCAGTAGGGGCTGATTACCGCAGAATATTCGTTGGAACTTACTATCCTGTGCTTGGATCGATTTTCGGCATCAAGCGTGGTGCAAAGAAGACAACCCCCAGCGAATCTGGCAAAACCTGCTTGTTCGTCAGCCAACTCCCTGGGAACAAAAGGGATGCCAAGCAGTTGTGCATGAGGGTGCTCAATGGAGGCACCCGCCTCTCTTCCGTGGTTGATAATTGCTTGCGTATATCTGAGTCCTGGAGTAGTGCAGTGCTCTTCGGTCCTGTCTCGTATGGCTGACATGACAAGTGAGCACTGTTCGTCAGATATTTGGCCTAAATCTTCAGTATGACTTGGGGATAGTATCAATACTTCGTGAATTCCGCTCGAAGGTGCTTCTGTAAAGACAGGGCCCAAATGGCTTACTATGAAAGGTTCGTCTCCGTCAAAGGCCGGATATAGGTTGGGAAGCACTCTAATTAGCCATTTCCCGTTGGCACCGTAAGTTTCAAGAGCTGCAGGAGTCTCTTCTTCGTTGCCTGGACAGAATGGGCACGTAGCCGAATCAGAATTCGTAATTTTCATCCGCGGGGTAAAGGCGGTCGGCCTGTTTGCCCGACTAGTGCTTACGGCAATCCATCTGCCGGTGAGCGGGTCAAGCCTGAGTTGGTTGGATGTTGTCATTTGGCCGCATTTTTCATTTTAAAAATCTTTATATTTAATTTTTATACTATATTGAGCATTTAATAGTGCTTTTAATAAAAATTCTGTTTCTCTTACTTATTTTAGCTTTAAATATTGGGATTCAATAACTTGAAAAATATTCATATAGGTTCGTTGCGAAAATAGACAGTATTATTAAAATTATTAAGGGTTTTTGGCTTTAGATCCTCTACGGATCTTTAAATGATGCAGTTACAACATTTTCAAGTGTGGCAAAGCGGTATCGCGTGATTAAAGACTATAGTTAATGTTTTACGGGTGTGGTAAAAATCCCGATGACATGTAATACCATGGTTCGGGTAATATGAATTAAAACGTTATAGGATTTCGAATCTTTTAAGACTTTTAGTGCTTTGTTCGAACGACAATTTTGGCCAATTATATAATTTGGTTGGTCATCGTTGCTGTTGTCGTTGTGCCACTGGAGTGTTAATCGGTTGCCAATGGAGAGTTAAATAAAGAACTGTTGCAATTCCAATGGAAAATGACTTAAGAGACATACTTTTACTGATCCACGTAACATCTGCAATTATTTCGCTTACATTTCCGATAGTTATGGCCGTTAGTTCATGCAGACTGTATTTTGAATTAAAAAAAACCGGTTTAAGTTTGAGCAGCTTTAATTTTTTTAAATCTAAATCTAAATATTTGAGCAGAGTCACGTATTTGCTGCCAATTACCGGGGTTGTAATAGTTGAACTGTCACATTTTAAATCATCCTTTTTTTGGGTCTATGTCGGCGCTTTGTGCTGGATTATTAATGTATTGTTAATAGAGATTGGGGTTCTTCGGCCGTGGGATAAAGTGTGTCTAAACTTAAATTCGCTTTCAACTCAAATGTTCCAAGTTAGCATGTCAAACGAATCTTTTGAAGATGAAGTAAAACAACAAAATACGTCGGGAGCTTTAGCGACCTTAGACTTTAAGTTGAATGATGAAAATCGACTCTTAAATCTTGTTCGAAATGTTAAATCAATGATCATAAGCTCATCGGTGGCATTTGTAGTTTTGTTTGTAGCTCTTTATGTCATGATAAGGCAACCATAAATACAAAAGGATTTAAAATGTAATGGGTATTGCCGTACATACGAGAAACTTTTTTTAAATCCTTAACGTTGTAGTGAATAGAGTCGGTAAAAATTGTATTATAATCTATTATGGAACCGCATCCAGAGCGGCTGAGGGACCGGGCCCTTTGAAGCCGCGGCAACCAGTGAAACTGATGCAGATTTAAAAATAAATATAACAGGTAATTTTAGAAACTCGAGGCTTATGTTTTGGTCTTAATCTAAATTTATCGGGTTAATTTAAATCTGACAATAAGACATGGTGCCAATGCCCGAGCGATGAGGAGGATTGTTTGTCTGACAAAATAGAGCTCGTATGTAAAGAATGCTCTCGACATTATGCACCAGAAGCCCTTCACGTATGTGAATACTGCTTCGGTCCGTTGGAAGTGCAATACGATTATGAGCAAATTAAATCAACTATTACTATTGAAGAGATAAAGCGCGGTCCGACCACTATGTGGCGATACTCAAAGCTACTGCCGGTAGAAGATGCTGCCCCCGTTGACCTAGGGGCCGGTTTTACCCCATTAGTGAGGGCGGATCGATTGGGTGCTTTGTTGGGGATTTCAAACCTGTTTATAAAAGACGACACGCGAAACCCAACGGGGTCTTTCAAGGATCGTGTTGTTTCTGTATCTCTTACCAAGGCCAGACAGCTTGGCTTTAAGGTTGCTGCATGTGCATCGACGGGAAATTTGGCAAATTCGGTAGCGGCTCACGCAGCTAGGGCGGGTATGGAAGCGTATATTTTTATACCTTACAATTTGGAGAAGGCCAAGATTGTCACGACAGCCGTTTACGGATCAAATCTCATAGCCGTAAAAGGCAACTATGACGATGTCAATCGGCTTTGTGCCGAACTTACTTCAGAAGTTCCAGATTGGGCGTTTGTTAATGTAAATGTTCGACCATATTATGCCGAAGGGTCCAAGACCTTAGCTTTTGAAGTTAGCGAACAGTTGGGATTTGAACTTCCGGATCATGTTGTCGTGCCGATAGCATCGGGTTCCCAACTTACGAAAGTTCATAAAGGATTTGAAGAACTTAAATCAGTAGGGTTGGTAGATACGGCTAAAACTGTCCGAATATCAGGTGCACAGGCAGAAGGATGCTCTCCGGTAGCTACTGCATTTAAATCAAACGCAGACTTTGTGCAACCGGTCAAACCGGATACAATCGCTAAATCTCTGGCTATTGGGAATCCCGCCGACGGTTTTTATGCTATGGAAACTGTAAGAAAAACAGGTGGAGCAATAGAATCTGCCACAGATGCAGAAATCATCGATGGAATTATGCTTTTGGCTAAAACGGAAGGAATATTTACCGAAACCGCCGGAGGGGTAACAATTGCAAATTTGGTGAAGCTAATTGAATCTGGGGTAATCCAAAAAGATGAAACAGTCGTTGCCCTTATTACCGGACATGGCCTTAAAACTGTTGAAGCCCTGGAATCATCAGTGGGACCCACCATGACGATCGAACCAAAATTAAGTTCTTTTTTAGAAGAGTATCGTCTCACAGAGTTCTAAGGAAAATGATTAGGAGTAGAAATGACAATAAAAGTTAGAATCCCGGCTCAGCTGAGGTCTCTCACCGGCGGAGTCGGAGAGATTGAGGCCGAAGGTGCTACCGTAGGTCAGGTTTTAAAAGACGTAGATACACTCAATCCGGGTTTTGGCGAAAGAGTTTTCGACGAAGACGGAAAACTTAGGAGGTTCGTAAATATATTTTTAGCTGACGAAGATGTGAGATTTTTGGACGGTTTGGAAACCGAGGTTAAAGACGGACAGGTTATATCGGTTGTCCCTGCTGTAGCCGGAGGGTAGTTCTTGGGGTTGAAAATTTACGCAGGAAGGACAAGCTGCTTAATCATATACGTCAGCAAGATTTGAATTGACTGTAAAATTGATTTTGCGTGAATTGGATTGGCTAACAGGAATATAAATTTTTAATATAACCGATCTACGATAACCGCATCTAAGTTTGATAATGCATGTTGTCATCCATCCATCCGGTATTAAATAAAGTTGAAAGAATAAATTTGCCTGTCGCTATCTATCTCGCAAAAACGCATCTTAGAATTAGTTTATGTTCTTCATTATGCAGTTGAAATGCAATGCTCTATTAACACGATTTAAGAACTCTTTCTAAATTTGCGAATGAAAAATTGTTTTATATTAGTAAAAATGATAGTGTCGACGTGATTTTTGTAAATAAAATTCCAAAAAGAAGATCGTGGCAGATCACAGCAATTAAACTGTTTTCTGTCGTGCTGCTTTTGTGTACGTCCTTTTTCGGGCTTGCTTTGACGCCGGCTTACGGCTTAACTTTAAATCAGCCTGTTTTGTCAGTAATGATAGTACCGAGACTATCAAATGGCTACCTACCCGTTGCAGTATCCTCTTTAAACTCCTCAATAAGTTCAGGTAGCTTGTTCCCCATTCCCAACTTTATAAATTTGCCGGGTAATCTAAATTCGGTACCGGCTAATTTGGACGCATATATCAGAACCTTTACCCCCAACGGTAATCTGCCACAAACCGTCGAGAGAACCAATTTATTCGTTATTGAAGGAGTTTACACATCCGACCAACCTACTTTAGAGGGGTTGGACGAAAAGTTCACAGACTACATTAAAGGTTTCAACGGATCAAATATGGTAGCTCCCGGTCAACGGGCAGGCGGCCAATGTGTATCATGTGTCTTTTCGGTCAACTATAAAATTAATACTTCATCGGGTACAATACCGGTTTATTCATTCGTTTCCGATTTTTACGTAAACGGAGTTTTTTATCTTGTTGCCAGCGAATCGAGTTCGAATTCGATTAGTCTTGCCGACTTTAACAAAGAAGTCTTGGCGCAAAAAAACTATGCCGTTAATTCGGGACTGCCAAAGGTTTCTGTTACGGTTCAGCCATCTGTTGCTACAAGTAAAGCCGTTGAGATTATTGCTTTGATTGCGCTGATTGTCTTAGTCATGGGGTATTTTTGGTACAGAGCTGCATCTAAGAGATCGGCGGCGATTTCCCGTCAAATGGCATACAGATTTCAATCCGATAAGAACTAAATCTTTTTCGTTATTTTTTCAAAATGTATCGAAGTCAAATTTTTCAAAATAAAATACATTTAGCACTCTAATATTGAGAGTGCTAATTTATGCTATGATCGGTTAGTACATGAAATTAACGATAATTTAAGAGAGAATTGGAGGAAACGTGTCAAAGTTAATATTGTTTGACGAAGAGGCCAGAAGGTCATTGGAAAAGGGTATGAACGTTTTGGCCGATGCGGTCAGGGTAACCCTCGGGCCCAAAGGAAGAAATGTAGTTTTGGAGAAAAAGTGGGGAGCTCCTACGATCACCAATGACGGTGTGTCCATCGCGAAAGAGATTGATTTAGAAGATCCCTTTGAAAAGGTCGGAGCCGAATTAGTAAAAGAGGTAGCCAAGAAGACCGATGATGTGGCGGGTGACGGAACAACCACGGCAACCGTATTGGCATGGGCTATGGTCAGAGAAGGGCTGAAGAATGTAGCTGCTGGTTCTAACCCGATGTCACTTAAGAAGGGCATCGAATATGCTACCGAAGCTGCAGTAAATTCCCTTAAAGATTTAGCGGTAAAGACGGATGACAAATCCCAGATAGCTCAGGTGGCTTCCATATCGGCTGCTGATCCCGAAATCGGGCAAATAATTGCCGAAGCAATTGATAAGGTCGGTAAAGACGGAGTAATCACCGTCGAAGAATCCAATACTTTTGGGATGACGATGGATTTAGTTGAAGGAATGAGATTCGACAAGGGTTATATCTCGCCTTACTTTGCAACCGATACCGATCGCATGGAGACCGTCTTAGAGGATGTTTACATCCTCTTCCTGTCGTCCAAAATTGCCTCAATAAGAGATATCCTTCCGTTGTTGGAAAAAGTTATGCAGGCTTCCAAGCCGTTGGCGATAATTGCAGAAGATGTTGAAGGTGAAGCTTTGGCGACTTTGGTTGTAAACAAGATTCGAGGAGCTTTTAAGTCGGTGGCAATTAAAGCACCCGGTTTTGGAGATCGCCGAAAGGCTATGCTCGAAGATATGGCAATTCTGACTGGAGGTCAGGTTGTCTCCGAAGAAGTTGGATTGAAACTGGAAAACGTTACGTTAGACTTGCTCGGTAAGGCACGAAAGATTGTCGTCACCAAAGATGAGACCACGATAGTTGAAGGCGCGGGTGCTGAAGATAAAGTTAAGGGTCGCATAGCTCAGATAAAAGCTGAGATCGAAAACACTGATTCGGATTACGACCGGGAAAAATTGCAGGAACGACTTGCGAAACTGTCTGGCGGAGTTGCTGTCCTTAAAGTCGGTGCGGCTACCGAAGTCGAACTTAAAGAGAAGAAGCATCGTATCGAAGATGCTGTCTCGACCACCAAAGCGGCGATCGAAGAAGGTGTGGTTCCCGGAGGTGGGGTCGCACTACTTAGAAGCCAGCAAGCAATACTCGATGTGTTATCTAAAGTAGAAGGCGACGAGGCAACTGGAGTTAAGATAGTTGCTAAAGCCATTGAGGAACCGTTAAAGCAGATAGCTGTAAACTGCGGCCTTGAAGGCGGTGTAGTGGTAAATAAAGTCAAGCAACTTACTTCTCCGGCCGAGGGTTTAAATGCGGCGACGGGAGTATATGAAGATCTTGTAAAAGCTGGTGTTATAGATGCCGCCAAAGTTACTCGATCCGCGCTTCAAAATGCAGCTTCAATTGCGGCTTTGTTCTTGACGACTGAAGCGGTAGTCGTGGATAAGCCGGAACCAATTTCAGCATCTGCTATGCCTGGCGGAATGGACGATTATTAAACCAACTGCTTAACCTAAATAAGTTTTTTAAGTTATGGGCGTCCCAGAAAAATTAGCCTAGGACGCCTTTAACTTTTAGAAGTTGTATTTGGAGAAAAAACATGTTGTGTTTTGTCCGCACCTTTTAGCCTAGACTTTTAATTGTGTTTAAAATAATGAGTCCGGATCCCGGATTGATGGTCGTTCATCTTGGAGTAAAACAGACGGGAGTTTTTGAACCTGACAGCCTGCGTAAGATATGCGACGATTTTTGTTCAAATAACGGACAGATTGTCTATGTATCGACGGTCGGTTCGGTTTCGCAAGCAGTTTTTATGTTACTGTCAAAAGATGTTGTAGCATTAAAAATCTTCCAGTCAGGTCTGAATAGATGTGGCTTTGAATTGACTTTAACATACGTATCAATCACCGAGGTCAGTGAATATGCCCAAGGTATGCCCCAACCTATGAAAGATTTACGACTTTATCCAAGTTTGCCTCCTGAGGGCTTTACAAGCTGGTGCTTTTACCCTATGTCGAAACGACGATCTGGCTCGTATAATTGGTATCTATTAGATTACGAGGCTAGAGATCTGCTCATGAGAGCTCACGGTGCCGTAGGTAGAAAATTCGCCGGCAGGGTCGTTCAGCTTGTTACAGGATCTACCGGTGTCGATAATTACGAATGGGGAGTCACGCTATTCGCCAAAGCGCCGACCGATTTAAAAGAAGTCGTTTATAGGATGCGTTATGATGAAGCGTCTGCAAAGTATGCTGATTTCGGTGATTTTATATTTGGATTTGTTGTTGAGGATTTAGAGGAACTAACTAAGTTAAACCGTTGTAATGAATGCACTCCTAAATAAAGAGAAAGATTTGCTTGCGCTCC
>DAHXLF010000200.1 GCA_027371755.1 Acidimicrobiales bacterium
TTCAACTTATTTTATTTTATCTTTATTAATTTTATCTTTACTCTATTTAATCTTTATCAATCTTATCTTCATTTTATTTATATTACATTTAATCCCTATTTCATTTTAATCCTATTTTATTTAATCACCATTTTATTTTATCCCATTTTATTTTATCCTATTTCATTTTATCCCATTTCATTTTATCCAATTTCATTATATCTCATTTCATTTTATCTCATTTCATTTAATCTTAATTTCATCTTTTTATTTTATCTTACATGTATTTCATTTAATCTTTATTTAATCATATCTCTAGTTCATCTTATCCTTATTTTATTTTATCTTTATTAATTTTATCTTTACTCTATTTAATCTTTATCAATCTTATCTTCATTTTATACATACTTTATCTTTTTTTATTTAATCTTTATTTTAATATTATCTTATTTTATTTTTATTTCATCTTAATTTTATTTCATTTAATCTTTACTTCATTTTATTTTATTTTATCCCTATTTCATTTATCTTTATTTCATTTTATCTTTATTTTATTTAATTCTTCATCTTATCTTTATTTCATCTTATTTTATTTTTATACTTTATTTCATCCATACTTTGTTTTATTTTATTTCATTTCATTTTTGTTTCATTTTATTTTATTTTGATCTCATTTTTGTTTCATTTTATTTTATTTTATTTTATCCATACTTCTTTTTATTTTATTTCATTTTATTTTATTTTCATTTTTACTTTTATTTAATCTTAGTTTTTATTTTATCTTACTTTTATTTTCATCTTACTTTTATTTCATTTTACTTTTATTTTATTTTATCCATATTTTTCTTATTTTCTTTGATCTTATTTTATTTTCATCTTATTTTTATTTTACCTTAGTTTTATTTTATTTTATCCCTAC
>DAHXLF010000201.1 GCA_027371755.1 Acidimicrobiales bacterium
AAATAATATATTTTATTTTTTAATGAATAAATAAAACTATCGAAGAATAAATAAAACTATCAAAGAAGAAATAAAACCTATCAAAGAATAGATTTATTTTTTAATGAATAAATAAAACTATCAAAGAATAAATAAAAACGATCAATGAATAAATAAAACTATCAAAGAATAGATTTTATTTTTTAATGAATAAATAAAACTATCGAAGAATAAATAACTCTATCAAAGAAGAAATAAAACTATCAAAGAAGAAATAAAAACTATCAAAGAATAGATTTTATTTTTTAATGAATAAATAAAACTATCAAAGAATAAATAAAAGTATCAAAGAATAAATGAAAAGTATCAAAGAATAAATGAAAAGTATCAAAGAATAGATTTTTATTTTTTAATAAATAAATAAAACTATCAAAGAATAGATTTTATTTTTTAATGAATAAACAAAACTATCGAAGAATAAATAAAAACTATCAAGAAATAAAAATCTATCAAAGAATAGATTTTATTTTTTAATGAATAAACAAAACTATTGAAGAATAAATAAAAACTATCAAAGAATAAATAAAACTATCAAAGAATAAATAAAATTATCAAAGAAGAAATAAAAATTATCGAAGAATAAATGAAACTATCAAAGAATAAATAAAACTATCGAAGAATAAATAAACTATAAAAGAAAAAATAAAACCTATCAAAGAATAGATGTTATTTTTTAATAAATAAATAAAACTATCAAAGAATAAATAAAAGTATCAAAGAATAAATAAAACTATCAAAGAAATAAAAACTATCAAAGAAGAAATAAAACTATCAAAGAAGAAATAAAACTATCAAAGAATAGATTTTATTTTTTAATGAATAAATAAAACTATCGAAGAATAAATAAAAC
>DAHXLF010000202.1 GCA_027371755.1 Acidimicrobiales bacterium
ATATTATTATGATATTATTAAATTCAATTTTATTTAATGTATAATTTTATTAAATTCTCTTCTAAATACTTTTATTTAATGTATGACATTATTAAATATATGATATTATTAAATTTAATTTTATTTAATTTAAGATTTCATTAAACTTAAAATTTGTTAAATATTCAATATTATTTAATATTCAATTTTATTTAATATTCAATTTTATTTAATATTCAATTTTATTTAATTTATAATTTTATTTAATCTATGATTATATTTAATCTATTTTTTATTTAATATACTATTTTTATTTAATTTGCGATTTTATTTAATTTTAAATTTTTATTTAATGTATATTTTTTATTTAATTTAAATTTTATTTATTACATGATTTTATTTGTTATACTTTTTTAATTTATTGTAAAATTATATTTGACTTTCCATAGTATGTGTTTAGATGATTAAATATAAATACATATTCCTAGACACTTTAGTTTAACATATAATTTTATTTAATGTAATGTATTTTTTTGTTAATATTTATTTTGTTTTTAAATATTTATTTTTTTAATATTTGATTTATTAGATGATATGTTTTATCAAATTTTATATTTTTTTTCAAATTATATTTTAAAGATAATTTCTTAATAACTTTATATAAAAATAAACTTTAGATAAAATAAAATATTTATATAAAAAAATATTATTTATATAAATAAAATATTTGTTTTTAAATAATTTTTATTTAAAAGTAAATTAAATAGTTTAAAACTAAAATTAAATTTAAAAAAAATAAAAAAAAATAAAATAAAAACATACTAAAAATTAAATAATATTAAAAGAAAAATATTAAAATAAAATAAAATAAATCGAAGTTAAATTAATAGTG
>DAHXLF010000203.1 GCA_027371755.1 Acidimicrobiales bacterium
CTCAGACATCAAAGTGTCTGCCAAAAAAAGCTAGAACCCATGCAAACTCTGCGGCTGCTAATTCATGTAGAAAAAATAGAGCAAAGTCAATCAAAAGGCGTATTGCCAAATTATTGCGCAATTCCGTACAAGACCAATTTATAGTGCGTGGGAAGAACAACACTTGGGTAACCGTTAATGCGGAAAGAGGAACCGTCGGTTCGATATCGAGTACGTCAATTACGGTAAATGTTCCCGACGGCAACGTCGTTACCGCACCTATAACTTCTGCAACTAAATTTGCCATAATAAAAGAGGCCAATATAGTAGCGGGCGATAGAGTTATTGTCGTGGAAAAAAATAACAGCTCGGTTTTGATTGTAGCTATGAAGCCCAAATCGCAAACCGGATCTTCTTCAAGTTCACAAGGTACCTCTTCGGCGCTGAATCTGAATTCGGTGTCAGCCTAAACAACTAAAGTAAGATTTAAAGGAATTACCCCTCCGAGTATCTTCGGAGGGGTAATTTTATTCCATGTTATCTGTTCGTTTAAATTGTCATTTCATTTATCTTCATGTCTAAACGAATTTATAAATGCTTTGTAATCTAGCGACGGTTAGCTTTGCAGCTGTTACGTTCTAAGCCAACTTTTTATCTGATCATCTTTATCAAACGAAGGTAGCAGCGCACAAGTCAAAGCCAACAGAGATAGAATTTGAGCTAGGTAACCAAAGGATCCGAAACCGCTTTGGGCATTGAGGCCTATGTGAAATGCCGAAATTAATCCGGCGAGTGTTAGTCCGATAAAAGCGATTTTGGCCATCATGTACCGGTCCGTTGTTTTGTAACTAATATAGGCTACTATCGGAACCAGAATAAT
>DAHXLF010000204.1 GCA_027371755.1 Acidimicrobiales bacterium
AGAAAATAAATTACATCCTCACTGACACTGACGAAAATCATACGTGCCATAATCATTTAGGGAGTCGCCTAACACCGGTACTTTACCGATTAGCCAAACTAGATAAGATACGTATATTCCATGCTATTTACTTAAACTCAACCATGCTGATGTGATGCGGATAGCTTAAGTAAACGTGGCCCTAACTAGTGAATGCTTGAGGTGAATGGTATCGGAAAGCCGTGTACGAGAGAACCGCATGCACGGTTTGAATGGGGGGCTGCTGGCAAGGTGAAAGTAACTTTTGCATGCGATGTTGATCTCGGGTCGGTGAGCTGTAACGGTCACCATTATGACTTTATCGAGGCCCTATTGCATAAGTTACACACTGAACCAGTGGCCTACCTTACAATCTCACGGTTCATTAAGAAAAATATATTTCTCACTCCATTTGAAAATCCATTAAATCTGATATAAACTAAGAATTATAGCTTTCTTAAATGTCACTCAAGGAGGTTGGATATGAAAAAACTAAGATCATGTATATATATGATTTACTAACACGATTTAATATTTGGTTAAACTCCGCGATGAATTGTGTTAAATATGGCTTGCTGTCCATGTGCTGAAGTAGTGATAGGTCATCGAAGAAGTCGATCAAAAGTCCAACGAGATCACAGCATTTGGTCCTTTGTTAGAGCCTCTTGACATTAAAGGAGCGCATATACTAAGGAAACCGTTAGTAGGGGCGCATTATCCTACTGGGATATAAGAGAGTTCGGGAGTTATTAAAACTACTGGTGCCAGGTTTGGGCTAAATATGATATCTGCCATTTCACCACGTGGACATCTTCGTTTTA
>DAHXLF010000205.1 GCA_027371755.1 Acidimicrobiales bacterium
GTCAGAAAAAGAGAATCGCAAAACTCGTAATGGGTAAAGATCCAAGGCAATTGAAACTTCCATTTGCTCTATGGACGAGAGAACAAGTTAAAGAACTGATATTAAGGCTTTATGGCGTAGAGTTGTCTTTAACCAGTGTTGGAAGATTGCTCCATGAAATGGGTCTTAGTGTGCAAAAACCTAAATACCAAGCCTGGCAGCAAGATGAAGAGAAAGTAAAAAGATGGAAAGATGTTGAGTATCCAGATATTGTAAAACGAGCCAAGAAGTTAGGCGCCGACATATACTTCCAGGATGAAGCAGGTATTCGCTCTGATTATCACTCAGGAACCACATGGGCTAAAAAGGGTGAAACTCCAGTTATTAAAACTACTGGTGCCAGGTTTGGGCTAAATATGATATCTGCCATTTCACCACGTGGACATCTTCGTTTTATGTGTGTCGAAGGCAAGGTGAACTCTTCGGTATTTGTTGAATTTATGAAACGACTCATGTATAAATCTAACCGTCCAATATTCCTTATAGTTGATGGGCATCCAATACATAAATCAAAAATGGCAAAGCAGTACGTTGAAAGTACAAATGGTAATCTCACACTATTTTTTCTCCCGGCATACTCACCACAACTAAATCCTGATGAGTCTGTATGGCGTGAAGTAAAAAACCACCACATTGGAAGAACTCCTGTCACAGGTCCTAAGCATCTCCATTCATTAGCTATGTCTGCACTCCGTAGTCTCCAACGGTCGCCTGCAACATTACGAGGACTATTTAAAACTCCCGAACTCTCTTATATCCCAGTAGGATAATGCGCCCCTACTAACGGTTTCCTTAGTAA
>DAHXLF010000206.1 GCA_027371755.1 Acidimicrobiales bacterium
ACCTTCCAGTTGGATCTCTTAAAAATGATTAAGTAATTTATTTTACAATAGCCACTAAACGTTATTTCAGTTATATTTAACGGCACATTTAATTTATGCTAACTATAAATAAAGTGGCGGCAACAACAATATTGACACAGAAAATTAACTTCACTTTTTAGGTGCCCCCGGCAGGACTCCAATCTGCGGCGCACAGTTTAGGAATTAGATTTAGTTGGTCTGTCTAGGACCAACCATTATCATTTATCCTGTTCAGCAAGGGTGTCAGCCTGTCTCGCAACATCTAGTATCAACCAGTTATAGACATTTCAGTCCCAGTTACTCGAACATATGTTTGTATTTTGTGAAAACATCGGCTAAACTATAAGAACGAATTACTAAGCAAATTTAGTAGCTGAAAGGAGGGAACAATATGACAACAGGGAAGAAACCAGCATCTTCTGCTGGAAGAATTTTGGGGAACAAGAAGTTAACTCAATACCTTGATCGGGCAAAATGAATATCTCACAAGAAAGTCGTAATACACCTCCGTCCGTGGAGATCATCTTCAAAACTGTAGACAAAGAACTTCGTGAACTGACAAATCACGTTGAATCGTTGGATACAAAAGCAAGTGTCATACTCGGTTTTGCAGGCGTCATGGCCGGTCTCGCTATATCACATGGTCAACTTTCGACACATTATGGCGCTGTTATTTACATCGGTCTCAGTGTAGATGTAGTAGCAGGTTTTATGGCGATGTTCACCTTTCTACCTCGCAAATGGCCTGTATTGCAGGCCAAGAACCTAAGGGACAAATACTTGATGTCACCAGCAGAAGATACACAACTGA
>DAHXLF010000207.1 GCA_027371755.1 Acidimicrobiales bacterium
CATCCAAGAGGTCCTTTGGAGCTTGGGCTGATACTACAACCATTGGGCGTCTTATGAACTTTGAAGCAGGTAAGCTGTCATCTCAGGATTTCTGGGACCAGATGATGGCAGTCAAAAAAGAAGACATTATTGCAGCTGAAAAAGCTATGTGTAAAATACTTGAACAAAGAGAACTAATCACTGATTCTCTTTTGTACTATGACTTAACGAACTACTTCACCTATATTTCAACAACAAATGCTAAATCCACCTTGGCACAAAGAGGACATTCTAAACAGAAAAGAACCGACCTAAGATGCTTTGGACTATCTCAAGTAGTTACAAAAGACTTCTTACTTCCTGTTTTTACAAGACTTTATAAGGGAAATGGAGCCGATGTTAAGCAATTCAATAATACCTTAAGCTCACTTCGAAGCTTTGTTAACCTCATATCTAGAGAGATGTCTGATATCACCTTAGTCTTTGATAGAGGGTCTAACTCTAAGGCCAACTTCAATGATCTTGATATGGAAAATATCGGTTATGTGGCATGCCTTAGCCCAATAAATCACAAAGACTTAATGGAAGTGAAAATTGAAAAGTTTACCGATGTTAAGGTGAATACTTCTGACTACCCAACTTATCGAATAACTAAAGAGGTGTGGGGGAAAGAGAGAACACTTATAGTACTTATATCTCAAAAGCTCAAAGAAGGCCAGATTAGAGGCTGGGATAAAGAGATCGGAAAGATAAAAGACGCTCTTGAAGAACTTAAAAATTCACTTAATTCACCAAAGGCTAAAAGAACTGCTGAATCAGTTACGTCAAAAGTTAAAAACATTGTACATTC
>DAHXLF010000208.1 GCA_027371755.1 Acidimicrobiales bacterium
ATATTTATAATATTTTAATTTTTACATTATTTTAAACTTTTCATATTATTTTAATCTTATTTTTATATTATTTAAATATTTTTTATTTTTTTGATATTTATATTATTTTTATATAATATTTATATTACTTTAATCTTATCTTTTATATTATTTAAATCTTATTTTTAGTATTTTAATCTTTTTTATATTATTTTAATTTTTACATTATTTTTATGTTATCTTTATATTACTTCAATTTTATCTTTATATTATTTAAATCTTATATTTATAATATTTTAATTTTTACATTATTTTGATATTTACATTAGTTTAATCTTTACATTAGTTTATTTTATCTTTATATATTATTTAGTTAGATTTAAATTATTTTTGGTTTAAATTAAAAAATAATTTAATAGTTTATCTATAAAATATTTTATAGTGTGAATTAAAAAATAATTTAATTGTTTATAGTGTGAATTAAAAATAATTTAATTGTTTATCTCTAAAATATTTTATAGTATGAATTAAAAAATAATTTAATTGTTTATCTCTAAAATATTTTATAGTTTATCTCTAAAATATTTTATAGTGTGAATTAAAAAATAATTTAATTGTTTATCTTTAAAATATTTTATAGTGTGAATTAAAAAAATAATTTAATTGTTTATCTCTAAAATATTTTATAGTGTGAATTAAAAAATAATTTAATTGTTTATCTCTAAAATATTTTATAGTTTGATTTTAAAAATATTTTAATAGTTTATCTCTAAAATATTTTATAGTTTGAATTTTAAAATATTTTAATAGTTTGAATTTAAAAATATTTTAATAGTTTATCTTTAAAA
>DAHXLF010000209.1 GCA_027371755.1 Acidimicrobiales bacterium
TGACCCCAAATGAGTTGGTTCTTCTAAAGACATCATATAATTCATATGTACCTCGGTTACAGATACTAGCGACACCTTGTTGGTTCGTAGCTTGAGTGGAAGTAACACCAGAGTTAGCTGGTGGCGATACAGCCGAAGGGGATACAATCTTTGGAGACACTGTCCCAGTATTGCTCGTTGAACCGGTGCTGCCTACTGTTCCCGAATTGCCCGTTGGACTTGGAGGAATCGAACCTGATGGCTGCGGACAGTAAGGAACCATTTCGCGCGAAGCGCCTAAAGGACACTTAGAACTACATGCCGACATCGGCGATTGTGTTTTACAGGTCAAAGTCTGACATACATTGGCCGGAGGATGGCTATTTGCCGACGGCGTCAGAACAGACCCGTGTGAAGTATTTGAAGCGAGACTTTGATTTTGGGCTACAACAAATCCTCCTGCACCAGCGCCCAACAAAGCAATTATGGCCGTAGCCACCAATAAAATCCTTACCTTAAAACCGACTGTTACCATAGACCGATTTCTGTTTAACATGTCAGTAATTTTTGCGTCCGAGTTGACACCTTCAGCAACTGAATTAAGTTTGTCCGATAGGTTAAGTTCAAATTCATCCATAGTTTCTCCTTTTTAAAAATCAGCGGGATCGACATTTTCTTTAAGAATGTCAAGAGCTCTGGAAATAATTTTTGCAACCGATGTCGGTCTGCATTTAATAATTTTTGATATGTCGGCATCGCTAAATCTCAAGTAGTACCTTAAAATCACAGCTGTCCTTTGTTTAACCGATAATTTGTCTAAATGTCCTAAAAAATCCGAAACGCTAT
>DAHXLF010000020.1 GCA_027371755.1 Acidimicrobiales bacterium
TGTAGGTTATCCTTCAGAAAGTGATGCTGATTTTAATGAAACTTTGGAGTTTGTGGCAGGATTAGGGTTTATTAAATAAACATTTAAGAAACTCATGAAAATACGTGTTAGTAATTTTAGCTTTTTTGACCTTTCTCTTAAAGTCAGCGATTAAAAAATATGGTCGAGGTGAAGACAAATAATTACCACCGCAATTATTGTTTGATGATCTCTCTTTAATAACCGAAGAAACTACTTAGGGCTTAGAATTCTGCCATAACTTGATTCCCGCTTTTAAGTAACTGTTGGCCAACCTAATGTCTTCTGCTTGGGGTCCGGTTTTTAACTTGCCGGGTACCTCTAAGATTATTGGTTTGTCTTTCATGAGACGACTTCCAATAAAAAGTTGCAGGGGCTTTTTTCCGATGTGACCTTTCCCCAAATTTTCATGTCTGTCGACATTTGAACCGCACGGTGTTTTTGAGTCATTCAAATGGATTGCTTCAACGTCGGATATCGTATCTTTGATAATTCTTGTTATATTTTTTACTTTTTCAAAGGAGTCGTATTCAATCCCCGATGCAAATAGATGTTGGGTGTCAATACAGAACCCTATTTTTTCCTTTCTTTCAACTTTTGAATGAATTTCGGCCAATTCTTCAAAAGACCTTCCCAGTGTCCCCCCAGCTCCCGCCGTATTTTCTAATAGTAATTTTGTATAAACCGTGTTTTCTAGACAACGGTTTATGTTTTTTGAAACTCTTTTGATGGCATTTGCCCTAGAAGACTGTTTAGCCGAACCTACATGAACTATGGCTGCCTTGATTTTAAGGCGATCGCATAGCATTAATTCTTCGGTTAACGCCCTGGTAGATTTAACTTCCAAATCCCGTTCGTTCGACGCTAAATTTATGAGATAGCTTGCATGATTGAATACAATAATTTGATTTTTATTTACTTCGGTCGCCTCCAGTGATTTTATAAAGTCAGTGACAATTGAATCCGCCGGTGGTGGATGTATCCATTTACGAGGAGATCTCACAAATATTTGGATTACTGGTGACTTTAGTTCAACTGCGCGCTCAAGTGATCTAATCAGCCCACCCTGAGTGCTGACATGTGCTCCGATCATAGTAAAATCCAATCTAATCTATATATAGTACAAAATTTAGTATAAAGCCCAGTTGCTAATCAACTATAGTCGGCTTTGCCGTTTTCAACATTGATTATAATTGTGAAAAATCAATTGACACGGAGTAAAAATGGATTCGATTTAGGCTTAATGGATAATGAAAATTAATGGTTTTGACTCAATTTGGCCTATAGAGTTTTGTAAAAATAAATTTGTGAGAGTTGATGAAATCTTATTACATTAGAACATTCGGATGTCAGATGAACGAGCATGATTCGGAGAGAATCTCGGGTCTTTTGTCAAATAAGGGAATGAAACCAGTTAGCGATCCGCTGACTGCCGATGTAATAGTGGTTAACACATGTTGCGTCAGAGAAAATGCAGACAACAAGTTGTATGGACATTTGGGTCATTTTAAGCCAGGGAAAGAGGCCAATAAAGGCCAAAAGATTGTTATTGCTGGATGTCTGGCTCAAAAGGATGGACAAAAGATTGCCCAAACTACTCCGTTCGTAGACGTGGTAGTGGGAACGCATAATCTTCATCGTATACCGGAGTTGCTTGAACTGGCTGAAAATTCAGCGACTACGGTCGTGGAAGTTATTGAGGCCCCAGATCGAGAAGAAACTCATTTTAGTTCCGATTTACCGGCTTCCAGGAAAAACAGCTATTCGGCATGGGTTACAATTCAGATAGGTTGTAACAATTCTTGCGGATTCTGTATTGTTCCAGCAGTGAGGGGACCTGAAGTTTCCAGACAAATGTCAGAAATCATAGGAGAGGTCCAGGAGCTAGCTAGATCTGGTGTCAGAGAAATTACTCTTTTGGGTCAAAATGTGAATTCTTACGGACGGGATATCAATCTTGCAGATAGAAAACGCGGGCAAATAACGACCGTAAAACCGCTGTTTTCGGAGCTGTTGAAAGAGGTAGGGAGCGTAGAAGGAATTGAGCGAGTGAGGTTTACCTCGCCACATCCTAAGGATCTAAGGCAAGAGACGGTAGATGCAATGGCAACAACCAAATCTGTATGCGAACAGTTGCATCTTCCACTTCAATCTGGATCCGATAGGATTCTGTCCCTTATGAGGAGGGGATATACCACTCAAAAATATCTGGAAAAGCTGAATATGGCTAGATCCCAGATCGATGATTTGGCGGTTACCACGGATATAATTGTAGGTTATCCTTCAGAAAGTGATGCTGATTTTAATGAAACTTTGGAGTTTGTGGCTGCAGCAAATTTTGATTCAGCTTATACCTTTGTCTATTCGCCCAGACCGAACACCGTCGCAGCTCAACAAATCGATCAATTCATAAAAGAATCTGTGGTGGCAGAGCGTATGGCTAAGTTACGGGTTGTAGTTGAGCACTCTGCTGTTCAACGCAATAAGCACAGAGTCGGTAATAAGGAAGAAGCAATGATATTAGGTGACAGCAAGAAAGATTCATCTTCTTTGACCGGTCGAACCAGGCAAGGTAAATTGGTTCATTTTAAGAAGTCAATTGCTACAAGTGACTTAGAACCCGGTGACTTTATAAACTTGAAAATTACTGATTACAGCACACACTGTCTATTTGGTGAAAGCTTGTAGTCGTCTACATCCTATTTGAACCAAGATGAACAATATTCTAAGGGCAATAGTGGGTCCAACCGCGAGCGGCAAAACTAGGCTTGCTATTGAAATTGCCAAAAGCGACGATCGCATTATATTAATTAACGGCGATGCTTTCGCAGTTTATATGGGGATGGAAATCGGTACCGCAGTTCCAAAAGATGATGAGTTGAAGGATATTGACTTCAGATTGTTAAGCTTTGTTTCACCTGAACAGGAGTATTCGATCGCTGAATTTCAAAAAGATTGTAATCGCGAGTTAGACGGAATTATAAAATCACAAAAAATTCCGATAATAGTCGGAGGCAGCGCACTTTACGTCCTTAGTATTCTAAACGGTCTAAATGTTCCCAATTCGTATCCGGAAATTAGGGTAAAACTGGAAACTGAACTTTTGGAATCAACTTCAGGGGACCTTTATAAACAGTTACAATTGTTGGACCCAGTAGCTGCTTTAAAAATCCATCCAAATAATTCAAGAAGAATCATACGGGCTCTCGAGGTCTGCCTTGGCTCCGGTATAAAATTTTCAGATTTCGGTTCAGGGGTTGCTAACTATTCGACAGCTCGCGAAAATGACATATTGCTGGTGTTAAATCCAGACGTTAATGATCTTAAAACAAAAATAAGAGAACGTTTGAAAAACCAGTTAGATGATGGTTTTATGCAGGAAGTAGCTAATTTAAGCAAGGATTTTAGGTTTCTTTCCAAAACAGCACAAAAGGCTATCGGTTATGCTGAACTAAATAGCGTGTTAAATCAGGAGCTAAATTTAGAACAAGCTATAGAAAATATTATCAATCGAACAAATAAATTTAGCAAGAGGCAAAACAAGTGGTTCAAAAGAGACGACCGAGCAATTTTTGTTGACCCGAACATTTTCGGCTTAGATGATATTAAGCTATTATTGAAACTTTAATTGAGATTCATTCAAAACCATAATCACCGGCAATTCAGCTATGAGAACAGTAAAATTCGCAAAGTACCAAGGACTTGGAAATTCGTTTCTGATAACGGAAAGACATGACTATTTACGCCAAGGAAGTCGATTGGCTAAGCTTGCATGCAGCAAAGACTATGGAATCGGTGCGGACGGAATGATGCTGGTCTTGGGTAACAGGACCGAAGCAGATTTTGATTTTCAGATGAAACTTTATAACGCCAACGGTTCGGAAGCGGAGATGAGCGGAAATGGTATCCGCTGCTTTATGCATTACTTAATAAATAATGGTCTTGTTGAAGGACCCACTGCTCGAATATTAACGGACGCCGGAATTTTGGATGTTACGGCTTTAAATGCGGAAATGCTGATTTTAGAACACGAATATTTGGATCTAATGGAGTTTAGAGTACTTATGGGCAGTGCTACACTAGAAAAATTTTCGCTTAGCGACGAGGTGTATTCTCTTGTAAGTCCATATTTAAATTCCATATTGGGTATTTGGAAGGTGGATATTGGCAATCCACATTTGGTTATATATCATCAGCAATCCGAAGAGGTTAACTATCTCGAACTGTTTAACCAACTAAACAGACTGTTTCATTCCAGAATAAATATTGAGATTATTAAAAGGGTCGATGATAAGGAGATAGATATGGTTGTCTACGAACGCGGAGTTGGTCTTACGTTGGCTTGTGGTACAGGTTCAGTGGCAAGTGCGGTGTGTTATGGAACCCTTTATGACGTTAATGGAACCATTGTAGTCAACAATCCCGGTGGAAAGTTAAAAGTTGATTTTGTCGAACTTGCAGAAAATGAATATCTAGGCTATTTAACGGGACCTTCGCAATTTGTAGCTACTATTGAGATGAGTCCCGAAGGCATCTAGATGTCATTAATCGAGAGGTCTTTTCAAGAAAAAATCGTTATAGTCGGTGTATTAAGCAGAGACCAATCCGTCGATGAACTAAACGTGGATTTGCTTGAATTAAAAGAGTTGGTTCGTACCGCAGGAGCTAAAGTTGTCGATACCATCATTCAAAAAAGAGACGTCGTCGATCCCAATACCTATATCGGCAGCGGAAAGGCTACCGAGTTAAAGGAAATATGTTACACGCTTGATGTTGATACGGTTGTTTTCGATAATGACTTGAGTCCCGTACAACAAAGGAATCTTGAACTTATTCTAGGGAGAACTGCAATCGATAGGACTGCTGTAATATTGGACATTTTTGCTCAAAATGCAAAAAGTGAACAGGGTAAGATGCAGGTAGAATTGGCACTTCTAAATTATCGCCTACCGCGACTGAGAGGTAGAGGGATATCGCTTTCTCAGCAAGGAGGAGGCATCGGCACTAGGGGGCCTGGGGAAACTCAGCTTGAATCTGACCGACGTCAATTATTGGCAACCAAAACCAGACTTGAAAAGAGACTTCGAAAACTGACTGTTGTTGCCGACACACAGAGACGACTGAGAAATCGTACTGGCCAATTTAGAGTTTCTTTGGTCGGGTATACGAATGCGGGAAAATCGACTTTATTAAATTCGCTAGTAGAATCAGACGAATATGTCGCTGATCAATTGTTTGCAACTTTGGATACAAAAATTAAAAAATTGAAAATCCGAGATAATTCGTCAATCTTGATCTCCGATACGGTTGGATTTATACGGAAGTTGCCGCATCATCTTGTGGAAGCGTTCAAATCAACATTAAGCGAAATTGAAGATTCGGATTTGTTGATTCATGTAGTTGACGGTACTAGCGAAGACCCCTTGAGACAAATTGAGGCCGTCGAAACGGTATTGAATGACCTTAAACTCTCGGATATTCCTCAATTGGTTGCCGTCAATAAGAGTGATAAAGATAGGGAACTTTGCCGAGTTTTGGCTGAGAAGTTCAATTTCGCTGTTTTTGTATCGGCTAGAGACGGATTTAACTTGGACAGGCTTAGGGAGATGATCTACGAAGTTTACTTAAACTCGATGGACTATACGGTAGTTGCCATTCCGGAATTTCGGCAAGACCTGATTACTAAGTTGCAATATAGAACCTACGTTAACTTCCGGTTTGATCCAAGCCAAGAAGACGAACCTTTGCTTGAACTAACCAACAATATTGACTCTTTGACCAATTTTATTAACGTGTCAGGCGGGGTAAATTTTAAAATAACAGATGAATTCCAACAAGAATTATATGATTCGGTACTGTTAAACAATTATACCGTTCCCGTAGTTCTTGCCTTAACCAAGATAAATACCGAAGAGATCCGAATGTTAAAGAAATATATAATAAAGACTATTAAAAATGAGCAACAAATTTGAACTTCCTCAATATCCTTACGATCAATTGGATGTATTAAAAACCAAAGTCGCAGAAAAATTTGGTCGTGTAATCGATCTGTCTATTGGTACACCCGTCGATCCTTCGCCCGACGCAGTTAAAGAGGCTTATAGCAATCTTAACGGGAGCGAAATCGGGTATCCTCCGTCAGTCGGTTCCTCAGAGTTAATTTCGGCTATATCAGACTGGCTGGAACATCTTACAGGTTTTAAGCCGAATAGTACTCAAATCGGTGCTTGCATTGGCACGAAGGAGTTTATTGCTTCGTTGCCGGGCATATTAAAACTTAAATATCCGGCGAAAGATACCGTAATCGGACCTGCATTGGCATATCCAACCTATGAGATGGGAGCCAGGCTCGCTGGGCTGAATTACGAAGCAATTGAAGTAGTAAACGGCGAACCGGAATTAACCGGTTTAAGTGATGAGGTGATTAACCGATCGTTGTGTCTTTATGTTAATTCACCCGCAAATCCTTCTGGCGAAATTTATGATTTGGATCGCATCGCCAGGTTTGCCAAAGAGAAAAATATATTGGTGGTTTCCGATGAATGTTATATCGAATATAACTGGAATGGTAATGTTAAATCCATACTGTCACAAGACTGTAAAAATATTTTGGCAGTTCATTCGCTGTCAAAAAGATCCAATGCCGCCGGTATTCGAGTCGGAAGCTATACGGGTGATGCCGAAGTCGTCGGATTTTTAAAAGAAGTTCGTAAGCATGCCGGTTTAATGATACCGGGTCCTTCGCAGAAGGCCGCGGCTGCAGCGTTTCGGGATTTGGAATATATTCAAGTTCAAAAAGACACGTATTTTAAAAGGCTTGAGATCCTTGCCGAATTTTTTAGGGAAATTGGATTGGAGGTTCAGTTACCACAAGGCAGTTTTTATTTGTGGATTAAGTTAACCTCTGATTCGCGTCTAAATGGTCTTGACCAATACGATGATCTTTGCTGGAAATGGACTCACTGGATAGCTTTAAATACCGGTGTTTTAGTTTCACCGGGAATCTTTTACGGCGAAGGCGGAAGAGACTACGTTCGAGTGGCGGCAGTTGCTATGACCGATTTATTAATGGAGCTGATTGCTTAATATTTAAGATTCGAATATTGCTTAGGCTGGTCGGCGCTATTCGGCTTTGCAGGTTGAATTGTTTTAGTAAGATTTAATGATTATGTACGAAGATATTAAGGCTGAAATTGAATCGCTGTGGCAAGACTTAGATCAGGTTCATCCCGGAAATAAGGAGGCAGTTCAGGCTGTAAAAGAAGTAATCGATTTGCTTGACAAGGGGCACATTAAGGTGGCCGATGTTAACGAAGACGCTACGAAAATAGAGGTCAATAATTGGGTAAAAGAGGCTATTTTACTCTGGTTCAGAGTCAATGAGATAGCAGTTAGTGAAATCGGTCCTTTTGAATACAGGGACAAACTTCCTTTAAAGAGTAACTATGAGCAGGCTGGCGTCAGGGTAGTTCCTATGGCATCTGCCAGATACGGTGCTTTTATAGACAAAAATGTTGTTTTGATGCCAAGCTACGTCAACATTGGCGCACATGTCGGAAGCGAAACGATGGTAGACACATGGGCTACGGTAGGGTCCTGCGCTCAAATAGGCAAGCGGGTTCATCTGTCTGGCGGAGTAGGAATCGGTGGTGTCTTAGAGCCGCCCAATGCCAAACCGGTTGTAATAGGCGATGAGGCTTTTGTAGGCTCAAGAGCGATGATCGTTGAAGGTGCCGTTGTCGGAAAGGGATCCGTGATAGGACCGGGAGTAATTTTAGGGCCATCGATACCCGTAATAGATGCAGACACCGGAATGGAAGTTTCTCGAGGCGTGGTGCCACCTTGGTCGGTTGCGGTTACCGCTAGCCGAAAAAGAGAATTTACTGGTGGAATATTCTATTTGCCGTGTGTTCTTATAATTAAGCGCCTTGTTGAAGGGGAGCGTCATTCAAAGACGCAGCTGGAAACTCTATTACGCGACGAAGGCATAACACTAGGTTAAAGGCGATTAATTTTGAAATCAGTCGGTATTGATGTTTCAATGGTACCAAAAAATCCGATTGGAGCCGGACGCTACATTTTAGAGCTGGTAGGCCATTTAAAAGATCACGAACGATCTTTTAAAATAAAGCTTTTTTCCAGAAGCGACGATCGTGCCAGATGGGAACAGTTATTAAATCAAGATGATCAGATTGCTAATGTCCTGCCAAACAGTCGCCCTTTGCGCTTAGCATACGAAAACTTACTTTTAAAAAGGGATCTCCGAGAGATTAATCTCCTGCATAGCCCGCATTATACGGTACCTATGGGGCTCAAAATTCCTTTAATTGTGAACATTCATGATTTGATCTTTTTTGAAAATCCGGGATTTCATCAAATTGCAAAAGTTGCTTATTTTAAGAATCAGATAAAAACGGCCGTAAACAGAGCTGACGTTATCATTTGCGGAACTGATTATATTAAAAACAAAATCGAGAACAGATTTAATCCAAAAGGTGCCGTTAAGGTTGTGCCCTATGGGGTTAATATAAAAGAATTTGAGCCGAGTTCAAAAAAGGACTTAGCAGATACAGAAATTCTCATGAAGTTGAATGTTGACTTTCCGTATTTGCTTTACGTAGGTACGATTGAGCCAAGGAAAAAAGTGGATGAACTAATAAAGGCATTTAGGCTTCTTGTCAGTAAGAATTTAGTTGATCAAAATCTAAAATTACTTTTGGTAGGAAAATTCGGCTGGAAATGTGAGTCGGTAAAGGAACTTTTGCAGCAGTATGACGACAACAGAATAGTTCAGGCTGGATACCTCGACCAAAAGTACGTACCGTCACTGTTTAGGCGGGCAACTGCCGTAATTTATCCATCTCAAACCGAAGGGTTCGGCCTTCCTGTTCTGGAAGCCATGGCGGCCAGAAGCCCGGTAATTACAACATCGGGATCTGTCATGGAGCATTTCGCAAAAGATTCCGCAACTTATTTTCAAAGTGGCGACATTGAAGATCTGTCTGCAAAGATATTGCAGATTACTACAGGTTACTGCGAAAGTTTTAAATTGGATATCGGGAGTTCAATTGCAAGCGAGTTTTCTTGGATCAATAGTACAAGAAAACATATAGAGTTATATGAGAGTATTTTGTGAGAGGTTGCTATAATAAAGAAATCAAAAGAAGGTAAGACATTGTTCAACAAAGTAGACTTTATTAGCGTAACGTCAAAAATTGTAAAGTGATTTCATGAAAGTATTTATTACGGGGGCTAACGGATTTGTTGGCCATTGGTTGATGGAGTGGTTGACTAGCTGTGGAGACGAAGTATATTGCCTTCCTTCTGATGTCGATATAAATGACGAGGACCGACTCGAAAAAGAGGTGGAGAGATTTTCGCCCGATGCCTTTTACCATCTTGCTGCTTTAAGTCACGTTGGGGATTCTTGGGGGAATCCCAGAGAGGTGTTTAAGGTTAATGCCCTCGGAACATTAAACGTTACGGAAGTTTTGAAACGGGCATGTCCGTCGGCTAGGTTGCTTTTGGTTTCTTCAGCTGAAGTTTACGGTAAAGTTAGCGAAATTGACTTACCTATAACTGAGAATTTAGATATTAAACCTTCTACTCCTAATGCTGTAATCGACGCCTTTTAATCCGTAAACATTCAAGTTCTAAATATAAAGTCTATTTGCGGCAAAATTTTAACGGATCAATTTTGCTAATCAACTTTTTTCTGATCCCAAAAATTCAATATATCTTCAAGGGTACGGTCAAAGTCGACATCGACTTGCCAAAGCAGCTAATCGCGTAATGCAGATTGTAAAAGGTGCCAGTCATTATCTGTTCATGCATGACGACGTTGTATTAGACCATGAAGCCACAAAGTTGCTTCTGGAGGGTTCCTACATGTATAACTGCGGAGTCGCAGGTCCCAAGGTTCTCGATTATCAAGCAAAAGAGGAAATTCTGTCTGTTGGATATCTAACGGATCGTTTTATGGTGCCAGTGTCGTTGTCAGAACAGGGCGAGATTGATCAGGGGCAATACGATCAAATTCGAGAAGTAATAGCCGTAGATGGGGCTGCCATGATGATACGATCCGATTTGTTCGTAGCCATCGGGGGATTTGACGTTGCGTTAACACTATTTTCGGAAGACATAGATATTTGCGTGCGTGCCAAGACCAGTGGCGCCAGCGTATATGTGTTTCCTGAAGCTAAAGTGTTTCATTTGGCCGCTCTTTCAAAACAGCTTCGATTTGCGTCCAGTCAAAACTTTAAGAACGGATTTGAAGCTCTGCGGTACGGAGAGATAAAAACGATGACTTCGGTTTATTCGACTCCCAGAGCGTTTCTTATGTATGTTTTGGTCTTTTGTATGTCGTTGGTCGAAATAGCGCTGTCATCTATTTTTAAAAAGAACTCTCGGGCGAGTTCCGTGATGCGCGTATTGTTGCTGTCGGTTTCTTCGTTCGGTTTAATATTAAAACAACGTAAGTCTGTTTTAACATATAAGACGGTATCGGACAGACAACTTAAATCGTTGCAGATAAAATCATATGGACGATTCAAACGAATTATAGACGCCAGAAGTAAAGGCCGCGGAATAAAAATTAATAGTAAAAGAAAAACGTCAATTGGATTGATCCTATTCTTGGTTTTGTTATTAATAGTCGCTCTTCGCGGCTCGCTGTTCTATGGATTTATTTTCAATAATCACTATATCGTTCCGTCTCCTTTGGTACTGTTGGGACGGTATTTCCATTCAGATCAGTATGGAAAAACTTTGTTGACCGAATCTCCGGCGAATTTAGTGATTGCTGCCTTGGGATTTGTATTTTTTAACTCGACGAGTACGACGTTAATTTTTATCATGGTGTTTCTGCTATATTTAACGTTCAAGAATTTGATCAGTTTATTTGAGCTAATTGTTCAAACTTCTAAAGTTAAAACTTCGGAAAGACTTTTGATTTTGATGGTCTTAACGACGTCATTGCCATTCTTGGTTTATGCTTTCAATGACGGAGATATTGGGTTTTTGGTAATTAGCTCGTTCGTCCCATGGGCTATCTTTACTCTATTTAATGTACAAAAAATCGCTTTCAGCAAGATTGTTGGCGTTACGGTATTGATCTTTTTGGGTATCGGATTTGAGTTTTTTTTGCCTATAATACTTGTTTTAGTTAGTCTTGTATGCTTGGCTGTAGTTAAAATATTTTCCTTAGCCTCTTTAAGCGAAGATACCGACAATCTGAGCGGACTTAATGAATTAAAAGCCGGTAGTTTTAAACGATTTATTTCGCTGATCGTAGTTCCATCAGCCTTCGGGATTCTGTTTTCTGCACCGTGGTCACTTTATGTTTACGATGATTTGATTCACAATCGTCTGTTTATACCGGCAAGCAAGCAACTTTCTTTACAGAATCTGTTTGCCGGTAATTCAATCGATTATTTGCTGGTAGCCTTGTTCGTGCTCGGCTTAATCGCATTATTGTTTATGAACGGTGAAAAATTGCTAATTGTTTCGCTGGGATACGGTCTGGTGGTTTTGGCATTGATATTTGAGATGGTTTCTCAAAAAGGGTATGGGTTAGGTTTGCCTACGGATGTTTTTTACCCATTGATATATGCCGGTTTTTCATTGATTGTCCTTGGGGTAGGCGAAGTAATAATTGGCGAGCTGTCGTCAATGAAATTTAGTATGTATCACGGAGTAGTCGTGCTTATTGCAGTTACAATAGCGTCAATGTTTGTGATCAACTTACCCCAATTGCTGAGCGGTAACAGCGATATTCCTGTAGGCATCCAGAATGATTTACCGTCGGGAGTTGTAAATTCTAAACACTGGGTTCTTTACGTAAATGCACGCAAAGGGGGATTCAATTCTAATGCGTCTAATATTAGCTATAAGATATCTCCGTCGGTAGGTTTCACGGTAATTGACGGACAAAACAGCATATCGGATTTAAGTGGAGTAAATAACGTAATGTCGTCTCATGTTAGCAGTGTTTTGCAGGAGATTTCACTTGGTAATTTAGATAATGCAGGAACGGCTCTAGTGCCACTAAACATACGATGGGTTGTAGTTATGACACCGTTAGGTTATAGCGGCGTAACTGCGGGCAATCTAATTAAAGGTTTGAACAGTCAGCGTGATTTGCAGTATTATAACAGCGGTACCGCAAACATATATATCTTTAAAAATCTTGAGCCTCTTCAACTGATACCGCCAAAAAATCTGCAATCTAAAACCTTTAAAATGGGATTTGTTTCTGCAGTTGATTTGACAGATATTTTACTTTTGTTGTTAGGTTGTATTATTTTGATCGCAATTTATCAAATGATACGAAGGAACTATGTCAAGATTGACGCCGATACTGCCAATCTCGATGACTTGTGAAAGATTTTAAGGTGATTCCCTTCTTAAAAAAACACGGACCACAAATAATAATTGTGATTCTTAGCATTACTGTGCTGCTATTGTCTCAGCTGTTGCCCAATAATGTTAACTCGACGAACCCAGTTAATTCGTTTGACAACTTGGCAGGGGCATCTACCGGTGCACTTTCGTCAAGTTGGTATTGCTTTGATTTTAATGGAGTCTATAGCCAAAGCATTCAGACCGAGCTCTTGCTTACAAGTCTTAATAAACATGTTGTGACAGGCAATTACGTTTTGTATGGATTATCGGGTCAGTCGCAAGCACTAAAGTTTAGCTTGGCTCCAAGGTCTTTTACTGTAATTAATTTGGCGTGGCTTTCAAAGGCATCCATACCGGTTGTGGCCGTTAATTTAAATGGCGGAGGGGTTGCGGTCGAGATGAAGATACAGACCGCTAATTACAGTAATTTCGTAGGATGTACTCCGCAAATAAGTAATTTTGGAATCTCCTCGGGCGGATCGACCCAATATGGCAATATATGCCAAGTGGCTATTTTGAATCCTACTTCGCAACCTGCGGTAGTTGATGTTCAAGCTTACAGCTCCGGTGGAATTTTGGCTCCAACGCAGTTGCAGGGTTTAGTTATCAATCCTAATAGCATCAGCGTAGAAGATCTTTCCCAAATGGTTCCGAATCAAAATATTGAGTTTATTAAAGCTTTTGTACCTTCCGGAGCTTCAGATATTGTAATGGCGACAATGAGTTATTCGAGTAACTATCTTCTTATCGAACCGGCTTTCGGTCATGTATTGAATAGGGTAACTTTTGCTACAAATGTCAATTCCGAAAATCAAGTACTTACGTTTATAAATCCGACCCAGAATGCCGTAAACATTAAAATTAAGCCAATTTTGCAAAACTTAGACTCAGTTTCGATGCGAGAATCGATTCCGCCTCAGAGTTCTTTGAATGTAAATATTTCGCAAATAACTCAAATTCCGAGTGGTTCCAACTATGGACTCAAGTTAGATCTTAAAGACAAGGTATTTGCATGGTTGTATAACCCCTCAAGTACTTCGTTGGAATTTGGGTATTCGGATTCGAAATCTTACTTCGCAATTCCGATTATGGATTCGAATTCTTTTGGCGGTCAATTTGCATTAGTCTCAAACTCAAAAACTAGCGTGAATATCAAACCCATCTTGGAATTTATCGCACATTCACAACTGGACCTTCCGTCGATTAAACTCAATGAAGCTAATTTGACTGTTTCTGTGCCAATAATTCAGCAAATCCAGCCCCGGTTGAAGGTTCCTCAATCGACAAGTTTAATTCCGGCGTCGGCTGTATTAGGTATTTCAAAAGGAATAGTGCCCGATATTGTAATTGACGGGTCGATTGTAACTCAAATTGTTCCCGTACAGGTTTCAAGGTCAATTTAACCTTGAATACAGGCGATGTTGTAAAGAGCGTCTATTTAGAATCGATATTTTATTAAATGCCAGGTTACTGTGGGCGACTCATACATTAAAATCATGTTGAAAATCAAAATGATCAAAAGACGAGTTGTGTACGTTTAACTTTTCTGATTCTTTATTGAAACAGGCTAAATAAAGAATTGTATTTAAAAGTTCTAGCTGTCTCGGGTGGTTGCCGCAACCGGATTGTCTGACCCCGGAGGTGTAAGTTTGCCATTTTGTGGCGTGAAATGCGGTACTGTTGCGGCTTTCCCCGAATGCACTGGTCCGCCAAATGCATCTTGGATGAGTCGCCCCACTTCTTGGCCGGATATTGTTTCTTTTTCAAGTAACAATTGTGTAACTTTTGTTAGTCCGTCCTTGTGCTTGGCTAGAATTTGCATTGCTCGCTCTTCTTGCTCCTGGAGAATTCTGGACACCTCCTCGTCGACGACACGACTCGTGGATTCTGAGTAATCACGAGAGTGCATCAAGTCCTCGCCTAAAAAGACATCGTGGCTGTCGCCAAAAGAAAGTGGACCAAGTCGCTCGGAAAATCCCCACTCTCTTACCATTTTTCTTGCAAGCTCTGTGTTCCCTTGCAGGTCGTTTGATGCACCCGTGGACAAATCTCCGTAAATTAAAAGTTCAGCTACTCTGCCACCCATTCTGACGGCAATTCTATCTTCAATGACCTGTTTTGGATAGATGTGTCTTTCTTCAGCTGGTAGTTGCTGAGTCACCCCCAGTGCCATTCCGGTCGGTAAAATAGTAACTTTGTGCAGTGGATCGGCATTGTCCAATACGTAAGCTAACACCGCGTGGCCTGCTTCGTGATAGGCGACTCGTTCCTTCTCTTCGTCCGATAATACCGTCGTTTCTCGGCGCTGACCCATTAATTCGCGATCTCTGGCAGATTCAAAGTCCGACATTTCAATTACCGGAGAGTTTCGCCTGACAGCATGTAAAGCCGCTTCGTTAACTAGGTTGGCTAAATCTGCACCGCTTAAACCCGGTGTCCCGCGAGCTACAATCTCTAAGTCCACGTCGCCGCCGAGCTTAACGTCTTTGCAGTGAACCGCTAATATTGGCAGTCTTTCTTCCAAATCGGGCAGCGGAACCACTATCTGCCTGTCAAATCTACCCGGTCGTAAAAGGGCCATGTCTAAGATATCTGGTCTGTTTGTAGCGGCAATCATAATTACGCCTTGAGCGGGATCAAACCCATCCATTTCTGAAAGTAACTGATTTAATGTCTGTTCCCTCTCGTCATGTCCTCCTCCCAGACCTGCTCCTCTTTTTCTACCTATGGAATCGATCTCATCAATAAATACAATTGCGGGAGCCTGTTTCCTAGCTGTTTGAAAAAGATCCCTTACCCTGGAAGCACCTACGCCAACGAACATCTCCATAAAATCTGATCCCGACACAGACAAAAATGGAACTCCCGCTTCTCCTGCAACCGCCCTTGCTAACAGTGTCTTACCTGTACCAGGAGGACCTACTAAAAGTAGGCCTTTTGGTATTTTAGCCCCAATGGCATTGTAACGCGAGGGTTCTTTGAGGAAATCTACTACTTCGGATATTTCGAGTTTAACTCCGCTGTATCCGGCCACATCAGCAAAAGTAGTTTTTGGTCGTTCTGAGGTATATAACTTTGCCTTGGACTTAGAAATTGACATTATTGACGCCATTTGTCCGCGAGCGGAACGGACCATTAGTACGATTCCGCCTATAAGTAAAGCAATTAAAAATATGTCAGGCAACAAAGTTAGCCAGCTGCCCGAGGGGGTGGTATAGCTAACATTGACCCCATCCTTCCGCATGGTAACTTCGTCTTGACTTATGGGGGGAATCGGACCGCCGAAGCTGTAGCTTTTTTTATTTGTTAGCTTCCCGGCAATATTTCCGGTGTTGTTGTTAATAACTGCAGTCGAGACCTTTTTTGCCTGTACCTGTTGCATAAATTGAGAATAATTTGTTATTGCAGACGGCGTATTTGAGGTTTCAAAAAAAGGTAATACAAAAACAATGAATAAAACGATGATTATGACTGCAATCAGCAAAATTCTTGAGAGGTCGGTTCCGCCTTTACCTTTAGGTTGTTGATCTTGGTCAGGTCGTCGTGAATTGAAATTATCCATATCTTATATCGTATGCAACAAATAGTGATTTAATACACCATAAACATATAAATTTTTGATTATTCGTAGAAAAAGTTAAGTAATATATCTTTAATTTTTAAGGTTAACCGACAAGCTTAATATTGGAAATTAGAGCTTAATCGAACCCTGCTGCAATATATCTTCATAATTGAAGTTATTTACGATATCAATTATATTATAAAGATACCAATGGCTTTTCCTCTTAATCATAAACATGAGAGCAGGATATTTAGGTGACTAGACATTAGGGTGTTTAATTCCATTGATCTACTTTTTAACGCAGCCGTATCTAACTAACCGACTACGTCTGGATATCAGAGAGGAAGAATCAAATTAATAGCAGTAGTGTCTTAAGAACCAATTTAATATGCTCTAAAATCTTTTGTGAACTAATTTGAACACTCGACAGTATCTTTAATTGTAATAATTTTGTAAAATGTTGTTGGGTTTGTTGACAGTATTGTATTTTGTTGCAAGGTTATTTAGTGCAATTTAGATTGTAAATTAAAGACTGACTTTTAAAATTAATTGGTGTTTGGGTAAAATTGTATTTGCGTTCTGAGTCTAAATTTAATATATTTGATGCCGCTATGGGTCTGCTTGCTGCAGTCATATTAGAATCCGTAACAACTCTTATATGGCTTCAAATTACACATTCGAAATTATCTACGATAAACGGCCCGTTAAGCGTGGGTCAAGAAATTTCAGGGTTTATCGGATTATGGCTGGGTTTTATAGGATCGCCGTATTTGGAATCAAAAATTCGAGGGTCCAAAAATTTTATCAGAGACATAGGCCTTTCGGTAAAATGGCAATACGACGTAGTCGTTGGACTAATTGCTGGAGTAGCGTGTCAATTTATCCTTGTAAACGCCTTATATTTCCCTTTCGAACTGATAAGCAAGACCCTGAAGCATTCATTAAGTCAGCCAGCTCAAAATTTAACTGCGGCTTCCGGCGCAACCGGATTCTATTTCGAAATTTTCTTGGTTGTGGTTATAGCTCCTATAGCCGAGGAGATTTTTTTCAGGGGGTTTTTGCTTAGGGCATTGATGGATTCTTTAAAAAATCGCACCAAATATTATGCTGGCATTTCAATCATTGTCTCGGGTTTGACATTTGGTTTGGTGCATGGCGAGCTTCTCCAATTCCCGGCATTGGCATTATTCGGAATGGTTTTAGCATTTATTGCATTCAGAACAAACAGAATCGGGACGACTATTTTTGCACATATGGGATTTAATGCAGTAGCTGCTGTTATGTTGATACGGGCGCGATAATGAGCAGATGGCTTAAGAGGCAGGGCACTAACGGTTTTATTGACCTGTGCATAATGATTGTATCGGTGATCGTGGTTCTGATGATCATGCAACCGAGTTTGATATTTTCAAACTCAATTTTAACGGGAGGGGACTACGGTGGTCACCTCGACATTCCCTATTTTGTGCTAATGCATCTACTCCCGAAAGGCCAAATTACAGGTTGGAGTCCCGATTGGTATAACGGCTGGCCGGTAAATGTCTTTTATTTCCCGCTTCCAAGCTTAATGGTTGCCTTACTGTCTATCGTGCTTCCTTATTCTGTTGCTTTTAAGCTAATCATATCTTTAGGGCCGATCCTTTTGCCGTTTGCGGTTTGGACCGTTGGTAGATCTGCTAGGTTGCCTAACCCCATGCCGTCAATGATGTCGGTTGCAATGGTGTCTTATTTAATTAATCAGTCTTATACAATCGACGGCGGTAATATATTTTCTACTTTGGCAGGCGAATACTCTTTTTCTATTTCGCTACTATTCTGCTTATTCTTTTTTGCCGCTTTAATTCGCTGGTATCGAACCTCCAAGGGAGCTTTCCTATGTGCTGCGTTGTTTATTGGTGCAACAATGAGCCACTTATTAGGAGCACTATTGTGTGTGGTAATCACATTAGTGGCCGTATTTATATTCAACCATCCAAAGACATATGTATCGGTATTTCTAAGATCATTGTTGGTTGGTACTATAGCCAGTATCTCGATGGCGTTTTGGGCCTTCCCTTTTTCGCTCAATCTGGCCTATACCACCAATATGGGCTACCAGAAAATAGTTGCATATTATCAATATCTTACGCCGTTTGATTATAGGTGGGTAATTCTACTCTTATATGTCGGGATATTTTTTGCTCTTTATAACAATAAGAATTACATTTTATGTGTGTTGATGTTGGGGATAACAGGTGCTGGAGCGGTATTTTTTCCACTATACGTCTGTCTACTTATTGCATCTGCCGTATTTTCACTTCTTCTCTGGTTCAAACGACCGGTTACCGTTATTTTTATGATTATTGGATTAATCTCGGCTCTAGGCTTTAGATTCCTTCCGTTTGATTCCAAACTTTATAATGCCAGGTTATTGCCTACGTATGCATTGAGTATTTACGCTTTGGCAGGCATTGGATTCGGGGAGATAGCAATTGCTTGTGCTAATGGATTTAAATCTATTATGGGCAATTTTCGGCCCCACCTTTTAATCAAAAAAAGTAATGTCGTCCGTGGCGTTGTCGGAGTTTTGATTGCTCTTTGTAGTTTATTGATTGTCGTCGAAACTACATTCGGGAGTGAAACGCAAGGCACGGTAAGTTTACCCATTGTAGGCTATGTGTCAAAAAATAATGCCGAAAGTTGGGTTAATTGGAATTTTACGGGCTATCAGGCAAAACCTTCTTATAAGGAATTTGCCAAGGTCATTAACACAATGAAAAAGGTGGGAAGCGAGTATGGATGTGGGAGGGCTTTTTGGGAATATTCGCCGAGCCTGGATCGATTTGGCACCCCGATGGCTTTAATGTTACTTCCCTATTTCACAAATAATTGTATTGATTCCGAGGAGGGGTTATTTTTTGAGTCTTCGGCGACAACACCGTTCCACTTTATAAATCAAGCTGAACTTTCAGAAGTTCCTGATTATGCGATGCAAGGATTAACATATGGGTCAACTGAGCAGGATGTGACCATAGGGGTAGAGCACCTGCAGATGATGGGCGTCAGATACCTAATGGTCTCATCGCCGCAGATAAATAGACAGGCTTTAATAAATCCGTCATTGACGCTAATTGATACTATCGGCCCATTTGAGGTACCTCCAGGATTTACGCCGCCAGCGAGCGTTAGGTGGTACGTGTATAAAGTAGCAAAAAGTCAGTTAGTGAGAGCCTTGAAGTACAATCCAGTTGTTTTAGATAAGATTCCTCCCGCCAATCCGCCAACCATAGGCTCATGGACTACGGCTGCCCAGAGTTGGTATTTAGATCCCGCCGACTGGAGAATAGAGGTCGCAGCATCGGGTCCAAATGCATGGAAGAAGATCTCTGCGTATAAAGGTGAACTGTCGCCAACACGTGGAGTCGATTTGACGTCACTTAAGGAGCCTAGGTTAGCACCGGTAAAAATTACAAATGTTTCGACTTCATTAAGTTCAATTAGTTTTAATGTGAACAAAATAGGGGTTCCCGTAGAGGTGAAGATTTCCTATTTTCCCAACTGGCAGGCAAAAAATGCAGTAGGGCCGTATAGAATTTTTCCGAACCAAATGGTGGTGATACCTACGTCTAAGCATGTAACTTTGTTTTTTGGCCCCAAACCCATCGACTGGATAGAGTACTTTTTATCGGGTTTAGGGCTGGTTGGATTAATATTGATTATTAAGTTATCGCCTAAAAACAGAAAATATTATGGCCGTAATTTAGGTTTATTTGAAAGAGGTGCCGCCGTGTCCCAATCGATTGATGAAGCATTCGATAAAATTTTTAAAGCTTACGATGTTCGAGGTCTTTGCCCGGAAGATCTGGATGAAACTATGGCAAGAGCTATTGGGTATGGATTTGCCAAGGTCGTATCTTCTGATGCCATCGTCGTGGCCAGAGACATGAGACCCACGGGGAATAAACTCATAGAGGCCTTTTGCGAGGGGGTTACGTCACTTGGAGTTACGGTTATCAACATAGGCCTGGCTTCAACTGACATGCTGTACTTTGCATCGGGGTTTTATGATGTGCCCGGTGCTATGTTTACCGCATCTCATAACCCCGCTCAATACAACGGTATTAAAATGTGCGGACCTAAAGCCTCTCCGATAGGTGAAGAAACGGGATTGCTTGAAATTAAAGTATTGGCAAAAGACGTTTTGAAAGATGACTTAATACTCGAAGGCGACATTGATCTTATTGGGGATTCTGATTTATTGGATGAATTTGTTAAACACGTCAGAAGTTTCGTAAGCGTAACTGACTTTGGTGGAATGAAGGTAGTGGCAGATACCGCAAACGGGATGGGTGGTTTAATTGTTCCCGCAGCATTCCAAGGCATGGGTGTAGAGCTTGAAATTCTTTACCCCGAGCTTGATGGAACATTTCCGAACCACCCCGCAGATCCAATACAGGAAGAGAATCAAAGAGATTTAATTGACAAAGTATTAGAGACCAAAGCTGACGTAGGATTGGCATTTGACGGTGACGCCGATAGGGTATTTCTAGTAGATGACTTAGGCCAGCCGCTGTCCGGGTCAATTACTACGGCTTTAGTTGCCGATTCAATGCTTAAAAAATATCCCGGTGCAACCGTTTTGCATAATTTAATATGTTCTAAGGTAGTTCCTGAAACTATTTTGTCTAACGGAGGACGTGCAGTTCGAACCAGAGTGGGTCATTCGTTTATTAAAAAAACAATGGCTGAAACTAATGCCGTATTTGGTGGGGAACATTCCGGTCACTACTACTTTAAAGATAATTACAGAGCCGATTCGGGTTTAATCGCAGCCTTTATTATTGTCGAGCTAATATTGTTATCCGGTAAAAAACTGTCAGAGCTTCGTAAGCCCTTTGAGAAATACTTTGCCTCCGGAGAAAGAAACGTAACCGTTAAAGATACGGTTCAGATTTTAGACGGCATAGAGAATTACTTTGCAAAATCAACTGTTTCAATCGACCGCCTTGATGGAATAACATTAGATTTTCATTCTTGGTGGGTAAATATCAGGCCATCCAATACGGAGCCGTTGCTTAGGATAAATCTGGAAGCCGATACCTACGATAATATGATGAAAAATCTTGATGATATTTTAAAGATCATTGAGGACTTGGATTCTTTAACTACAGATAAAACCGATAAGGTTTAATTCTTGTAGGTATAATATTGACGATAAAAGATCACCGGTAAAAGTACGCAAGTATACTTTGTTAAAATTAACCGTGGCACATATTTACAATTAGTTGTGTAAGCAGTGTCGCTTGTAGAAGACTGCAATAACTCTTAATTCAACTTAGAAACGACGAAATAACTAATGAAAATACTAAGACTACATAGTTGTGGTCTCATAAGATGACAGGAGGAATGAGATGGCTCAAATTGACAGTGAATTTTTGAGTTTGTTAGCTTGCCCGGAAGACAAGGGCCCGCTCTATTATATTGAAAGTGAAGAGATTTTTTATAATCCGAGACTCAGGCGCATATATCCGATTAAGGAAAATATACCGGTGCTTTTGGTATCTGAGTCTGTTGCAGCTAGCACAGAGGAAGATCTCAGAATTCAAACTCTGATCAAAGATAACAATATTAAACCAACATTTGAACCGGACAATCGGTGAGAATTATTTTAAAAAAATATTACTATTAAGGACTAAAAACTTTGTTGGATACATGTAACATGTTGCAGGCAGTACTTGACTTGCCTGATCAAATGAACCAAGCAAAAAATGCTTATAAACCCCTGAAGTTAATCAATCACGATAACATTGAAAACGTCGTTATCTTCGGAATGGGAGGGAGTTCCATCGCTGGGGATATTGCCGCCAGTTTTGCGAGTCAATTGTCACCCGTGCCCGTTACCGTGGTTAAGTCGTATGAAATGCCAGCTTTCGTGGGTACAAGCAGTCTTGTAATTTCAATTTCTTTTTCCGGCAATACTGAAGAAACCGTCACCTCATCAGAAGAGTGTTATGAAGCCGGCGCGTCTATGGTCGCTATTAGTTCCGGCGGTGCTCTGGAGAAGCTAGCTTCCGAATGGCAAATTGAGCACATAAAGTTACCAAATTCTATTCCTCAGCCGCGAGCAGCAATCGGAGCTATGACCGTTCCCGTATTGAAAATCCTAGAGCAGGTCGGCCTGTTGCCCGGTGCTAATAACTGGATTGATGCCACTATAAAACATCTGGGAAAGAATAAAAATCTATACGAGTCAAAATTGATAAACGATGTATCCAATTCTCTGGTAAACACGATACCGTTGATCTATTCTTCAGCGGGAATGGGACAGGTCGCCGTAGACAGATTAAAGAAACAGATAAACGAAAATGTCAAGGCACCAGCATTCGTCAACGTTTACCCGGAATTGTGTCACAATGAACTTGCAGGCTGGGGAATAATGGGTGATGTTACAAGGCAGGTACTTTCGTTGGTACAGATTAAGTTTGACGATATTCATCCGCAGATGAATAGAAGGATGCAATGGGTCAAAGAGGTGTTAAACGAACAAGTGCGAGAAGTAGTGGAACTTAATGCCCAAGGTGACTGTGATCTATGCCAGTTATTCGATATTATTTTTAAGGCAGATTTAATCTCAATTAAAATGGCCGAAATTATAGGAGTGGATCCAGGACCGATACCCGTTCTAAATGATCTTAAGGAATTTCTTAAAAGTTAGATCTAATCGTTTTGCAAGTGCCTAATTCTTGCAAGTGCCTAATTCGTTCATGCAGTAACATGTAAATAAATTACCTATTGGTAGGTTGTGGGAGAATTATTATCTACAACCCGAAAATCATTGGTATTTAATATGCCATTGGTATTTAATATGCAACGGGTGGCAATCGTTGAGTTCAAAAATAGTTGAGTTCAAAAATAATTGTTCGGTTTGTAAAAACTATATTCTTTAGAACAGATCAATTGTCCTACAATATTTACAAGTCAACTCAAAAAATTACATTAAAGCCGGCTCGCACTATTAAATAACCCGAATTAAATAGAAGGTCCTATTATTAATGATCCGTTATGCCCACCGAAACCAAATGAATTTGAAATAATATTACCCGGAGTAAACTCCCTGGGTTCATCTTTCACGACGTCCATATCAAATTCGGGATCAAGTTGCTTTAGTCCGATAGTGGGGGGTATGGTTCTTTTTTGGTTAGTCAATATACATGCCACGGCCTCTATGGCTCCGGCGGCTCCAAGTGCATGACCAATTGCACCTTTAATCGAAGTTACCGGAGGTCTATTGGATGAAAATAGTTTAGATACGGCTTCGGCTTCGGCCGCATCGTTTAAGGGAGTAGAAGTACCGTGAGCGTTTATGTGAACAATATCTTGCGGTGAGAGATTGGCATCATCTAGGGCGAGTTGCATGCAAGTTAGAGCCCCTATTCCATTTGGAGCAGGTGCTGTAATGTGATGTGCATCGGCAGATGACGCAGCACCCATGATAATTCCTAGAATTGTCGCACCGCGTGTTTTTGCATGTTCCATATCCTCTAGAACCAATGTAGCAGCACCTTCGGCAATTATAAATCCGTCTCTGTGAGCATCAAATGGCATTGACACGTCTGTGGTCGATAAAGCGGTCATATTTCGGAATGCCGCTATTCCTGTCGCTGTTAAAGGAGCTTCGGCACCGCCGGCAACCATAACGTCGCATCTTCCGGTGGCTATAAGTCTGGCTGCATTTCCAATCGAATGAGTACTTGAAGCACATGCTGTAATTACGGTTTCACAGGGACCCTGAAATTTGTATCGCATTGAGATGTTGGCCGATGCAGCATTTGACATCATCATGGGCACCAAAAACGGAGAAACCCTTTTTGAGCCTTTGTTCAGTTGAACTTCAATCTGCCCTTCCAACGTTTCCAAGCCTCCGACACCCGTAGCTATCATGACTCCAATGCGCTCAGGGTTGATGTCCGAAACCGTAGTCTCATCCGCATTGATTATGCCGGATTGTAAAAGGGCTTCATGGGTGGCAAACGTTGAGTTCAAAAATAGTTGAGTTCAAAAATAATTGTTCGGTTTGTAAAAACTATATTCTTTAGAACAGATCAATT
>DAHXLF010000210.1 GCA_027371755.1 Acidimicrobiales bacterium
TATCTTTTTTAATTTATTTTAATTTTATTTTGTATCATCTCTTTTTATATTATCTCATTTAATTATTTATCTCATTTTATTATTTTATCTCGTTTTTATTTTTATTTCATTTTTATTTTTATCTCATTTTATTATTTTTCTTGTTTATATTATCTCGTCTCATTTCATTTTTATTTTGTCGCTTTATTTTGTCTCGTTTTTTTTATCTCATTTTTATTTATTTCATTTTTATTTTATCTCGTTTTTATTTCATCCCATTTTTATTTTTATCTCGGTTTATTTTTATCTTTTTTAATTTATTTTAATTTTATTTTGTATCATCTCTTTTTATTTTATCTCATTTTTATTTTATTTCAATTTTTATTTTATCTCATTTTTATTTTATCTCATTTTTATTTTATCTTATTTTTATTTTATTTCATTTTTTATTTTATTTCAATTTTTATTTTATCTCATTTTTATTTTATTTCATTTCAATTTTTTATTTTATCTCATTTTTATTTAATCTCATTTAAATTTTATTTAAATTTTATCTTATCTTATTTATTTTAATTTTTTTCAATTTTAATTTTAAATTTTTTTTATTTAATCTTGTTTTTTTATTTATTTCAAGTGATTTTATTTATTTCAATTCGATTTAATTTCTTTTATTTATTTTATCTTATTTTTATTTTATCTCATTTTTATTTTATCTTATTTTATTTTTATCTTGATTTTATTTTATCTTGATTTAATTATATATTACCTTGATTTTATTTTATCTCATTTTTATTTAATCTCATTTAAATTTTATTTAAATTTTATCTTATCTTATT
>DAHXLF010000211.1 GCA_027371755.1 Acidimicrobiales bacterium
AGAAGATATTAAAGAACATTACGAAAGGGGTCAGCCAATTCTGGTCGGTACGGCATCGGTCAATAGATCTGAAGTTTTGTCCGCTGCATTGACAAAGGAAGGAATTCCACACGAAGTATTGAATGCAAAGCAGCACTTTAGAGAGGCTGAAATTGTAGTCCAAGCGGGTCGACTTCACGCCATTACAGTTGCTACGAACATGGCAGGACGAGGTGTGGATATTCTTCTTGGTGGTAATCCCGAAGGCCTTGCGCAAAAAGAGATCCTTAAAGAAAAATTGGATCCCGAAAGTCAAGATTACGAAAAACGATATAAGGAGCTTTTGGCAAGATTTAAGGTAGAATGTCAGAAAGAGGGAGATGAAATAAGAGATCTCGGCGGGCTTTACGTTCTAGGTACCGAGCGACACGAGAGTCGGAGAATTGACAATCAACTTCGTGGCCGTTCGGGAAGACAAGGAGACCCAGGGAAGAGCAAATTTTATCTTTCCATGGAAGATGATCTGATTCGAATATTTGCTAATAGCGCCGTAGATTGGGTTGTTCAAAGAGGTATTCCCGATGACATGCCTATCCAGTTTCGACTTGTATCAAAAGGTATAGAAAGTGCACAGAATGCGGTAGAAGGCAGAAACGCCGAGATCCGTAAAGAAACACTTAAATACGATGAAGTTTTGGATGCCCAGAGAAAGGTTATCTATTCGTTAAGAGATCAAATTTTAGAAGGCTATGATCTTAGGGAGCGAACTCTAACAACAATTGAAAAAACCGTGAACGATGTTATTTCAAAGTCATGTCCGAGTGATTTTC
>DAHXLF010000212.1 GCA_027371755.1 Acidimicrobiales bacterium
ACAGGTTATTATTTTTTATACGTTATTATTTTATAGTTATAGATTTTAATAATAATTAATCATTATAATTTGATGATAATTATTTTTTAATTATTTAATATTAATCTAGTATAATATTTTAGAAGTTAATATTTTATACAAACATTCTTTTTATATGAAAAATAATATGTTTAGGAAAAAATTTTTTGGCAAAAATTTAAATGAATTTTTATCATATAAAACTGTCAAATCAAATTCAAAAAATTTAATTCATCGAATATAAATATCATTATTTTTTTTAAAGATAATTCAATATGATTTATAGAAATATATTTAAAGTGAAATATTTTTTAAAATTAAAGGTATATAAAAAATACTCATATGAAATAAATATCTACATATAAATAAATATTTTGTATGTAAATAAATATATTATGTATTAATTAAATAATAAGTATATCAATATATCAATATATTATAAATATTAATGAAAAATAAAAATAAAATAAAAAAAATAAAAAAAAATAAAATATCAAAAAAAATAAAAAATCAAAAAAAATAAAAAATCAAAAAAATAAAATTAAAAAAATAAAATATCAAAAAAATAAAATATCAAAAAAATAAAATATTAAAAAATATAAATAAAATATCAAAAAAATAAAATAAAAAAATAAAATAATAAAATAAAATAATAAAATAAAAAAAAATAAAATAATAAAAAAATAATAAAAAAATATCAAAAAAATAACAAAAAAAATAAAATATCAAAAAAATAAAATAATGACATGAGAGAAATATTGATGTGTAAG
>DAHXLF010000213.1 GCA_027371755.1 Acidimicrobiales bacterium
GTGTATCCCATGCAGGATTAGTTTTAATTGATGAATTAGCCAATAAGCTTGATTTAATCAAAGCTGCAGATAACTTACTAATAAACCCATAAGTAGTACCAATAATGCTATAATTGAGGTATGAGAAAAGACGATGGACGAAAACTTGATCACGGAACACTTGAGGAGCTTCGCAAGAGAGCGGTGGCGAAGATTGTTGAAGAAGGTGAAGATCCTCAAGTTATTGCCAAGTCCTTAGGGCTTCACTATTCGACGGTGTATCGATGGTTGCGCACCTTTAAAAAAAGAGGTGATCAGGGACTTATTTCCAAGCCACTTTATGGTCGACCGAAGAAACTTAACTCAAGACAGTTAAATACCATTCGTAAGATTGTAGTTGGAAAGAATCCACTTCAATTGAAGTTCTCTTTTGCTTTGTGGACTAGAGAGATGGTACAACAACTTATTAAAGATAAGTATGGAATGTCACTAGCGCTATCTAGTGTTGGCAGGATGTTGTATGAGCTTTTATTTGGGTATATTCAGCTGTAATGTTAGATATGTAGTCTCCTTGTCGGTTAGGTTTCGGAGGGTACTGCAAATGAACAGGGTAATATCCGGGAGGTGTATTCACTATATAGCCATAGTGATTGGGAACTGCGCCTGCACAATTTTCACAAGTTGCGGTGTTATGATCTTGAGTTTGATATTGAGTAGCATTGTCTACAATATCCATTGAACTTACAAATTTAACCCACTTTTCATATGTAACCTGTTGGGATTTGCCTGGCGGAAGTGGAAAACCATATTGTTCCAA
>DAHXLF010000214.1 GCA_027371755.1 Acidimicrobiales bacterium
GTTGTTGTAACGGTATTTGTCGATCCAGTTATGACAGATAGGCTATTTGAATTATTATTTGCAACATAAATTGTATTCGTATTTGGATTTACTGCTACACCAATTGGGTTCGTACCTACTGACACTGTTGTTGTAACGGTATTTGTCGATCCATTTATGACAGATAGGCTATTTGAATTATTATTTGCAACATAAATTGTATTTGTATTTGGATTAACCGCTACACCATATGGACTTGATCCTACTGATATTGTTGTAGTAAGGGTATTTGTCGATCCATTTATGACAGATAGGCTATTTGAAACACTATTTGCAACATAAATTATATTTGTATTTGGATTAACCGCTACACCAGATGGACTTGATCCTACTGATATTGTTGTAGTAAGGGTATCTGTCGATCCATTTATGACAGATAGGGTCGCTGAACCATTGTTTGTAACATAAATTATGTTTGTGTTTGGATTAACAGCTACACCTACTGGGTTCGTACCTACTGATATTGGTGTAGTAACAGTATTTGTCGATCCGTCTACAACAGATAGAGTATTATCACCGTAGTTTGTAACATAGATTGTATTTGTATTTGAATTTACTGCTACCGCTTGTGGCTGAGATCCTACTCCAATAGTTGTAGTTATACTATTTGTCGATCCGTCTATAACAGATATGTTATTTGAACCTTCGTTTGCAACATAGATTGTATTCGTATTTGGATTTACCGCTACACCAATTGGAAAATTATCTACCGTTATTGTTGATGTTACCCTATTTGTAGATCCGTTTATAACAGATA
>DAHXLF010000215.1 GCA_027371755.1 Acidimicrobiales bacterium
GGTTATAAAAGTTGCTGGGAGTTCGGGAGTTTGTAGCAATCCTGTTGAAGTTTCGCAATTTGTCCAGCTTCCATTACAGGACATTCCGTTGCCACAAAGTGATCTATGATGATCATTCATGTGACTTCCCCTTGCGGGGTTTCTCATCCCTTGCGTGACTTGATTCTCGTCTCACCACAACCGGCAGGTGGTTGCGCAGATGTCTTACAGTCGTTCCTCGGCAGCGGGTGTTCCCGCAGTCTTTGCCTGGGCACCGTTGCGAGCGGTCCTGAGTATCCACAGGGACGCTGGCTTCAACTAGATCAGAACTGGCGTTTAACTCCGGCCAGTCACGGAGATTCTTCGCTGCGTTGATATCACGATCCACATGATCACCAGTTTCCACACAAACAAGCATCTTATCGAGTTTGTGTGATGCTCTCAGGCGACAACCGCTATCATGATGTATCTGGCTCGAAGAATACCAGCGATCAGCAATGCTGAGAGTGCCGCCTGATCTGCCCATCTTATAGGTGAGCATAGGACGAAACATTCGGTAAGCTTGCATCAGAAACAGAGCGTCTGAATTCACGCCTAGCCATCTAACGCTTCATTGCAGCAATATTGAGGTCTTCGACTACAACCTCATCATAAGTGGAACTAAGCTGCGTTGTCAGCTTGTGCCAGTTGATAAACTTAAAGAAACTGTTGCGTTGAAGGCTTGATGCGACCTAATGTTACAAAGCTGCGATGGTGCGGCGCAATTTACGTCTTCATTTGTGTATGGCCGGTTGGTATCTGATTTCAATAAAAA
>DAHXLF010000216.1 GCA_027371755.1 Acidimicrobiales bacterium
TGTGGTGCGGTTCGGATTCCAGTTCGACCACATGGTAATTGCGGCGGTCATCAACTGCTTTGACGAGCAGATGGTTTCCGAACGGGCTGTCGGGATGGGCATGAATATCGACTCGCCGTGCTACTTGCAGGTGTGGCCCTACGTCAGCCGAGCTACGTGGCCCAGCCCGGAGTCACGAATTCCATCGTCTCCGCGCCGTCCAACACGTTGGGCGCAACAACCGGTAGGGGAGCAAACACCTGACTCAGAAACTAATCCCAGTTAGAGAATGAACCGCCCGGACTTCATGGAGACTGTGACCTGCCCAAGACCTGCCCACTTGCCCCTGCAAGATTCTTCTCACAATGGATTCTGCCGCTTAATCAGGTAAGACAAAAAAGGTTCGCGGCTTGAACAGGCTCCTTCCCAAGCTGAGAACGCGAGTTCGATTCTCGTCGCCCGCTCCACAACCTTTGGTCCAGGTCGGACCAGGGAATACGAGCAACGCCACGGCCATGGTGTTCGTCACTTTTCGCCTCCAATCGCCACCGTTTTGCACCAGTTACTGTCGCGTGAGTGTCGCAAGCTCGAGCCTACGACCCCGCTGTGACGTCGTGGCCAAGGATGCGCTCGTCACGACAGACGAAGTTGACAGACCGCCGTGTTTTCTATCTCTAAAAAGGATTTGCAAACGTTGAACCAAATCATTCGATACGTGTGACCGGATCAGGACGTCAAAGACATCAGCGACGACTCAAGTCCGAACGCTCCGATCGACCCGTCAGTTCGTCCAGGGACGCCGCGATGGCGTGG
>DAHXLF010000217.1 GCA_027371755.1 Acidimicrobiales bacterium
TCGAGATTAAATTTAAAACAAAATAAAAACTAAAATAAACTGGAATAAAATTGAAATAAAATTAAATTGAAATAAAACTAAAATGATGAGACACAAAACTGATCTTGAAACTAAAAAAATGATAAAAGTAAAAAATGATAAATTAAAAATGATAAAACTAAAAATAATAAAATTAAAAATGATAAAACTAAAAATGATATAATTAACAAAATAATAAAAAAATAATGAAACTAAAAAATGATGAAACTAAAAAATAATAAAATTAAAATGATTAGAAATAAAAGTGATAAAAAATTTAAAATAACAATAAATAAAAAAAAAAGTTGAGAAATTAAATTATTAAAAATAATAAGAAATAAAAATGATAAATTTAAAAGCTGAGAAATAAAAAAAGTTGAAAAATAAAATTATTTAAAATAAAAATTATATAAATGAAATCATGAAAAACTAAAATGTTTAAAAATTGAAATAAAATTGATAAAAATTAAATTGATATAAAATAAAAATGACGAGAAATAAAATTGATAAATAAAAATGATAAAAATCAAATTAATTAAAAATAAAAAAATTAAGAAAAAAATTAAGAAATAAAATTGATTTAAAATGAAAAAATGAAATGCGAGTTAGTATTTTATCAACATATTACTAATTTAATATTTTTTAATATATGATTTTATTTAATCATCTTATCATAATAGTTTTATATTATATTATTTTCATTTTTTATATGATGTTATTTCTTATTTTTATATCTTTATTATTTAAATCAATTAATTGGTTTTATATATTAT
>DAHXLF010000218.1 GCA_027371755.1 Acidimicrobiales bacterium
ATTAAAAATATTTAATGAATAAATAAAATATTTAATTTGATGCACGTGTTAACTAAATTAAAACTATTTAATGATTAGATTAAATAAATTAAAACTATTTAATGAATAAATAAAATATTTAATTTGATGCATGTGTTAACTAAATTAAAAATATTTAATGATTAGATTAAATAAATTAAAAATATTTAATGAATAAATAAAATATTTAATTTGATGCACGTGTTAACTAAATTAAAACTATTTAATGATTATATTAAATAAATTAAAAATATTTAATGAATAAATAAAATATTTAATTTGATGTACATATTAACTAAATTAAAACTATTTAATGATTATATTAAATAAATTAAAACTATATACTGAATAAATAAAATATTTAATTTGATGGACGTGTTAATTAAATTTAATGATTAAATTAAATAAATTAAAAATATTTAATGAATAAAATATTTAATTTGATATATGTGTTAACTAAATTAAAAATATTTAATAATTAAATTAAATAAATTAAAAATATTTAATGAATAAATAAAATATTTAATTTGATATATGTGCTAACTAAATTTAAAATATTTAATTAATAGTTTAAATAAATTAAAAATATTTATTGATTTATTTAATGTTTAGATTAAATAAATTAAAAATATTTAATAAATAAATAAAATATTTAATTTAATACAAGTGTTAAATAAATTAAAATATTTAATAATTGAATAAATTATTTAATGGTTATTTTAAATAAATTTAAAATAATTATTGAATAAAATATTTACT
>DAHXLF010000219.1 GCA_027371755.1 Acidimicrobiales bacterium
GTAGGCCATGCCACTCTCGTTTCGAACGCGTCGTGCGGCTTCGACAGTATCAACTTCCTCACCTTGTCGAGGCACCAGCCAGTACATGGGAGCACGAATTCCGCACTGAACCTCGCCTCGCGGTTAGAGTCAGTGCCCTACTGGCCATGAACGGGGTTGAAGGCCTCGTCCGGCCACGCCTCCTCGACCATTACGATGAAACTGTCTGCTACCAGAAACTACCAAACTAGGTAAGCCACGCGCTTTCCCGAGCGTGCGAGAGATCTCGAATTCCTACTCCGAAACTTCTTCAACTGTATTCCGCTCCCTGTTGACAACTACGAGGTCCGCCCGGTACTCGACATCCTTTAATGGGGCCGCCCACCAAGCTCGTTTTTAAGCTTGCTTGCGGCGCTTGACGTACCTGAGCTAGTCTCGGTCTGCGGTGAGGAAGTTGATACTGTCGAAGCCGCACGACGCGTTCGAAACGAGAGTGGCATGGCCTACGGCGAGGCACTTCTCTCTGCTCGTGTCGTTCCGCTCCAGAAAGCCTAGACATTCCTAGGCATCCTCTTGTTTTCGCTCTCCAGCCGTTGAGTCTCTCCAGTCCTTAACCTGTGGACTGGACGCGACGATTCGATTGTCCTATTGGGATAGACCCCGCCGACAATGATGTCATTGGCAAGTGGCTCTCGCTCAAACGCCTTCCTCGCACCGCCCAGGCAGTACGTAACGCTCTTTCGGCACTTCGTTCGCCCGACCCGGCGCTCACAGAACCGGTAGACCGCGGTGAAG
>DAHXLF010000021.1 GCA_027371755.1 Acidimicrobiales bacterium
TATTTTAATAATTAAATTATATGTAATTAAATCATAAAATAAAAATACTTTTCGTTTTCTTTTTTGGAAGAAGATTTAGATTTTAAGATTTTTTTCCAATCTTTCCAAAGATTTGCTGCTAGTTCAAATTTTTTTTTTTCTTCTTCTTTTTCAAAAAAATAATTTTTAAAATTTTCAAAATTATTATCAAAATTCTGTTTATCCGAATCAAAAATAAAAGATTCTATTTCTTCCTCGCTTGGGTCTATATTGAGTGTCCTGGCGACGGAACGCAACATAACCGACATCGCCAACGTTTCAAAAGCGCTATTTGTAATTGAATCTTCCAACTCCGTATAGGACATGTTCAAAATTTTAAGGTACTTATCCAAGGTAAGGTTAGAGGCTTTGAGCTTTTCAGTCAACCTAGAATACTCAGTGCTTGCCATATCCATAACCATAGTGGCGTGCACCCCGTTAACAAGTTCATCTTTATAATGATCAAACAAAGCAGCCGTTAATGAACTTAATGCTTGATTATACTTATTATCTTGTAGCTTCAATCTCACCGATTCAACGTAGGCGTCAGCGGTTTCGTATTCAGAATTAGCCTTAACCCAATCGTCATTTAATTCCGGTAGTTTTAAAGTTCTTACCTTTTTAATTTCGGCCTTGAAATTCGCCTTAACTGAACCCAGCGAGAGCTCTCCGGTTACTTCATCATTTAGCTTGTGGCCTTTCAGGGCAATCGCTATTTGCTCATAATCTTTATTATCGTCGATATCAATAATCATATCTTTGCGCTCTAAAAGCGGTTCTGACTCTTCGTCGGTCGGATTCAGTATAATTAAATCCACCGTAGCTACATCCGACTCGTCGATAATCTTATCGTCGGGCGCATCTTCAAGTTCTGCGTCAACTTTAAGGAAATGCCTCATCTCATGTTGAATTTCATCGTCACTGACAATCGGCGACTCTATTTCCAACTCAATGCTGTTTAAATCGCCGGTTTGAATGTATGGGAATAAGTCAAAGGTTACCGTCGCCTTTACGACATCACCTTTATGGTTTTCGACTTTATCCAATCGTGGCTTAGAAGCGACTTCTAATTTTTCATTATCAATTGCTTCTTCGAGGAGGCTAGGAACAATCTCTTCGACGCATTCTTCCACTACGGTTTCAATACCAATTCTCGACTTTACAATTTGAGCCGGAACTTTGCCTTTCCTAAAACCGGGAACGACGATTTGATTTGACAGCTCTTTAAGAACCTTCCCCATTTTTTCATCAACGACCTTACGATCTATATTTAGAACCAAAGTAGCTTTATAGTTATTTTCGGTTAATGAATAGTCACTCATCAGTGCTCACTTTTTTTGTAAATGTTACGGTAATAGTAATTTAGTAAATAATTCAAAAAAACAAACAAACACCCTATTGGCATCTTGATTTGTTCACTACAAAGTCTATAAGATGATTACTAGTCATAATTCACATTTTGTTTTGGTAGATTTTATTTTTTTCGAATACACCAAAACAAGTAACATTATGGCAAAACAGACAGAATAAAGATTTTTAAAACATGAGGAGGAACTCAGTAAAAGTTGAGGATTATAAGCATCGAACTTATATAAGCGGTAACTTAATTCAACTTATTTTACAAATATCGGTGATAGATAAGTAATCAAAAATATCCCGTTTCATAGTATTTAACCGACTATTGACAGATGCAACTAAGATTGAAAACCTGAAACTCGCTTGGATAATCTCGAACGCTATTGCGGCTGCAATCTTTTTTTGTAGGAACAAGAAGGCTTGCTGTAAATGGACAACCGTTACGAAAATGTACAAGTGATAACATAGCTACAAATAGTCAATTAATTTAATTTTCAAACTAAATTAATTAGTTTTGTTCCAGTTGTTGTGTTCCAGTTGTTGTGTTCCAGTTGATGTTGTGTTCCAGTTTATTTTAAGTAATTATTCATAGAAATAACAATAGGCACTTTAAATTGGGCAGACTGCATACTTCAAAGTTGTATCGCGTCTTTGGAACTAAAAAAATGTGCAAAAGAATTGTTTTTCATTTTTTAATTTTTGACTTAACGCTTACAAAAATTCTTAATTCGAATTCATATTCCAAAACATCGTATCAAAAATAACAAAGAATAGCTATTTAACGCGCAGTTCTAAACTTGATAACTTCCATGTTTAACCTTATAGTTAAAAATTATAGGGTTATAATGTATTTTAGAGTTTTTTAGTTATATTGGGTTTTTTGCATGTATAAAAATTTTTTAACAAGTTATTTGGAAATCTGTCGACAATAAATTGTTAAGAAATATATTATGTAATAGATTATTAAAGTACTGAAACGTTTAAAGCTATTTAAATGCTTTAGTAGACAAACTGATTTTAAGGAGCGGTAGAAAATATGCCACCAGAGAATAAATCGTCAAATTCGGCCATGGGAGCTTTGGCTAAAGTTGAAAGACCGATTAAAAAAATATTTGACAGATATATAACTTTTGCCACGGGTGTCTTGGCATTAGTATTAATTTTAGTATTCATTCCGTCCAATAAGACACAGGTGGCAGTAGTTGCAAATACTTCGAATATAACTCCGGCAACTTCACCTGGTGCTCCTGGACAAACAGTTTCCGGAGTCGCCTGTGGCCCCAACAAACCGCAAATACCGTGGTCGGTTTACTCACCGATCTGCGAACCTAAATGGAGCGGCAATAACGGCGGTTCCACCTATAACGGGGTCACCGGGACCACAATCAATTTAACTTACAGATATGCCGCTTCGGCAATTCTAAATGCCTTGTACGGAATCGTTCCCGAAAAAGTCATCGGAACAAACCAGGACGCAATTTCGACCATGCAGGCATATATTAACCTGTTCAACAAGGAGTTTGAACTTTACGGCAGGAAAGTAAATTTAGTTCCGTTTGTAGGCCAAGGAAACTTTATCGCAGAAGACACGGGCGGCGGATTGGCTCAAGCCAAAGCGGATGCAGTTAATGTAGCCTCCAGTTTGCACGGGTTTGCCGATATGTCCTTAATAGATGCATCGTCGGCATACAGCAAAGACTTGGCACTATCAAAAGTTATCTCCATGTCAATTTACGAAAATTCTCAGCAGTATTATCAGCAAAACGCACCATACGCATATTCTCCCGGACCCAACTGTACAGAGCAGGCAACCGCCGAAGCCGCAATTTTGGCTAAATCTGTATACGGAATTCCTCAAACCGATGCGGGCCCTGGATCTGAAGGTAAAACCGGCAAAATTGGAATCATTTATCAAGATACCCCCCAATGGACGATTTGTGCGAATGAGGCTTCGAATTTATTACAAAACACCTACCATGAACAAGCTCCCATAATGCAATCTTACGCATTTGACCTTTCACAGTTCCCGACCGAATCGGCAACGATGATGGCTAAGTTCAAAGCCGAAAATGTAACGACGGTAGTATGTATTGACTGTGACCCTATAACTCCGTTGTATGTATTTCAAGCCGCAAACAACGCAAACTACTATCCGCAGTGGTTGTTCGGCGGACTATTTTCCTACACGTTTACTGGTGGCGACGGATACGGTAACTTGTATGCACCGAATCAAACCAATCATATGATATTTATGGGTGAACCCGTACCTCAGAATCAGATTCAACAGGAAGCGTACCAAGCCTATCTAAAAACCGGTGCTCCGCTTAGTCAGTTAAGCCCAGCATATTATTTGGTATATATGTCACTTCTGCAATTTTATGACGCTTTGCAAGCGGCCGGTCCGAATCTGACCCCGGTGACATTTGAACAGGGTGTTTTTAATAGCCGAGGTGACCTTCCTTCAAGCTCGGCGAATGGAATCTTCGGTCAATGGACATGGCAGCAAAACAAATATGATCCCTCTAACGGATTTGCCATAGTTCATTGGAAAGCAAGTGCGATAAGCAACTTAAACGGAACTCCAGCTTATGGAACCAAAGGAGCATGGGTGGCTTGTAATAATGGCACACAGTATCTGTTCTCGAACACAGTTGCCGCTTTGCCCAACCATAAACCGCTCAGTTGTCCATAGAATCAAAAAGTCTCTGCGGTTACTATACTGCCGCTTTGTTCAGATATTAAAACTTAAATGAAATTTTAATAAACCTAATTAGAAAAGGAAAAAAAGGTGAATATTAAAAACAAAACTGTAATGGGGTACGGAATTTCGATAGTAGGATTCCTGCTCCTTTGGCTCTGCTGCTACTTCGTTTTGCCAAACAAACTTCCTTTGGGAACAGTTTTAGACGGGGCCATAGTCGGGGCATTAAGTGGCTTGACCGCAATGGGTTTGGTATTGGTTTATAAATCGGCAAGAATAATTAACTTTGCGCAGGCCGAACTGGGAGGGGTGGCATCCACAACTGCTGTAGTTCTGGTACTCGGCAACGGGCTTTCCTATGTGGAGGCGATCCTGATTGGTTTAGCCAGTGCGATTATAATGGGTATACTTATCGACCGCGTTATAATTAGCAGATTTCAACATGCTCCCAGGCTGATTTTGACCGTAGCCACAATCGGTTTGGCGCAGTTGTTTGAAGCAGCGGAATATAAAATTCCGACGCTATACGGCACTGGGGGATTATCCGGAGATAAATTTAACGCTCCTTTTCATTTTCAGACAACGATAGGTGGTTACGTATTTACAGAAAATCACTTGTTGGCTGTAATAGTTATACCGATAGTAATGCTACTTATTTGGTGGTTTTTAGCTAAAACAGATATCGGTATAGGAATTAGGGCCTCATCTGATTCGGCTGACCGAGCACTTTTACTTGGAATTCCGGTAAGAAGGCTTTCTTTGATTACTTGGGTTGTGGCGTCTGTCTTGTCTGCGATCGGAGCCATACTTTCTCAACCAATTCAGGGTATCCAACTTGGACAACCTCTGGGACCTGAAGTCCTTTTGACACCGCTTGCAGCAGCTGCAATTGCCAGATTTGAAAAGCTGCCACTTGCTTTGTATGCATCAATCTTCATTGGAATATTCGAACAGGCCGTTTACTGGTCTTACCCGAGATCCTCTTGGATATATATCGGACTGTTTGCTTTAATTGCCATCGCATTATTTACGCAACGTCAAATTGTTACAAGAATCGCTGGTAATGAGCTGGGGTCATTCGTTAATATTAAGGAGATTCGACCGTTATCGCGTGCCGTTAAAAAACTTCCTGCGGTTAGAGCTCTCAGCTGGATTACAATAGCAATCGCCGCGATCGTAGTCATAATGATCCCGCATCTTGGCGGATCCATTTCCAACGCATCAAACTTACTGTTCTTTACGGATATAGCCATCTACGGAATGATAGCCATTTCGCTCGTAGTATTAACGGGGTGGGCCGGGCAAATCTCTCTTGGCCAGTGGGCATTTACGGGAGCCGGTGCGGCAGCAATGGGATTATTCTTAACAAGCTTCCATTTCCCGATTCTGCCAGCAATGCTTTTAGCTACGATTGTCGGCGCTTTAATTGCTATTATCATCGGTATTCCTGCTTTGAGAACTACTGGTCTGAATTTGGCCGTTATGACACTTGCCTTTGCCGTAATGCTTAATACTGGCGTAATCGATTCAAGCAACTTTCCGCAGCTGACTCCAAGTCAGTTTCCGACATTCAGATTACTAGGCAGATTTGATCTCACCCAACAGTCAACCTTGTATTACTTTACGATAATTATGCTGTTTCTTGTAATTTTCTTAACAAGAAATCTTCAAAAAACACGTTCAGGTAGAATTATCAGAGCGGTCAGGGATAACTACCGAGCCGCAGCGTCATATGGAGCTTCGCCGTTGCAAGTCAGGCTAATTGCGTTTGGATTTGCCGGCGCTATCGCCGGATTAGCTGGTAGCCTTTACGCACTGTCTTTGGGTCAAGTTCCCGCAGGCGGTTTCGACCCTGCACAAAACCTTACAGTGTTTACGATGGTAATTTTCGGTGGAATGGGTTCGATTTTGGGTGGGTTCCTGGGAGCTATTTTTGTCGAGGCAATATTGTTTTTCTGGAAAAGTTCATCCTCTTTGGAACAATTTTTAACTGGTGCTGGCCTACTTGGTATTCTTTACATCTACCCTGCAGGTCTCGGTGGTTTTATCTACAAAATCAGAGATGCTGTTATCAAAATATTCGTGCCTAAAGAAATTTTGGAACCCGATAAAGTATCTGACGATTCAGGACCTTCAACGGTCATACCAGGTCCCGCTCACGATGCAGTCGTAAGATTAAATGCCTTAGAGGAACTTGAGTTAAAGACAAAGGGATCACAAGGACAACCCGCTGCCCAGCAGCCGGCCGCACAAGATTTCAGCGACTCAATTCTTGCAGCTATCGACGTAGATTCTGGATATGACAAAGCCAAGATACTGTTTGACGTAAGTTTTGGCGTAAAACAGGCGGAGGTATTGGCTCTTTTGGGTACCAACGGTGCGGGTAAGTCAACAATTCTAAAAGTATTTGCAGGTATTCTTCCTGCCTATAGCGGCAAGGTTATGTTTATGGGTGAAGACATTACTAAGTTAGATCCTATCTCCAGAGTTAAAAAAGGAATTGTAATGGTTCCTGGTGGACGTGGAGTGTTCCCAACGCTTACAGTTAAAGAGAATCTTTATTTGGCTTCTTGGATAAATAAACGAGACAAAAAATTCGTTTCTGAGACCATGGCAAAAATATTTGCCTTGTTCCCAATTTTGCAGACAAGAAAGGATACCGTAGCCGGCTTGTTGTCAGGTGGTGAGCAGCAAATGCTAACGATTGCTCAAGCACTGTTGTGTAAGGCAAAAGTAATTCTTATTGACGAGCTTTCTTTAGGTTTGGCACCTACGGTTGTGGCAGAATTGCTCAAAGCCGTTGAATCACTGGCTGCTAGCGGAGTGACAGTAGTTGTGGTTGAGCAATCAGTCAATGTCGCCACGGCCATCGCATCAAGGGCGGTATTCATGGAAAGAGGCCAAGTGAGATTCTCCGGGCCTACTCCGAGCGTAGAGCAACAGCCGAACTTGCTGAGATCAGTGTTTTTACGAGCAGCTACCAAAGCTCACAGCAGGCCGACGGACGAAGCCTTTTCAAAACGGGTTATCGACACAAAGTCAACTTCAGCTTTCGGAGTACTGAACGTTACCCGACGCTTTGGCACCATTAATGTACTGAATGACGTCAGCTTGTCTGTATCTAAAGGAGAAATTTTGGGAATCATCGGTGCCAACGGTGCTGGGAAAACAACCCTGTTTGACGTATGTTCTGGGTTCCTTGCGCCGAATTCCGGTAAAGTCATATTGGACGGAAATGATGTTACTCGTTTAAGTGCTCATATGAGAGCAAGACGAGGCCTTGGAAGAGTGTTCCAGGATGCTCAACTTTTCCCGTCCATGACAGTATCTGAAGTTCTTTCCATTGCGCTAGAAAGACACGTGGAAGTCAAAGATCCAATTGCTTCAATGCTTGGTCTTGATGCAGTCACTCAATCGGAGGAAAAAATCGAAGATCGTGTTGAAGAGCTTTTGGAGGAAATGGGGCTGAATCGATACAGGTCTGCATTTGTTACAGAACTATCGACCGGTACGAGAAGAGTTCTTGATCTCGCTTGTTCAATGGCCCACAGACCCAGAGTGCTGCTTTTAGATGAGCCTTCTGCGGGTATTGCTCAACGTGAGTCAGAAGCCATGGGTGAACTTATATTAGGATTGAGTGCCGAGACTGGAGCTTCGTTCATAATTATTGAACATGACGTGCCGCTTGTTTCTTATGTTTCCGACAGGCTTATTTGTCTTCACTTAGGACAGATTATTGCGGAGGGCAACACAACTGATGTGTTGGCTAACCCCGATGTGATTTCAGCTTATCTTGGTCGCGACGACGTAACAATAAATCGTTCAAGATCTACTGTCGGAGCTTAATCTGTGCTAAATAAGCGAACTTAATATGTATTTTGTTTCAATTTAGTATTAAAACTATACTAAACACTTGCTAACTTTTCAAAATTTGTAAGTCTTGGTATAATATGTTAAATATGAACACATTGGCCTCATGCTGGGGGTTATTGTGTTATCTAGCTGGTTTTTAACAGTTTTTGTTTCTAATTCGTTACAAAACTTATACCGGCTATTTACTCGCTGTTCACTCATGCCGAAATATAAAGCTGGAACTAAAAATGAGTAGCACTATGAACCAAAATATTAACTTTAATATGTCAAACGATGTGTCAGGGATAGTATCTGCGTCAATTATCAGGTACATCAGAACGCACCTTGGAGACATCGGGTTAAATGCATTTTTTAAAGAGATAAACGTGGGGGCGGCACAGGCTGCTTCACTTGAATCACCAACTACCTGGCTTACCTATGATGAAGCATCGCAACTTTTCAAAGCAGCGAGAAAAATCATCGGGGATCCAGAAGTGGGAAGAAAAATTGGTGAAGCCCATCTATTTCCGCACGAGCCTACTGGAGTCGCAGACTTGGTTGTATCTATTTCATCAGTCGGAGAAGCTCTAAGAAACATTTCTGGGATATTGCCAAAATATTCAACCGTTACGACCTCGACGGCATTAGAAGTTGGAGACGCTCACGCCATTGTGAGAATAAAAACTAACGGAGGTATTCACGCCGACTATCAGATGTGTCTTTTCTATCAAGGAATTGTTAGTCAATTCCCTGTTCTTTTCGGTCTTGTGCCTGCAATACTTACCGAAACAGAGTGCCAAGCGAGAGGCGGCAGACATTGCGTCTACACAATTGGGTGGCAAGAACATCAGTGGTCAAACTTTGTGGACGACAAACTTTCATTATATTCGATGGCCTGGGATGAAGAGCAAGTTGCAGAAGAGCAGTCTCAATTAAACCTGACCCCAGAGGACGAGAACAGATTACTTAAAGAACAGGTAGAATCCCTCACCTCCAGACTGGATGCCGTATATTCAACCGCGGCTGAACTTTTAGAGTCTGACGACTTGGATTCTATCCTGAGACGAATTACGCAACGTGCCGCAAATGCGGTAAACGCACCCAAATATTTACTGGTGGCAAAAACATCACTAGATATTAACTTCAGAATACAGTGGCACGGACTTTTGGAATCGGAGGCCAACACTATTGCAAGACAGATAGTTAACGGGACTTTTGACGAATCTGACCCAAGTAAAATGATGGTAAAAATTTCATCTTCTCGACATGATTACGGATACTTGGCGGCATTACTCCCCGACACGATGAAATTTTTAGAACATGACAAAAGAACTCTGTTGGTTTATGCAAACTATGCTGCCGTTGCATTAGATGTAGCAACATCTCTTTCTGAGAGCAGGTTAAGTGATGCAACATCAAAAGCATTGCTTGACTTCGGAAACAGTTTGGCCACAATTAAGAAAAAGGATGAAGTGGCTGAGATTTTGGCTCAAACCATACCATCAGTGTTAGATGCCGCGGGAGTGGTCGTACTCGGTTACGACAAAGAAAATGATGAATTTGTTGAGATAACCAGATGCTTTGATGCTAACGTTGCCGACAAGATACCGTCTGAGCTGGTTAAGTTTCCACCAGAACTGATTCTAAATCTCGAAACTACACTTCTGTCTGGTGAACCTTCTTCAATCTCCATAGAAAAAGGTTCACACTTTATGTCAAATAATTTTGCAATTTGGAATATTGATAATCTACTGTATTATCCGCTGGTTTCATCTCAACGTGAAACTCTCGGTATCGTAATATGTGGCTTTAACTCGACAACTCATAAAAATGCAGGACAAGACGTATTAACCAAAGAGAGGTTTAAGGGGTTATGTTCTCAAGCTGCAACAGCTTTTGAAAATACACTTTTGTTGGAACAGATATCTCATATGGCATGGCATGATCCACTGACGGGGTTACCCAACAGGAGACTTTTTGAAGACCGACTAAAGCAAGATATTACCCGTACTTCTCGAAATCGCGAGCCCGTTACCGTATTTTATGTGGATCTTGATAAGTTCAAACAAGTTAACGATACTTTGGGCCATGCCGCCGGAGATGATCTGATTTGCCAAACAGCAAATAGGCTTCGGGAAAGCGTTAGGGCTCAAGATACGGTTGCAAGATTAGGTGGGGACGAATTTTCAATCATCGTTCCAGGACCAATCGACAAAAACCTTATAGAAAGACTTGCAACACGAATACTGACTTCGCTAAACACACCGTTTTCGTTGGGAGATGAAGAAATCAATACCTCGGGATCTATTGGTATAGCAACTACCGGCAATCGTTTGGATATGGATTTTGAAGCTCTTGTTCATGAAGCCGACGTCGCCATGTACAGAGCAAAGACTTCAGGAAGAAATAGGTACGAAAGTTTTTCGGGCGAATTCATGGCGCTGGAAAGTGAAGATAATCCCGTCTCCACCGAACTTAACGAGAAAATCGACATAAGGCAATTGGAACTACTATTCCAAGCTCAAATCGAAATACAGTCAGCTAAAGTAGTTGGCGTTGAAGCATTCGTAAGATGGAATCATCCCAGATTGGGAAAGCTTCTGCCGGGAGCATTTATGGCTGCAGCCATTGAACAAGGATCGATTATATTCTTAGACAAATGGGTTATAGAAAATTCCCTTAAACAGCTTGCGCAATGGCGTGCAGTAGGTATATTAGATCTCAATATGTCAATCAATATTTCTAATGCCACGCTATCTGATGCCGAAATATTTAAATTTTTTGAAGCAACTGCATTAAAACTAAGCATACCGTTTGAAAAAATTTCGTTTGAGATTTCTTCACAAGCTTTCGAATCAAATGACTCTGAAACTTTGGCCAATATTGATAGTTTAAGGTCTTTGGGAGCAAAAATAACGGTTGACGATTTTGGTCTTCACTCTAAGATATATAATACCGAGAGGAGCTACGGCATTGACGCCCTCAAAATAGACCCGGATTCGATAAAAGAATCGCTCTTATCCGAAGAATTAAACGAGGACAGCGAAACCAAGGTTGCCGCCATAATACACATGGCCAAACAACTTGGAACAAAAATGATAGGACAAAAAATTGAGACCGACTCTCAGCTGGCAACTTTAAGAGATCTCGGCTGCACGGTGGTTCAAGGCTATCTATTTTCTCCGCCAGTAAAACCCAGAGAAATCTTACTTCTAGCCCGAAACAGTTACTAAAAGGCTTACGACAAATAACAAGTTTAACCAAAGTCAATTGCCTTTAGAAATAACCAATTCATTTCATCCCGCAGTTTTCACGCTAATTAAATTGCCGGTAAAGCAAATGTAGAATCATAAATATTGAAACTTCAACTAAGATTGAATTGTAAATTTTCGGGGAGTAGCGCAGTTTGGCTAGCGCGCCTGCTTTGGGAGCAGGAGGTCGCGGGTTCGAATCCCGCTTCCCCGACTCTAAATGGCCGTATATGCGATCTTCAAAACGATCTTAGCTAGTTAAGTCAATAAAGTAATTCGGAGATTTATCCGCGCGGGGGCAAGAAAGGCTGGATCAATCATTGCTTGGTGATCATTTGAAGCTGAAAAACATTGGATCTGGATTCAAATTATCCCATTTATATCGTCTCAAGATGCAGAAGAAGCGATAGCTAAATTTATGAGTCATACTCTAAGAAACTCAAGAGCAAAGGTGAAGGTTATCAACGAGTATTTAGTTGAATTTAAACCAGAGGACGGGCGATTTTGTACAACATTGATTAAACAAAAGACAGCTGAGAAGTCAACTGGCGAGCTTGCATCTTGTATGTACACTTCGGCAACCGTTGAATCCATAGGCTTCATTGTGGCGGTAAGTGCTTATGAAATTTTAACCAAGAAAGAGGCGTTGTCGATTGCAGTGCAACAGAGCGTTAAGATTAAAAGCTATATCTCAGGATCTAAAATGCGATGAAACTAACAAAATCAAAGTCCTCTTAAAGTTTTTTGGTTTTTCTGCCATTGATTAAGCTTCGAAAAATCAACTCGTTTAGGTAGTGCAGCAACTTTCTATGTGAAGAATGTCCTCACATCGGCATCTCATATTTGATATCTGAGCAGAAATATTTGGGTCAAAAGATTGAAATTATAAACAATAGAAAGTACGCGTAGGAACAAATACGACTGATAAATCAAAGTCAGTGGTCACGAAACAAAATCAAATCATTTGCGCTAACTATAAAACCCGGATGTTAAATTGAGTTAAAATTCCTAAATTAAAAATAATACGGTAAATTGTTGGCGATAAATCTGAGCTTTATTTTTGCCTATTTTTTTGCATTGAACTGTAAGATTAGCAATAAAATAGAATAGTGGTTGTTTGTTGATCAATTCAACTTTAATTTAAAGTCGTAAGTTTGTTGTTAATAACCGCATAATTTTTTCAGTGTTTATCTGAAAAACAACTCATAGTTTATATTTCGAAAGCTAAAAAATTGGTCGACACCGACAATCTAACTCAAAATGAAACACTCGATCAGCCGTTAACATCAAAGCAGCTTAGAATCGCTCTTTTGGTGATATCTTTGGCGCAGTTAATAGTGGTACTGGATGCTACTATCGTAAACATAGCACTTCCACAGATTGCAAGAACCTTTAAATTTAGCGAAGCTAATCTGCAATGGATCATAAACGGATACGCATTGGCTTTCGGCGGCCTCCTGCTTTTGGGCGGTAAAGCAGGTGATGTATTCGGGAAGAGAAAAATGTTTATGATTGGAATAAGCATTTTTATCACATCGTCGTTTTTGGGGGGATTTGCACAAGACCAAGCTTGGATAATTACTACGAGAACACTTCAGGGCGTCGGTGGAGCGATCGCTTCGCCTACGGCATTGTCACTTATAACAACAACTTTTAAACAGGGCCCCCAACGAAATAAAGCCATGGGAGCATATGCTGCAATGTCCGGTGGAGGAAGTGCAATCGGTTTATTGCTAGGTGGTATTTTAACCAGTTATCTTTCTTGGCGGTGGGTATTTTTTATAAATGTACCAATTGGTTTAATTGTCTTGGTTTTAACCCCGTTTGCAATTCACGAACCAGGAAGAAGTAAATCAAGATTAGATTTTTTCGGTACATTGCTGTCAACTGGCGGGGTAGCGATGCTCGTTTACGGCCTGTCGCATGCCGCTTCAACATCTTGGTCCTCACCGGTTACTTATATATCACTTATTGTTGCGGCAATTTTACTTTTCTCCTTTGTGGTTTACGAATTTGTTTACAAAGACCCTATAATTCCCGTTCGAATCCTTAAAAATGTTACGCGAGTAGGAACATACCTTGTAATGTTAACGCTCGGGTCAGCTTTATTTGGAATGTTTTACTTCTTGGCACAATTTATTCAAGAAATTATGGGCTACTCCCCTCTTAAGACAGGTGTGGCATTTCTACCCGTAACGCTATTGATAGTGGTAATTTCGGGAGTAACTTCAAAGTTGGTAAGCAAAGTAAACCCGCGGATCTTAATCACAGTCGGACCTGCAATCGTGGCGATCGGACTATTTTTAATGTCGCGAATATCAGTACACGCAAGCTACTTAAACATCTTATATCCGATGACTTTAATGGCAGTCGGAATGGGGCTTGCTTTTGTACCCCTAACTTTAACGGCAATCCAGAATATCGAAAAGTCAGATGCTGGTATCGCTTCAGCTCTGCTAAATACAACTCAACAACTTGGAGGATCGCTTGGTTTGGCGATTCTAGTTACCGTTTCTTCTTCTTATGCCACAAGTTCCATAAATTCATATCTAACACAGCATCACTTACCCTCTTCTACGGCTTCAAATAGCTTTGCTGGAACCATTCCGCACATTCCATTTGTTGAAACTGCAGTTACTTACGGATTTACTCGAGCTTTTATTGTCGCCTCGGGATTTGCATTGGCTGCAGCGGTAGTAGCGGTAACTTTGTTGCGAACGACCAAACCTGAAAAGTTTAGCTTAGATGACGAAACGGTTATAATAGGATAGATTCTGATACCTAACAAATATAATTAGGTATACAGTTAGTTAATTCGGTGGATTATTTGGTGGTTATTAAACTACTCTCGGTGGTTTTAAAAAAACTGTCCTTAGAATTTGATTAAATTAATAAAATGCAGCTTTCCATAATTAAAGAAACGCGAGAATTTGAAAATAGGGTAGCTATGGTTCCTGATGTAGCTTCCAAACTTACCTCTGCGGGAATTGATATTTTGATGGAATCCGGTGCGGGACTTGCAAGCGGTTTTAGTGATGACGCATATCTAAATAAAGGGATTAAAATTGCCAAAACTAGAGATCAGGCTTTGTCAGGAGCTGACATAGTCGCTAAAGTGCAACCTTTCACCGAAGACGAATTAAATTCCATTTCTGATTCGATTACAACTCTAAGTTTTTTAGCGCCGGGTTCATTCCCCGACATCATTAAAAAAATGGCTAAAAAATCAATGACGGCCTTCAGCTTTGAGCTTCTGCCCAGAATCAGCCGAGCTCAGTCAATGGATGCACTCTCTTCTCAGGCAACCGTATCGGGCTACCTGGCGACACTCACTTGCGCAGTTAATCTGCCTTTATTCTTCCCCATGTTCATGACTGCCGCTGGAACCGTTCCTCCCGCTAAAGTATTTGTTATGGGCGCGGGTGTAGCCGGACTTCAGGCTATCGCAACTGCACGTCGACTCGGTGCAAACGTAAGAGCCTACGACGTTAGATCTGCCGCTGCAGATGAAGTTAAATCCTTAGGTGCTACTTTTGTGGTTTTGGAATTAGAAAATCAAGAAGGTGCTGGAGGTTATGCTAAAGAGCAGTCGGCAGAATTTATAGCAAAACAGCAGGAGCTCATGACCGACCAAGTAGCCCAGTGCAACGTTATAATTACTACGGCTGCCATTCCCGGTCGCCCAGCTCCGAAACTACTCACTCAAAATATGGTGGAGGCTATGGCTGCCGGCAGCGTTGTATTTGACTTAGCCGCCGAGTCCGGTGGTAACTGCGAACTTTCCAAACCAGGTGAGACAATAATCCACAAAGGAGTAAAAATTATCGGCGCACGGAATGTTCCTTCGCAGCTACCGACCCATGCCAGTTTTTTGTACGCCAGAAACGTAGCCGAATTAGTTAATCTTATGACTAAAGATTCAAAATTCGAACCAGATTTCGAAGACGAAATAATTAGTGGATCATGCGTAATACAAAATGGGTCAATCGTTAACGAAATGACCAAGCAATTATTGGGAGATTCATAATGAATATAGATATAATCGGATTACTAACTGTATTCATACTTGCAGTTTTTGTCGGGTATGAAGTTATTTCAAAGGTACCGTCCACATTACATACCCCCCTTATGAGCGGAACTAATGCAATACACGGAATCATATTAATCGGTACAATAATTATCCTTTCGGATTCTCACGGACCCGTTCAAATTGTCCTAGGAACGATTGCAGTATTTTTGGCAACTCTGAACGTAGTTGGCGGTTTTGTGGTAACTGACAGAATGTTGGAGATGTTTTCCACCAAAAAATCTCAACCGAAGTCGAAATCTTCCTCCGAGGAAGGTAAATAAATGCTTGCGGTACAATTTACAATCGAAACGGCGATTCGCGTAGCTTATCTAATCGCGGCAGTTTGCTTTATTCTTGCACTAAAGGGCTTAACTTCACCCAAATCTGCAAGGCGCGGAAATATAATTGGTGCTATCGGAATGCTAATAGCTGTCGGTATGACATTTACGCACGGGATTCATAACACAATCTATATAATCGCAGCCATAGTTATCGGTGTAGTAATTGGAATACCAGCTGCACGTCTTGTGAAAATGACGGCCATGCCACAAATGGTTGCGATCTTTAACGGGGTGGGCGGCGGTGCAGCTGCACTGGTATCGTATTCGGAATTTATCCACTCGCCCGATCCTCATTCATTTGCAATTTATCAAATTGTTGAAGTGCTTTTAGGTGTTATCGTCGGTTGTGTATCTATTGCAGGTTCTGCAATAGCGTTTGGCAAACTCCAAGAACTCATGACGGGTAGACCGATAACATACCCGTTTCAGCAGGTTATAAACGGTGTGGTGGCTGCAGCAATTGTAATTTTAGCGTTTGTCGTTGTTTTCTCACCGTCGGTTTCGATTTTATTAATAATAACTATACTTGCACTTATCTTTGGAGTTGCATTCGTACTTCCAATCGGCGGTGCGGATGTCCCTGTCTTGATATCTCTACTTAACTCATTTACCGGACTTGCGGTTGCGGCATCGGGGTTCGCCATTGATAACACGCTGTTGGTAGTTGCTGGTACTCTTGTAGGAGCATCTGGTACTCTTTTGACTCAAATGATGTCAAAAGCCATGGGCCGATCCTTACCGAATATACTATTTTCGGCATTTGGATCGGTAGTTACTGCCGCCTCTGAAACAGGTGGCGAAGTCAGACCTGTAAGATCTTCCACGCCGGACGACTTAGCCGTATTGCTGGCATATGCACGCAAAGTTGTGATAGTACCCGGCTACGGACTGGCGGTCGCTCAAGCCCAACACACAATTCGCGAACTTTCCGACGAACTTAAAAAGCGCGGGGTTGAAGTATTCTATGCAATTCACCCGGTAGCCGGTAGAATGCCAGGCCATATGAACGTGTTACTGGCCGAGGCAAACGTCCCCTATGACGAACTAAAAGAGATGGATGAAGCCAATCCGGAATTTTCAACCACCGATGTAGCATTGGTCGTAGGTGCAAACGATGTTGTAAACCCCGCCGCACATGACTCACCAGGATCTCCCATCTACGGAATGCCGATTTTACATGTGGACGACGCCAACGCAGTCATATTCTTAAAAAGATCCATGCGGCCTGGATTTGCGGGAATCGAAAACGAGCTTCTTTATAACTCTAAAACAACTTTATTGTTTGGTGATGCCAAAGATTCCCTTACCAAACTGGTAGCTGCAGTTAAATCACTTTAACGCACGTTGTTTGGGGGCTTAAGCAATTTTAAATTGATAACTTTTAATTGATAACTTTCAAATTAAAACTAGTTGAGCCGATATCAGTAGCACTTAGTAAAACTTTCCTTCAAGTTAGTTGTAGTCATTTACTGGTTGATTGACTCTGTTTGAGCCTCCGTCATAGCACGAGAACTTTTAACCATAACCTTAAATGTGCAATATGTTGCTCTGTAACACAAAATTGTATGACTCTAGAATACTGATATTATTTCAGAGTTCCTTTCGGCAATTAAGACTTTGCTCAGTCAATTAAAACGCCCCGTCTAAAAACGCCCCGTCTAAAAAAATTATTTCAATTACGGACTAATCTTTGCGAAGACGAGTAGACCCTGTGAAGTTCTTCTGCTTTGAATAACTTCAACGTTAACGCTTTTATGTCCAAGCATGTGACTCGAGTCATTAACCACTACCATATCGCCGTCATCCAAAAATCCTACTGTCTGCCCTTCCTGAGTACCTCTCTTTACCAGGTCTACCTTTAATCTCTCGCCAACAAAATGCTCGGGCGCCATATCGTTTGCCAATGTACTTATATCGAGATACGTAATTTCCGCCTGTTGAGCCAATTCAGCGACCTTAGGGTCCGCAGTAATAAGCCGCAAATTTAATTTTTTAGACAATACGATAATTTTTTCATTAAGCGATTCGGTTTCAACTACCGAACTTTCAGCTATTGTTAACGAGGCAAGATTATCACGAACAAAATCCAACACTTCAAGACTCTTATTGGCACGTCTGGAAATAGCCGGGTCGGTGGAACTAGCAAGCAGACTTAATTCGTCCAAGACCAACCTGGGAACTATAACTTCGGCGGCAAGCATATTATTTTTAATCAAGATCCAAATAGTTCTGTCCATCGCCGCAGATACATCCAGCATCACTGAATGTGGATCAATTTGCGTGGGGTCTACGTCTTTAGCCAGTCTTTTTGTTAGTCCGATAACATTAGTTACTTGAGTTGCTTTTGCCGAACCGACTCTCAGTCCAATATACGCAAACGTCCAAGCGATTATTCCCGCCACCGGCAATGCATAGTTTCGACGTAGTAACAAAATAAGAGGAGCGTCAATTGCAACCGCAAAAACTAGCCCGGTTGTTGCCAAAACTGATGCCCCCAAAACTTCGGCAGCGGGCACTTCTTTCAGACTTCTGACCGTATCGCCCACCCCTTTAATTATTAGCCGCCCAAGAATTCCGCCTATAAGATAGCCGGCCAACACGCATATTGAAACCACCAAAAGTCTATCAATGGAAGAATAATCAAATGTAGTGGAGATATCGTCTCCAATTACTACACCAGCAAATACCAAAAGTAGCCTCAAGCCTTCTAGATACAACATAACTACAACATTCTTCCGTTCACCTTGTATACAAAGTGACGCTAGATCCCACCACCAGAGAAGTACCCGGGGGCGGATTCGTTGTGTACGCCACGGCCGAAGATCCTACGGGCCCGTACGTATTTGATACGGTCAAACCGGCATTGGTTAAGGTGTTTCCCGCCTGGGCTACCGTCATCCCATTTACACTCGGAACTTTTACGTATTGAGGTCCCAATGATTCCGTTAAAACAACAGTCGAGCCTCGAGGGACCTGCTGACCGCTGATGGGAGCCGACGAGATTACCAAACCTGCTGCCACTGAAGTGGAATATGCCTGATTTACTTGGTAGTTTAGGACCAGATTTTTAAGAGCGGCTTCGGCTTCAGCAATAGACATATTATTCAAATTCGGAATCGTTCTCGGTGCGGGGCCGTTTGAAACAGTCAAATTTACAACACTTCCCGGTTGAAAACTACCCACGCTGGGGCTTGCGGCAATAACCGTTGCGACAGGTACGGTTTCAGAATATTCCTGAGTAATTTTGTATGTGAATTTTAATTTTGTTAACTCAGACTGTACGACGGTAACTGCGTTGCCGACCATCCCCGTCGGTAACGCAACGGGAAACGGTCCTTTTGATACCACATAACTTACGGTTTGATTTGGCTTTTCTCTGGACTGCGGTAGCGGGTATTGAGAGATTATATATCCCGCCTTAACTTTATTGGAATAAACTACTTTAGATACCTTGCCAACCAGTTTTTCATTTTTAAGTTCTACGGCTGCCGCCGATACACTTTGATTATAGAGACTCGGCACACTCTGTGAGGCTAATACATAATTATTCGTCACATAAGCAATTGTGCCGATTAAGGCCACTATTATTAACGCCAACAGCACCAACGGCCATTTTCGATGTCTTTTAGCTACCCTCAAAGCCGGAGGTTCGTTATCTTTCCAATCGGGCCCTTCAGAAAGCTCCTCGGCAGCCTTGATATCATCTGTTTCGCTTGGACTTAATTGATCATCGATAGGAACTTTAATTACAGTTATGTCCTGTTTTAATGGATCTTCTACCTCAGGTACTTTTACCGCTGTTACATCGTGGTTTGAAATTATTTCATTTAAAGCCAATCGAGCGCTGGCTGATTCGCCGGATAAGACTTTAGTTCCGACAATCGGTAAGAATTGCGGTGGATCAAGAGACTTTGCCAGTTTCTCCAAACCCTTAGCCAACTGTTTTGCGGTCAATCTGTTTTCTCTGTTCGGATCCGTTGAGCCAAAAACCAATTCCTTGAGAGGCCCTAATTTTTCGTCATCAGGCAACGTTGTATCTAACCTGTTGGTTAATGTAGTCAAAGGGCTATCTCCCTGAAAAGGTATATAGCCCGTCGCCATTTCAAACACAACAAGTCCCAAAGAATAAACGTCCGATTTCCCGTCAAGGTCGATACCTTTAGCTTGTTCGGGTGAAGCGTATTTTGCGGTTCCCAATATCGAACCTACCGGTTCGGTCCAACCAGCCTGCGAAAGAGCTCGAGCTAACCCAAAATCACCGATTACCACCCCACATTTTGTATCAAATAAAATATTTGCCGGCTTAATATCTCTGTGTATAAAATTCTTTTCATGGGCGTGTTGAAGACCGCGGGCAGCTTGAATCGCCACGAACAAAACTTGAGAGTGGCTAAGTTCTTTTTTTGAATCAATAATCTCTTTCACCGTCCCTCCCATTAGAAGTTCGGTGACAAGAAATGGTTTTGATTCAAACGTCCCCCAGTCATAAACCGGCATTATGTTGGGATGATTCAATGAAGACATGGCTCTGGATTCCAATAAGAACCGTCTCATAAAACCTGCTTCATAGAGCAGTTGAGGATGCAATAACTTAACTGCTACGGATCTGTCCTTTTTTATATCCCGAGCAGCCACCACAACAGACGACCCTCCGGAGCCGACAAACCCTTCCACCACATATCTGCCGTTAATTTCCTTGCCGATTAGATCATTTGAGTGCACTAATACCACAGTTTATAGAATATCGCTAATTAAAGGCGTTTTTATGTTATGAATCAAAATATCTGTAAGAAATTTTTTAAATAACTCTAACCAATTTATTCTTTTCAATATCATATTTTAAGATGCTCCGCTCCAGAAATCACCATGCCATTATGCCTTTCACGCTTAAAACTGCGAACATGAACATTATTATTTATAGCCACTATAAAATAGAAAAGTTGGAATAGATAAATATTTATAATGTATCTGCATACTACAACCGTTATAAATAATGCTATTTAAATTTATATCAGGTCGCCTCAATGATCTCTTAGAGAACCATTAGTCTGACCTGAAAGATTTAATTTATCCTATAAAATAGACAATATGAAAAATACTCGGTGGCTTGACAGAAGTCAACCTCAAACTTTGTACATTGCCGTAATAGTTTCCTATATTGACGTCATTTTCACAGTATTAAATATGTTTTCGGGAACACAAGGCCTACCTTTTGTTTTTGTCTTATTTATCTTTATTGTACCGCTACTGCAGGGAGTGGCGGCATTCGGCATTGCCAACCACAATCTGAAAATGTGGTTTCTGGCAGTCGGTTTAAGTTTGCTTAATTTTGTCTTAATTTTTTACATTTACGCCATTTATGCATTTTTCGCCGTTGACATCTTAGGACTAATAGTAGATATTGCCATGGTGATACTACTTATACATCCTATGTCACGCACCTATGTTAAAATCTGGTTCAGATAACACGGAAATGGGAGAATAAAAAAATGGCAGAAATTGTCACAATTCAAGGAATCACGGACTTATTTAACCGAGTGGGGCAGCCTTTAGGTGAGAGCGATTTTACTGAGATCACTCAGGATACTATAAATCAATTTGCCAAAGCCACTGGTGACTACCAGTGGATACATGTCGACCCCGAAAGAGCTAAGACAGGACCATTCGGCGACACGATCGCTCACGGATATTTGACTTTATCTTTAGCGCCAGTTTTGCTTGCCAGTTTTCTTAAAGTTGAAGGCGTGTCATTTGGGATTAATTATGGTACCAACAAAGTCAGATTTCCCTCCCCTGTATTGGTTAATTCAAAGATAAAGGCAAAGGCACTGCTGAAGGCCGTAGAAGAGGTGCACGGAGGTGCTCAGGCTGTATTGGAAGTTACGTTTGTAATTGATGGTAAGGACAAACCCGCCTGTGTTGCAGAAGTAGTTTACAGATACTACGAATGATTTTTAATTGAGCCAAAAAGCAGTTAAAAGATTTATTAAAACACTTTACCTAAATTAAATATCACTTGAATTAAAGGTTACATGAATCAAACGGATCTTAATTGATTTAGAACCATATTAAAGTCTTCAGGCAGCGGCGAAGAGGTGGTTATTAGTTTATTGCTAATAGGGTGCAAAAAACTTAATTCGGTCGCATGTAACATTGGTCTTAAAGCCGACACTTCCTGAATTTTCACTTTTGACGAATAAAGCTTATCGGCCAAAACCGGATGCCCCAGTTCTGCAAAATGAACCCTTATCTGATGCGTTCTTCCAGTTTCAAGATTTACTTCTACTAAACTGCACGGTGAGCCGCTGCTAAAAGTTTCCAAGACTTTAAAATGTGTAATGGCTGACTTACCGTTTTCCACTACTGCCATTTTGACTTTGTTTGTTAGCGACCGGCCGACAGGAGCTTCTATCTTTCCGAATTTATCTTTAAAAGTACCCACAACAATTGCAAGATACTTTCTTGAAATCTTATGAGATTTAACTGCAGATTTTAATTTATTGTAAGATTCGTTTTCAAGAGCTATTACCATCAGCCCTGTAGTATCTTTATCCAGCCTGTGCACGATACCCGGTCTAAAACTCTCACCTACGTTAGCTATTTTGGGATATTTGTACAGTAGTTGAGACACCAGCGTAGTAGCTAAATCTTTTTTTGAAGCGGGCGAGCTTGGGTGAACGACTAAATTTGTCGGCTTGTCAATAACTACTATAAATTCATCCTCATAGATTACCTTAAACGTTATATTGGGATCAGGCTCCAACTTATATTCATCTATAAAGAGATCCAGATCAACGGAAATATGATCGCCTGTTTTTAATCGATAAGACTTTGTTAATACGACCTTCTCGTTAACTTCAATTGATCCTGAAAATATCTTTTGAATAATTTTTTCTCTGTTGGCATTGGTCAGCAATGCCAAGGCTTTATCTAACCTTTCTCCATCCAATACTTGAGAGATGTTATAAATCATCGGTGACCTGCTTCGTCTCCGTTGCCTGTTGCATTTCAATTGCCTGTTGCATTTCAATTGATTCCTGAGTTGAACTAAGTTCCTCTAACTTGTGCGGTTCCTGGTCGCTATCGAGCTCACTAGTAGTGTTACGTTCATAACCTGTCTGATTTTTAATGTAACTTATTATTACTAATACTATTCCGATTGTTATACACGAGTCTGCCACATTAAACGTAGGCCAGTATTTTGTATATATAAAATCGATTACGCTGTTATTAATATGTCTAAAGACTCTGTCGCTTAGATTTGAAGTTGCGCCGCCGATTACCAAACCAAAACCTATAGCCTGAAGAAACGAAACGGATCGAATTGCAAAAAGTATAAGCACTACTACCACAACCGCCGCGATCCACTCCACATAAACAGATGAGCTGCTGAACAAACTAAATGCAGCACCACTATTTAAAGTGTATTTAAAATAAAAAATCCAAAACACGTGAAAGTCCGGTTTGGTATCGTAAACGAGTGTCTTCGAAAGCTGGTCAATAAAAATGACGGCTGCTGCCGTCACACAAACCGAAATAACCTTTGAAAGTTTAATCTTTATCTTTTGAGTTTCATGTATTTCATCGGTCTTAATTTCATCTGTCATCTGCGCGACAGCCCACCACTCTTACAGGGAACACAGAGTCTGGTAAAAGGCATAACCTTTAATCTGGCCTTCGGTATCGGCACTCTACAAAGCTCACAAATACCGTAAGTCTTATTCTGAATTCTCTTTAAGGCTTCGTCTATTTCATCCACCTCGGCAAAAGCCTGCCTCGACAAGAACTGGTCGCGTTCCCTGTCTACCGACAACGTAGTACCCTCACCGGATTCATCGTCAAACTGGGTATCACCAGGTTCGATTTCTTTAACTAAACTTGCAGCCTCTTCCAGCAAATCATTTCCCTGTGTAATTAGTCTTTCACGCTCAACCAAAAGCAAAGCCTTTTGCTCTTTAAAAAATTCTATATCTTCGCTTGTCAATTTTCTTGGTACTGCCTTTACCGGTTGAATAATCTTTGAAGTTAACGCACCCCCCGCAATACTTCTTGCGGGGGGTGCGAACCTGCTGGAACCAGCTTTAGCTGATGCCTTTTTAGCAGGTGACTTCT
>DAHXLF010000220.1 GCA_027371755.1 Acidimicrobiales bacterium
GATTGTCAGCAGCGAATTGATATGCATTTGCACTTGTTGCCGTAAGTGGATTAGATATCACAGCAAGCCCCCCAACCTCCGGACTTACTATTCCCGCAAAAGAATATGGTTGATTTAATGCTAACAGTCTTGGATCTTGAGTTATAAATTGACCGGTGTTTGGATCATAAAATCTATTATTAAGGTAATTTAGACCATTTGCGGGATCTTCATATGAATTATCCCATCCGATAGGCGGTGCAGTACTTGACGTACCTCCTCCGTAAGTATTGTAGAGGGTTACATTGTTAATAGTACCGTTTTGAGAAAAATTCAATAGTACCGATCCCGATGGATCACTTAGTAAATAATACTGCTGAGAATTCGATATCTTTATCGCCTCAATTGCTTTACCATTTGGACCATATATAAAATCCCAATTAGAATCAGATAGAATTTTAGGAGTTGAGCTTGCTTCATTCCATGTCATCTGAGCTAATGTCGAACTTCCCTGCGTAACTTGCATTAGCTGTCCGGTACCAGAATAGCTGTAGTTGGTATTAGTAAGAAATATCTGATAAGTTGACAACTCCCCTAAAGTATTTGAATACAAATAATTTTCCGGCACTAACTGACCGTTCCAAGGGAACATAGTTTGAGTCCTATCTCCATAAGCATCATAGGTAAATGAATTCTGCTCAGTAGCGGTTGACCCACAGGTTTGATAAGCATTTGCACTTGTTGCCGTAAGTGGATTAGATATCACAGCAAGCCCCCCAACCTCCGGACTT
>DAHXLF010000221.1 GCA_027371755.1 Acidimicrobiales bacterium
ATTATTATATTTATACAATATTATAACATTGTAGTATTTTTTGCTATTGTATTAATAATGATATAATATTGTCATATATTATTATTTTATTATTATATTTTTTTTTATTATCATTTTATTATTATATCATTATTTTATTATTTTTTATTATTATATTATTTTTATTAATATAACATTTTATTATCATATCATTTAATCATTATATCTTTTTATTATCAATGTCATTTTTTTAATTTTATTATTATATCATTTTATTATTTTATTATATTATTTAATCATCATATCTTTTATTATTGTATTATTTAATCAACATATCTTTTTATTATTAAAATATTTTATTATTATATTATTTTTATTATTTTATTATTTTATTATTATATTATTTAATCATCATATTTTTATAATTATATTGTTTATTATGATATTATTTTATTATCATATCATTTTATTATTTTATTATTTATTCATCATATCTTTTTATTATTATATCTTTTTTATTATTATACCATTTTATTATATTATTATTTTATTATTTTATTATTTTATTATATTATTATTTTATTATTTTTATTATTAATCTATCATATTTTTTTATTATTATATCTTTTTTATTATTATATTATTTTATTATTTAATCATCATATCTTTTTATTATTATATTGTTCAATCATCATATCATTTTATTATTATATTATTTTTATTATTTTATTATTTTATTATTATATTATTTAATCATCATATTTTTATAATTATA
>DAHXLF010000222.1 GCA_027371755.1 Acidimicrobiales bacterium
ACCGAAAAAATTGATCTCTTTAGGGAGGTTTCCGTATCCGTTTCCATACCTGTTATTGCAAATACCGGTAGCAATGACACCGAACATTCTGTTCAGCTTACTAAAAGGGCTTCGGCAACTAATATAGCAGGCATCTTGGCGGTTACGCCTTACTATTCCAGACCTCCTCAATCCGGCATCGAGATGCATTTTAGAGCAATTGCTGCCGCAACGAACCTTCCAATTTTAATTTACGATATTCCTATCAGAACCGGAAGAAAGATTGAATATTCAACTTTAACCAAGCTTTTGACATCGGTTGACAACATCATCGGAGTTAAAGATGCTGCTGGAGACGTCGTTCAGACTTCAAGACTAATTTCAGAAGTGCCGACTGCGGAAATATATGCAGGCGATGATGCGCTAACTTTTTCGCTGGTTTGTCACGGAGCAAAAGGTGTTATTAGTGTTGCTTCGCATTGGGCCGGTTTCGAAATGCTTAAAATGATTAGAAACATCCATGAAGGTAATCTTATTGCAGCAAGAGAGTCACACATGACCTTGATGGAATCCTTTGATTTTGAGACTTCAGTCGAAGCACCTAATCCTATTCCCGCAAAAGCGGCTATGAAGGCACTTGGCTTACCGTCGGGAAAGTGTAGATTGCCAATGGGGGAAGTAGAGTCTGTCCATCCTGTAGCGGACACAATTGTTAAATCTTTTAAGGATAGTTACGTATTTTGATCATTTTGGCGGAGTATTCTATATCA
>DAHXLF010000223.1 GCA_027371755.1 Acidimicrobiales bacterium
ATGCGCTCCCGCACGGGCAATTTCCCTCTGTTTTTATGTCTCTGAGTGTATTTCTCACCGCCTCCCGCAATCGCAAGTTGCATTTGGCTACTTATGATATCAAGTTTCTCTAACAGAGACTCTCTGTTGTCAACGTAATCCTGCGAATTAACGTCTACTTTTGTTTTTATAATTGTCAATATATTTTCTCAAATCTATCGGGGTGAGACAAATCGGTTGAATGATTAGGGTGTCTGCCTTAATTTAGCACGATTACCATTTTATCAATGCTGATAGAATAATTCAAAATTATTTACGGGCTTATCTTAAAAATATTGTAACTATTCACCACCCTATGTGTTAGGCGACTCCCTAAATGATTATGGCACGTATGATTTTCGTCTGTGTCAGTGAGGATGTAATTATATATGAAATTACTTGTAACTATTCAGGTATATTCCACCACTTCAATCTTAGTTTATGTTTAAATAGTTATTGCGGGAGGCGGTGAGAAATACACTCAGAGACATAAAAACAGAGGGAAATTGCCCGTGCGGGAGCGCATTGAACTTTTGTTGGACAGGTCAAGTGGATTTTTGGAGCTTTCTCCGTTGGCCGCCTGGGGAACTAATTTTACAGTCGGGGCGAGCTTGGTAACCGGAATAGGCACGATATGCGGTACGGAATGTCTGATATTTGCAAATGATCCTATGTGTTAGGCGACTCCCTAAATGATTATGGCACGTATGATTTTCGTCTGTGTCAGTGA
>DAHXLF010000224.1 GCA_027371755.1 Acidimicrobiales bacterium
GGCGTAAAATGTAGATGAAATCTTGGATGTTTATTTAACCAGTCTTTGACATTTGGATGTTTATGAGTTGCATAGTTATCTAATATTAAGTGAATTTCTAATCCTTTTGGAACTTGTTTGTCAATTGTTTTAAGAAACTTAAGGAATTCTTGATTACGGTGTTTAGGTAAACACTGTCCAATAATTATACCGGTTAGAACATTTAGAGCCGCAAAAAGAGTTGTAGTACCGTTTCTCTTATAGTCATGTGTCATAGTGCCTGCTCTTCCTTTTTTTATCGGCAAAGAGGGTTGAGTTCTATCTAAAGCCTGAATGGAGGACTTTTCATCCATACACAGTACTACTGCTTTATCTGGAGGGTTTAGATAAAGTCCTACTACATCAACTAACTTTTCATCAAAATTAGGGTCATTTGAGAGTTTAAAAGACTTGACTAAATGGGGCTTTAGCCCACGTGATGACCATATACGCTGAACTGTATTTTTACTAACTCCAACATATTCGGCCATTGTCCGACAACTCCAATGAGTCTGACCTTCAGGGGATGATTCTTGGGTGAGTTTTATAATCTCTTCGACTTTAGAATCGGGAATTGTTGACTTTGGACCACGTCCTTTCTTCACATTTCCGAAGTCCTTAAGCCCTTCTTTGACAAAACGAACTCTATAAGCACGAACAGTTGAAATTCCAACATCTAAATCTTTTGCAATTGTTGTATTGGCAATACCTTGAGATGCTAA
>DAHXLF010000225.1 GCA_027371755.1 Acidimicrobiales bacterium
CTTATTCTTGTATCATTTTATTTTCTCATCTTATCTTTGATTTTATTTTCTTTTTATATTATTTTATTTCTCATTTAATCTTTGTATTATTTTATTTTTTTCTTATTTTTGTATCATTTTATTTTCATTTAATCTTTGATTTTATTTTCTCATCTTTATATTGTTTTATTTTCTTATCTTATTTTTGTATTATTTTAAATTCTCATTTATCTTTATATCATTTTATATACTCATCTTTCTATCATTTTATTTTCTCATCTTTGTATTATTTCATATTCTTATCTTTATATCGTTTTATTTTTTCATCATATCTTTATATTATTTTCTTTTCTTATCTTTATATCATCTTATCTTCTTAGTTTTATATCGTTTTATTTTTTCAACATATGTTTATATCATTTTGTTTTCTCATCTTTATATCATTTTATTTTCTATCATCTTTATATTATTTTCTTTTCTTTTATCTTTATATCATCTTATCTTCTTAGTTTTATATCGTTTTATTTTTTCAACATATGTTTATATCATTTTGTTTTCTCATTTTTGTATCATCATATCTTTGTATCATTTTATTTTCTTATTTTATCTTTGTATTATTTTATTTTTTCATCATATCTTTATATTATTTTCTTTTCTTATCTTTATATCATCTTATCTTCTTAGTTTTATATCGTTTTATTTTTTCAACATATGTTTATATCATTTTGTTTTCTCATTTTTGTATCATCAT
>DAHXLF010000226.1 GCA_027371755.1 Acidimicrobiales bacterium
TTTGTCTCTTCTTATTTTTAATTCATTTTAAATTTATTTTATTTAAATTTTATTTCATCTCATTTTTAATTTATTTTATTATTTTGTTATTTCTTTATTATACTATTTTAGTATTTTAATATTTTATTATTTTGTTATTTTATTATTTTTATTATTTTATTAATTTATTATTTTTATTTTTTTATTTTTTTATTTTTATTTTTTTTTATTTTATCATATTATCACAGTTAGATTTAACTTTATATTTTATTTTTAATTAATCTCATTTATTTTAGCTATTTTTATTTTATATCAAGTTTAATTTTTTATTTTATCTTTATTTTATCAGATTATAATTTTAATTTTTTATTTTGATTTTAATTTATTTTATTTTAATTTATTTTATTTTTTTTTATTTTATCATATTTTATCGATTTTAATTTATTTTATTCTAATTTTATTTCAATTCGTTTTTAACTTATTTTATTTCATCATGATTTTAACTTATTTTAAATTTATTTTTACTTCAATTTTTATTTTATTTATTTTGAATTTATTTCAATTTTTATTTTGTTTAATTAAATTTTGTCTCTTCTTATTTTTAATTCATTTTAAATTTATTTTATTTAAATTTTATTTCATCTCATTTTTAATTTATTTTGTATTTTGTTTATTTCGATTTTATTTAATTTATTTTGATTTATTTTAAAATTATATCTCAATTTAAATTTTTTATTTTATTTATTTTGATTT
>DAHXLF010000227.1 GCA_027371755.1 Acidimicrobiales bacterium
ACTGGGAGTCTGCCAAGCAAGAGGTGATATCATTCGTCCGTATTGATCAAGCAGCTTCTAAATGAACCCTTAGCCATCATCTAACTGTGGATTCATTTCGATGGACCAAGCACCAGCCACATGAACGCTCCCGGCTGTTATCGGCAAGTGGAAAATTTGCAATGCGCACGAAGTCGGCGTCCCACGTTTTCCCAATGTAGTGGCCACCAGTTGCCAGACCACAACCAGACCACATAATGGTGGTCTGTAACGGTTCGTAACGGATATTGCCGGATTGTCTTTTCCCTGTCTCACCAGCACATCTTCTGACAACTTGCTGGTCGGAAGCGCCCGGAAATTACCCTTTCATCAGCTTCCCAAGCTGAGAACGCGAGTTCGATTCTCGTCGCGCGCTCCAGGCACATTATCTTTTCAGCGGCTAAATCTAAGTCGGTTTTATTGACAGGCGGTTCTGAAAGCTACGCGCAAACCAAATCCCAACTACATTGCATACACTTTTATGGACAGAACAGCTTGGGTCCAAGGGGGTCAGAGCAACAGGCTCGGCGTCAAATTTGCAACAGAGCAAAACCTTATTGAAAGCCATTTTCAGATAGCTTGTGAGACGAACTATCCGACTCAGTCGGTGATTAATTTCACGCCTGTTGGTCGGCTGGTGGGACAGGGAAAAGACAATCCGGCAATATCCGTTACGAACCGTTACAGACCACCATTAT
>DAHXLF010000228.1:0-344 GCA_027371755.1 Acidimicrobiales bacterium
ATGAAAACCGGAGAAGGAAAAACACTTGCTTCTACATTACCAGTAGGATTAAATGCATTAACCGAAAAAGGAATTCACGTCGTTTTTCATCTAGTTGAAAATGAAAATCTTTTTCAAGAGTATTAACAACTGCTTGGGCTAAAAAAAGTTTATTGAAATTAAGATTTCCCTGAAATGTAGAAAGAATTAAAGGTGTTCTTGCTTCATCAATTAAAATAGAATCAATTTCATCAATTAAACAATAGTTAAAAGGACGCTGGACTAAGTCAGAAAAATTATAGGCTGAACTATCACGTAAATAATCAAACACAACTTCCGAGTTGGTAACATAAGTAATATCAGCT
>DAHXLF010000228.1:354-715 GCA_027371755.1 Acidimicrobiales bacterium
TTGTTGAAATGAAAACCGGAGAAGGAAAAACACTTGCTTCTACATTACCAGTAGGATTAAATGCATTAACCAACAGTAAATCCTAAACTTTTGTAAATTTTTCCCATCCAATTTTTATCTCTTTCAGCAAGGTAATCATTTACAGTTACAACATGAATTCCTTTTTCGGTTAATGCATTTAATCCTACTGGTAATGTAGAAGCAAGTGTTTTTCCTTCTCCGGTTTTCATTTCAACAATTTTCCCTTGATGAAGTAATAAACCTGCCATTAGTTGAGTCTCAAAATGACGTAGTCCAATTTCTCGAAAACTCATTTCTTGAATGATTGCAAACCATTCAGCTGCCAGTTGGTCTAAAGATT
>DAHXLF010000229.1 GCA_027371755.1 Acidimicrobiales bacterium
ATTTATTTAATATTTAAATTTTATTAATATTATTTAACTCATAGATTGTGAATCTTATAAATATTTTATATATAATCCTATACTTTACTTAATATTTTAATTTTATTTATCATTTTATTTTTTTTGTCATTATAATTTTTTTATTGTTATAATTTTTTGAAATGATAATTTATTTGATATTCTAAAGTTATTGAATATATAAGTATATAATCCAATTCAGTTTTCTGTTTATATTAATCTTTTAATATTTTAATTTTTATTCATATTATATTTTTTAATATTTAAATTTTATTTATGTTATAATTTCTTATGTTTCAATTTTATTTGAATTAATTTTATTTTTATTTAATTTTGTTTAAATTTTTTTAATTTTTATTTAATTTTAATTTTTTTCAATTTTATTTAAATCAATTTTTTATTTTAATCTAATTTTTTATTTTACTCAATTTTATTCAATTTAAATTTTTATTCATGTATTTTTTATTATTTTATATTAATTTTTTTTTATCTTATTTTATTTTTTTTTATTTTATTTTATTTTATTTTTTTTTCTTACATTTATTTTTTCATCATATTTTATTTTTTAATCTAATTTTATTTTTTTATCTTAACTTATTTTATTTTTTATCCCAACATATTTAATTTTTATCCGACTCGTTTTAATTTATATATCTTATTTTATTTTTTATTATATTTTATTATTTAATTATA
>DAHXLF010000022.1 GCA_027371755.1 Acidimicrobiales bacterium
GGACTTTGTTCGAAATAATTATTTAATAAGGCTTTCATCATTTTTTAACCTATATTCTACAGTTAACACCAACTTCATTAAGCGAAGGTATTTCCGTAATTAATTAAAAAGCAATCGCGTTAAACGATCATAGTTGATGTTGTTGTGTTTGTCTCTCCCCCTATGCCAAGTGGCTGTCTCATTAAAATGCAATTAAAGAGAAGAGATATGGCCAAACAAAACAAATACTTTACTCAAAGTTAAGCACCGAAACTTTTCGGTATTTGATGGCAACAGCTATGCCGATTATGATTAGAAAAATCAAATAGAAACTGTAGCAAAGGATATGCCGTTGCCATTTGTTCCGTAACCCGTTATTAAAAATTCAGTCGGCGTAAGAGCGACAATTGAATTTACTTCGCTAAAGTCAACAGATTGCATCTGTTCCCATTGATTCTGTCCACCAACGGACATCAAAATTGGAGTATTTCCGAGAGACACCGGATCGTAGGCAAAACAGACGGATGAGGTTAGACAATTCAGTACGACTTGATCGTCCGCGCCCGTAAACGAATTAGACGGCAATGTATTTGCCACCCACTGATCCGATCCTGGCACCGTATTAAACAGTTGTATCTGATAATTCGCATTATCCGTTCCGGACATATAACACAAACTTGAAGTTGGGCATTCTATGTCGTCTATAACGGTAATTCCACTAGGGACTGCGTCAGAAGCCCAAATAATCGACCCGGGAGAATTCGAGATAATAAAACTACTACCCGTGGACATTTCACCGTAGGCATAACAGAACGAACTCGAGGGACATGCAATTCCTGACACGTTGTTAATTCCCGAAGGTAAAGTATCTGATGAAAACGACGATGATCCGATAGAAGTTGAAATAATAAAGTTGCCCGAACCGCCGCTGTTTAAGCTCCCAAATGCATAACAGGTGACTCCGGAAGAACACACCAATTGATCAATTTCGGTTACAACCGCAGATCCAGGAGATATAGCGTCAGCCGACCATAACTGAGAGCCGGCTGAAACCGATAGAATCAATCCGTCATTAAGCTGATTTCCACCGTAGGCATAACATATGGACGTACTTGGACAGATAATACCGTTTAGACTTTGGGTTCCTGAAGGTATGGTATCGGCACTCCATGAAGTCGAACCAGGCGTAGTGGACAATATGGATGCTACCGAAAATTGATTATAGCCGACGGCATAGCAAATCGAACTTGACGGACATATTACGTCGCTAATATTTGCTATACCGCTCGGAACCGTGTCTACCGACCAAGTCGATGATCCCGGAGACGCAGATATAAACGCATTAGTCCCATAGCCATAACAGATAGTTCCAGATACGCAGGTTATACCAAGTATTCCTCCCGTTCCGCCTGGAAGATTGTCTGCGGTCCAACCGGTCGATCCCGAAGCCGAAGAGAGCACAAAACCCACGGACGAAGACGACCCGTATGCATAGCAAAACGAAGAAGATATACACGTTGTCCCCGACGCATTTGAAAGACCTGTTTGGATCGGATCCGAAGTCCAATTCGTCGATCCAGAGCCAACAGAGAGTATAGAGCCTACGGAATTCGGTTCATAACCGTAAACATAACAAATCGAAGCCACTGAGCAATATATCCCCGCAAAGTCATAGGTTCCAGATGGCAAACTATCCAAGGACCACGTATTTAAAGCCGTCGTTGCCGACAAAACAAACCCCCCTGCCGCCGAACCGTTGCCGTATGCATAACAGATGGAGGTTGAAGGACAGATTACACCTGCGACCGACTGAGTGCCCGCAGGCACATAGTTACTTGACCACGTAGTTGACGGTACGTTTGTATACAGAAATGTTTGGAAACCATATGCGTAACAAATTGACGAGCTAGGACAAACCATACCAGTTAAGTTCCATCCCCCAGCAGGCAACGTGTTGTTAGTCCAAGTTGCCGATCCCGGAGATAATGAAAAGACATATCCTAAGGATGTTAGATCGTTACCGTATGCGTAACAGACACCGCCAGTCGGACATATTATCCCTAACGTATTCCACTTACCACTCGGCATAACATCTGAACTCCATGCGGTCGAGCCCGGTGTAGTCGATATGATGCTGCCTCCGACGACCGAACTGTCAGAGTAAGCATAACAAGCTGTGGTCGAATAACAAGTTATTCCATAGATATCGCCGATACCATTTGCGCTTGCCGGCACAGCGTCATAAGCCCACGTAGTTGAAGTCGGTGTAGATGAAAGTATAAAACCCACACCGGAGTTAGCAAAACCGTATGCATAACAAATGGATGAAGTTGGACACATGATGCCGTTAATTCCATTAACGCCTATCGGCATTGCGTTCACTACCCATGCCGTTGAGCCTAGTGGTGCCGATAAAATTCCATCAGAATAGTCGGCATAGCATACGGTTCCCAAAAAGCAGTTAAGCGACACAAAACCGGTACTGTTTGATAAATTTCCGACGGTGTCAACAATCCATCCCGCAAAATTAGAAGTAGTCGACAACAATATAACCTGCTTTTGACTATTTGTGCCCAACGCATAACATACCGAAGACGAACAGTACATTGAAACCGACCCGACAAAGGCTGCTGGCAAAGCAACTGGCGTCCAACTTCCCCCACTCGAACTTGACATGATTTCCGTTGGAACCTCATTTGAGGCTAGTTCGTTGACAGCTTGATTTACGGATGCCACCCCAAAGCATAGCGAAGAACTCGGACAGTTTACCGAACTGACGTCTGATACCCCTGAGACCATTTGTTGACCCGACTGATAGGTATAATACGTAAACTTATCGTTATTTGACAACGCCGAAGTTCCTAACGAAGTTGAAACCTGTACATCAACCGAACCTACGCTTCCTGCTGGCGACACTACGGTAATAGAAGTAACAGATGAATTTACAACGCTTACGGGGGTGGAACCAAAACTAACTCCCGTAATATTTTCAAATCCACCGCCGTTTATTGTAACCGAAGTCCCTCCAGATACGCTACCAAATGAAGGTGACAACGAATTAATTGAAGGTAGATCCGATCCGGTAAAGTAACCCTCTACATCAATAATTAAATCAGCCGTACCGACAGCATTGAACACATTTATAGAATTGTGGGCACCAACCTTCACCACCACCATGTTTGCAACACTCTGGTTTTGACCAAAATTTAAGTCAGAAGAGTTGGGAACTACGTTTGTTCCAGTAGGCGTGGGATATATTGTCAAGAACCCACCGTTTGAAGAGGTATTCGTAACTGTAACATTCAAGATTACGGCGGTCGCATCCTGCGGTATGTTATCAATATTGGACACCTGAACACTGTAAGTTTCACCGTTGGTCAGCGGTCCGTTGTTGGAAGTTGTGCCCGAATTACACTGATTCACCGCCACTCCGGTTGAATTTGCTGGCCTCGTATCACAAATTCTTACCGGGGTCATAGAATTGACCACAGAACCATTTACGCTGGAACCTGAACCCGTAAAATATCCATTAATATCTATAATTACATCGGTGGCACCGTTGAAATTATATACAGAGATATCTCCGGTCGAAGGGTCGACAGCTATAACAACTCGGTTTGCGATAGTGTCATTTTGGTTGAAGTTAATATTAGATACGTTAGGGGGAGTCGTGTCATTCGACGGATATACAGTTAAAAATCCTCCAGCTTGAGTTGTGTTAGTTACCGTAATATTGGCAATTACCGCAGTTGCATTCTGAGGTACGCCATCTAATATTCCACCGGGTGCATTACCCGCCACATTTACGTTAATCGATTGACCGGCACTTAACGCCCCGCTATTTGAAGTCGAACCATCGTTACACTGATTGGACAAAACCGACGTCCCCGATGCCGGTCTGGTATCGCATATTCTTACCGGGCTAATGGGTACGTATTGACCTGCGGTCGAATTTGTAGAACTGGGAGCAACGTACCCTTCTATGTCTATTATTACATCGGTATTACCGTTGAAATTGTAAACAGAAATATCGCCTGCTTGCCCAATTGCAACGGTCATCATATTTGCTATGGTTTCATTGTTGTTGAAATTAATGTTAGAAGTATTGGGCAAAGCTTGACCGGAAGGGAATACAGTTAAAAATCCACCCGGTTGAGTTGTGTTGGTTACCGTAATATTGGCAATTACCGCAGTTGCATTTTGAGGGATGCTGTCAAGTATTCCGCCCGGACCACTGCCAGCTACATTAACGTTGATCGTTTGATTGGGAGCTAGTGGGCCTGAATTAGAGGTTGTACCGTCGTTACACTGATTGGACAATACGGACGTTCCCGATGCGGGTCTTGTATCGCATACTCTTACTGGGTTTATCGGAGTATATGCCACGTAACTGAACTGATCCGCCGCAGATATTGATGAAATCACTGATCCCGAGATGACTGTAATGTCGACTGTGCCTACACCGGATGGAGCCACGGCATCAATGGATCCAGACGTTATGCTCACAACCGTAGCAGCACTAGAACCAAAGTCCACCGTGTCACCGGTGGCAAAACCAGATCCGGTAATTGTAACGTTACTGCCTCCTGTAGTCGGTCCGACTTTAGGAGATATCGATGTCACGATAGGAGCCGTACCTGAAGCTAAGGATGAAGAAAAGGATCTGGCGGGTTGAACCAACGGACCGCAAATGAGCATTAAGACAACAACCGCCACAATAAAAAAGTAAGAAATATACGATACTTTCTGCAAAACCTTGTTTGAATTGCCCGAACCGGTAACAAATCGTGTGGATAAGTACGACAGTTTAGAACGAGAAGTTTCCATAAATACTAAAACCTTTATATAGATAAAACCTTAATCAATTACAATAAACGCAAAATGCTTGCTAATTTGCAACACTAACAATCATAAGTCAATTACGGGTATTGAATTGAGACATTTCGTCATCCAACCGAAGCACCCAAATTTACCATCAGCAAATTACAAATCAACCAATTAACACTAAAAATAGACTGCGCAGCCTTAACTAAACATTCTAAAACAAAAAGTATATTGGAATTGTTTTCGATTCAAAATTTATATTTAAAACAATTCGACTTATTCTTGGAACGTATTCCAAACCGAACAATCCGAATTGCGGCATTTAAAACTATGTGTCGACGAACTGGTTTTATATATATCCTAAACGTAACTGCGAGCAAAATAAATCAAAAACAAATACGATATGCGCTAATATCCTGCAATAAATTACTATATTTTTAATAGTTGCTTTTTAGTTTCGTTTAACTTCTTTTCATAATTTTTAATTTGAATCTTAACAGGATCTACCCCGGTTGACCCATGGGTAACTCGGCGCTTCACCGAAGAACCGGGTTCAAAAATTTCCATTGCCTGCTCTCCTAAATCAGGATGGGCAAGAACCAATTCCGGCAAAGCAACATGTCGCTGTATTGAATCTTTAACGATAGATCCGACCAAATTGTAGGCACTCCTAAAGGGCAGACCTTTTTTTACCAACCATTCGGCCAAGTCGATAGCCACCGAATAAGCCGAGTCAGCAGCAGACTGCATCGACGTATCATGAAATTCAATAGTTTCATAAAGGCCACAGTAAGCACTTAGCGCCAGCTTTATTTGATCAATTGAATCAAAAAGCGGCTCCTTGTCTTCCTGTAAATCGCGATTATACGCCAATGGCAATGATTTTAAGGTTGCCAAGAATCCGGTCAAATTTCCAATTAATCTACCAGATTTCCCCCGTGCCAACTCAGCAATATCAGGATTCTTTTTTTGAGGGAGCATAGATGACCCCGTCGAATATCGATCATCTAAAGTAGCAAATCCAAATTCGGAGGTGGTCCAAAGTATTATCTCTTCACCCATCTTGGACAAATGAATACCTATCATGGATATTACGAACAACGCCTCGGCCACGAAATCACGATCTGCAACCGCATCCAGGCTGTTTTCGAACAGATTTTTGAATCCCAGCCGATCCTTAACGGTTTTGGGATCGAGAGGCAATGTGCTGCCCCCCAAAGCTCCCGCTCCCAAACTGGAGCAATCCAGTCTAAGATAGCAATCCCAAATCCTATCCAAATCTCTGAAAAAAGCCCATCCGTGAGCAAGTAAGTGATGAGACAGAAGAATGGGTTGGGCTCTTTGTAAATGGGTATATCCCGGCAAATACACATCCGGAACCTCTTTGGCCCTATTTAAAATTACCGAATTGAAATCAATTAAATTTGAAAAGATATTTTTTAATTCATCTTTTAACAGCAGTCGCAAAGCTGTGACAACTTGATCGTTTCTACTTCGACCGGTGTGCAACTTACCGCCAACGTCGCCTACTAACTCTATTGTACGGCGTTCGATTGCGGTATGGATATCTTCGTCCGTTTGTATAAAGTCAAAACTGCCAGCCGCCATTTCTTCTTCGATAATTTTCAAGGCTTCGGAGATCTTTTCAAATTCACCCTGTTCAACCAGGCCCACCTCCTTTAATCCAAACAGATGAGCCAAGGACGCTTCTATATCGTATTTAGCCAGCCTTTTGTCAAACTGTATGGAAACCGAAAAGTCCATCAACGCATCCGAGGGATCCGTTCCCAACCTTGAGTTCCAAAGGGTCATAATAAAACTATACTCCTTTTTGCTTTTGTGCCCAAGTTGAAATTCCCAGTCCCCATAGTTTTACGAAACCTTCTGCGTCAGAATGATTAAAGCTGTCTGTAGCATCATACGTTGCTAGATTATAATCATAAAGGCTGTAGGGGCTCTTGCGGCCGTTAATTGTACACGAATAAGGCGCTAACTGTATTCGAACATCACCGGTTACATACTGTTGGGAGCTGTCAATAAACTGCCCGTATGCCTCCATCAAAGGCGAAAACCAAAGTCCGTCATAAATCAACTCTGCAATTTTGGGCTCAATTGTAATTTTTTCGTGCGCAAGATTTCTCTCTAAGGTGACACCCTCTAAATCTCTATGGGCCTGAATCAAAGCCAAAGCTCCCGGCGCTTCGTAAGTCTCCCTGCTTTTAATACCAACTCTTCGATTTTCCACCATGTCTATTCGTCCGAAACCATAACTTCCGACCAATGAGTTTAATTCTGAAATAATTTGCAAAAACGACATTTTTTTATCGTCCAGTGCCACCGGAACACCAGATTCAAAGGAAATGACCGTTTCGGTCGGCTCGTTTTGAGTAACTCTCGTCATGGACCATATGTCATCAGGAGGTCTATTCCAAGGATCTTCCAGTATGCCGCACTCGATTGCTCTTCCCCAGATGTTTTCGTCGATAGAGTACAGCTTATCTTTAGTAATCGGGACCGTAACACCCTTACTTTGAGCGTAATCTATAGACTCTTCTCGTGTCATGTTCCAATCTCTTGTCGGCGCATAGATCTCAAGCTGAGGCGCCAAAGCTCTGATAGATACTTCAAATCTTACTTGGTCATTTCCTTTGCCCGTACATCCGTGAGCAATACCCGTAGCGTTAAATTGTTCTGCTTGTTCAACCAAAACTTTAACGATTGCCGGCCGCGACAAAGACGACACTAACGGATATCTGTTTTCATACAAAGCATTCGATTTCAGTGCTCTCGTTAAATATTTATCGGAATATTCATTCTTGTAATCGACGACTACCGCGTCGACTGCTCCCGAATCAATTGCCCTCTGCCTCATAGATTCAAAATCGTCATTCTGACCCACATCAACGGCCACGGCGATCACGTCCATATCAAATTCATGACTTAGGTACGCTACGGCGACAGAAGTATCCAGGCCGCCTGAATATGCCAGCACAACTCTTTTTTTCATTTACAGTTTCTCCATCTTTATTTAATCTTTTTTACTTATTCAATATTTCTTGTATCGGTGAATTTAAATTGCATTCAAATCCTTATTTATCCGAATATAAATTATATTTTGATAATACAACCGTCGCTATTACCTAAGGCCCGCTATTACCGCTAGCGTTATTACCCTATGTCCACCTGCGACAATTTAGCGATATCCTTGGCAAGATTCATTCCGCCGTAAGACTCGTCAGCTACCAACAAAACAGTGTCATCTCCAGCAACAGTCCCTACTATTTTATCTAAGTTGGATCTGTCCAAAGCCGAGGCAACGACATGAGCGCTACCGGGCGGAGTTTTTAAAACAACCAGGTTCGAAGAGACTTTTACCTCTCCCACCCAATCCCCCAAAACTCGGCTCAAATGATCATCGGTTACTTGCGCCGATCCGATGCTGTCGGGTATTGCATAGGCACTTACATTGCCCTTAACCTTAATTTTAATGGCACCCAACTCGTCTAAATCTCTACTTACGGTTGCCTGTGTTACTTCGGCTCCCATATCATTTAGCAGCTCGACCAACTGAGTTTGAGAAGTAACCACGTTTTCGGCCAATATATTGATGATCCTGAAATGTCGCTGAATTCTGTTCATGGCCATTTTACTTCACCCGTATTCTGATCTTTAAATAACCACAATAGCGAAGCTATTGCCGCATTCTGACGCATTGCGGCTTGTTGGAACACAACACTGAAACTTGAATCAATCAGGTCGTCGGTAACTTCAAAACCTCGGTGCGCGGGCAGACAATGCATAAATATTGCTGATTGTTTGGCTTTCGCCATAACTTCCATACTCAATCCAAAGCCGGCGAAATCTTTCAGTTTATCTTTAGCATGCTCTTCTTGCCCCATGGAAACCCAAGTATCCGTATAGAGTACGTCGGCATTGCTTGCCGCAGTGTCGATATCTTCGCTCAATACAATATTTTTTGCGAATTCCCCGTGGCTTGCAACAAAATCCTCGCTCGGACCGTAACCCTTTGGAGTACACACCACTAGCGAGCACTCCAGATAGGCTAAAGCCTTAAGCAGGGAGATTGTCACGTTATTAAAATCTCCGATGTAAACAACTTTTATACTCTTGTTAGATTCAAGTTCGCCAGCTGACAATTCAAAAGAGACACCTCGTTTTTTCAGTTCCAAATGAATAGTCAAAACATCTGCTATTGCCTGCTGCGGGTGACTATAGTCCGACAATAAATTAACCACCGAACTCGAAGATCCCGACAAATCCAAAATTTCTGCCATCTTAGTCAATGTGGTGTGACTAAATACCCGGGCTGCTATAACGCTGTGATAACATGCCAAAGTTCTCGTCACGTCTTCGATAGATTCTCTTTGACCAATGTCAACTTCATCTTTTCTGACGTATACCGAAAATCCTTCGAGCTTATTTATAGCGGTCTCCATAGAATGCCTGGTCCTATTCGAAGGTTTTTCAAATAGGAGTGCCGCAGAAAGGCGTCCCTTTAAACTTACGTTTAACGGACTCAACCCATAGCCCAGTAAATTTAAAAACTCTTGTTTTGATAACGAATCTATATCCAATATGTGACGATAAGTCAATTAATATCCTTAATTTTTTATTACTTTTCTTATATCGATCTTTTAAATATTATTGTTTTAACATTTTTATAGTCGACAGTTCTTTTAAGTTTAATTTACCCAAAAATCCCGACTCTGGTATAAGTTGCGGTGTCGTTATGGGTTCCCTCCTCTTTGCCAATAAACCCCAGAGTACAACAAGGTTTAAGGAGTTGACGCAACGTTGATTCAATACATTTGATTTTATGAATTTTCATCTTGTTTGGTATCGTGAATTGCTTGCCCAAATTTAATTAAAAACGTATCTATTTCAATTTCGCTTATCAAAAACGATGGTGCTATTCTAATTGTGTCGGGTCTGGGAGCATTTACTATTAACCCATGACGTAGTGCATTTAACTGAACCTGTTTTGCATCCAAATCCCTTAATACAATCCCCAATAGCAATCCGTCTCCGCGAATTAATTGAATTTCAGGGAAATCCTTCAGTTTATCCTTAATCATCTCACCCAATCTTTTAGTTTGCTTGGGAGCATTCATGGAGATGAGAGCCTCAAGAGTTGCTAACGAAGCTCGGCATGCCAACAGTTGTCCGCCAAAAGTCGTACCATGATCACCCGGATGAAATTCGTCAGCTATTTCAGTCTTTGCCCAACAGGCCCCAATCGGAACACCGTTAGCCAATGACTTTGCCGACGTGACAATATCGGGCAAAATTTCAGAATCTTGAAACTTAAACCAAGATCCGCATCTTCCCAACCCGGTTTGAATCTCATCGACGATCAATAAAACGCCTGATTTGCTACAAAGATCCGATAACTCTTTGATATAAGATTGAGACGGCTCAATTACACCCGCTTCGCCCTGAATCGGCTCCACCAGTACAGCAGCGGTGGCTGAGTCAATTTGATCGGCAACCGCATTGATATCGTCATATCGTACCTGCACGAAATCCGGCGGAAGTGGTTCAAACGGTACCTGTTTGGCTTTCTGTCCTGTGGCTGCCAAAGTAGCCAACGTTCGTCCGTGAAATGAATTCTCCATCGAAATAATTTTATGCGCATGCGAACCTTTTATCTTGCGGACTAACTTTATGGCGCACTCGTTAGCTTCTGCCCCTGAATTGCAAAAAAATACTTTACCGTAATCAACATTGCCTTCATCGGCGATCTCATCAAAACCGTGTATTCCGTTAATCAAAGCACCTATCGTCTTGGCCAGCTTATTTGAGAGATTATTTTTAAAGAGATTGGAGACGTGAAGCAGATTCTCAGCTTGATCTTTTATTGCGTCGGTAACCGGTTTAAAGTTATGCCCCAATGAAGTTACCGCAATTCCCGATAGAAAGTCCAAATAAGCCTTATTGTTATCGTCATAAAGCCAACTTCCTTCGCCTTTAACAAAGCAAACATCGTCCGGAGAGTATGTAGGCATTAAATATTCTTCTTTCATTTTGTCACCATAGTTCCCAAACCTAAGTCGGTAAAAAGTTCAATTAAAACGGAATGCTCGATTCTGCCGTCCAGTATGTGGCACGACTTAACACTATTTTGTACAGCCTTTATACAGGCTTCCACTTTTGGAATCATTCCACTTGAGATCGCCTTAGAGTTAAGCATTTCAACTGCCCGGGCTGCGTTTAACGTGCTGATGAGACTGTCAGGATTGTCAGTATTTTCCAGAATTCCACTTATATTAGTAAGATATATCAATTTCTCCGCTAGCAAAGCCTGAGCTATAGCGCTTGCAACGGTATCTGCATTTATATTGTAGGCTTGTCCCAATACGTCCGATCCGATAGTGGCCACAACCGGGATCAATCCCTGTTCGATAAGACGAAGTAGGATAGACGGATCTACGTCGGTAATGTTTCCCACATAACCCAAAGATTCCTCTAGGGCTTCGGCCTTGATCAAGCCAGCGTCTTCACCAGATAATCCAACCCCAACTGGAGCTAGAACGTTAATGGCTCGGACGATATCTCTATTGATTTTACCGACGAGTACCATAGAAGCAATCTCTAAAGTTTCCTGATCGGTTACACGTTGACCGTTTACAAATGACGGCTCTTTGCCGAGCTTTCTCATCAACTCTCCGATTTGAGGTCCGCCTCCATGAACAATAACCGGATGCATTCCTACGGATCTCAACAAGACTACGTCATTTGCAAACGAAGTTAATACCTCGGCTGTATTATCAATCTCCGTTGACCCGGCGGTCTGAATCGAATCAGAACTTGTGGAAAAGAATGCGTTTCCTCCATACTTAATGACTACTATCTTATTTTTCCAACTCTGAATATATGGCAAAGCCTCTAAAAGTATTCCCACAAGCTGACTTGGATTCAAATTTTGAGTGTTATTTGAATTTTGTTCGTATTGACCGTTCACGATGTTTTCCTGTTTTCATCAATATATGCGTGCGAGATATCACAAAACATAATGTTATAAGATGCTTCACCCAAGTTCATCTTCACGGTTATTTCAATTTCATCGTCTTGCATATATTTACTTAAAGCATCCTCGTCGTGCACCAATGCGACGCCGCCTCTTGCCACTTCAAAATCGCCATAAAAAATCGAAACATTTTCAGGTTTTATGTTTACCCCCGCCGCTCCTAACTCGGAAATAATTCGACCCCAATACGGGTCTTTGCCGTTTATCGAACATCTTACCAATACGCTTTGAGCTATCTGATGAGCCAGGGCTTTAGCCTGTTGGTAGTCATAACAACCTTCGACAGTTAAATGCACCGTTACGGTGGAGCCTTCGGCGTCTTTGACCATTTGATATGCCAAAGACCGTAACCCGGTTTGAAGCAACGAGTTGAACTCGTTAATATCTTCAATCTGTTTTTTACCCGAGGACATCAAAATGACTGTATCATTTGTTGACATGCAGCCGTCGACGACAATAGAATTAAAGCTATTTTGAACACCGTTTATCAAACTATCCTTCAGATTGTGAAAGCTTAAATCTGCGTCGGTAACAACTACAGCCAGCATTGTAGCCATCGAAGGTGCCAACATCGCAGCTCCTTTGGCAAAACCCGTTATGGTGTATGATCCCGATGACGATTTCAAAGAAAATACTTTTGAAACTGTGTCGGTAGTCAATATGGCTTCAGCTGCCTTCTTAAAACTTGACTTATCTCCTGTGGCTTCTTTGACCAAGGTTGGAGCTGAATTTAAAATAGGAGTCGAATCCAGGGGAATTCCTATTAACCCAGTAGAGCAAACAAGTACATTGCTTTTATCGCATTCAAGAATTTTTGATAATTCGACGACCGATTCTTCTACCGTTTTTAATCCGTCTTCTCCTGTTGCGGCATTTGCGTTCCCCGAATTTAGCAACACGGCCGTAGTCATGTTACAAGATTTTACCAACGCCTCTTTGGAATAGGCTACCGGTGCAGCGCAGCATTCATTTGTCGTAAAGACTGCCGTTGATAATACGGGCAAATTGTCTGAGGTCTTAACCAACGCTAAATCCTTATTGCCAGAAGACTTTATGCCGCAATGCATTCCGTTAAATTCAAACCCTTCAGGAATGAATATTTCATCGTTGACGACATTTGCATTAAATTCTGATTTCATATTAATTTAACCCCATGCTTTCGTCTAATCCAAACACTGCATTAGCGCACTGTACCGCCTGACCCGATGCACCTTTCAATAAGTTATCAATGGCGCTGACTACGATGGCAGTGTCGGTAGCATCGTCCAAAGTAACAAAAATGCCCGCAAAATTAGTTTTGCAAATCGACTTCAAATCCGGCGGGCTATTCAGCACTTTAACGAAGCTTTCATCTTTATAGCAATCAGACAAGATGCTTTGAAGTTTGTCCGCCGATACGCCTTGGATTACCTTAAAATAACAGGTTGCCAGAATCCCTCTGTCAATTGGCAACAGATGCGGAGTAAATAACACCTTATTTTCGCAAACCTGCTCAATTTCGGGTCGGTGTCGATGATTAATTAACCCGTAAATTGAATAATTCTCATTTACCGTCGTAAATTGTGTCGCGGGAGCAAGTTTTTTACCTGCGCCTGTCACCCCCGAAGCACAATCAGCAATTATCGTATCTGTAACGACTTTGGCATTTAAAAAGGGATGCGCAGCAAGCGACACCGCAGTTACATAGCAGCCCGCTGCGGCAATCAATTGGGCACCTTTCATATTATCCCTATACAGTTCCGGTATTCCGAAAACAGCTTTTTGAAGCCAATCTTTTCTGGGGTGATCGAACCCATAATAGCTCTCGTAAAGACCGCTATCCTTCAGTCGAAAATCGGCGCTTAAATCGACTACGTGACGTACACCATATTTTTCAATAAGATCCGGAACAATGTGCGCAGACGTACTGTGGGGAAGAGCCGCAAATACAAGATCTAAACCGGCAAAATTTTCCAAACTTAAGTCTGCATACTTTAAGTTCTTGTTCAAATTAAAAACGTAAGGGTTTTGCGATACAACTGGCTCTCCGACCGCTGAGTTGGATCCGGCAACCGTCAATTCAAACTCCGAATGCCGGCTTAAAATATCAATCAATTCGATGCCCGTAAATCCCGTGGCTCCCATTATCCCCGCTGTGATAGTCATAAATTCATTATAGTACATAAACTTACACTATTATGCATATTTATACATTTTGACCTTAAATTCACTTTCTCTGACCTTCTAGACTAAACAATCGCTGTTTTGTAGTCTTTAACAAAGCTTTCGACAAATTTAGGTAATTCGGGTTCGTCAGACTTGTCCAATATAAGCTTTACTAAAGCGGAGCCGACAATTACTCCATCACAATATTGAACTGCTTGTTGAGCCTGCTGGGGTGTTGACACACCGACTCCGATTAAAACTGGCTTTTCAGTGAGTTCTTTTATTTTAGTGACATTTGCAATTGCATCTTGGGACAGCGATTCTCTGATACCGGTGGTTCCCATTACCCCGAGTGCGTAAATAAATCCCGTTGAAAGATTCGCTATCTGAGCAGCTCTTGAACTTGGAGTAGACGGAGCCACCAATAGCACGTTATCTAAATTATTTGCCTGTGATTCGTTACGCCAGGGGTCCAGCTCTTCAATCGTCAAATCCGGAACTATGGTTCCGACAACACCGACAGTCGATAAATCAAATGCGACTTTTGCCAATCCCCTCGCAAACAATAAGTTGTAGTATGTCATAACTATCAAAGGAATTCCCACTCTGTCTTTAAGCGAATTAATTCCCTCCAATATAAGTTGCGTATTATAACCGGCATCTAGTGACTTTTTGCAGGCGAACTGAATTATATTCCCGTCAATCATAGGGTCCGAAAACGGTAAACCGATTTCAACTGCATCGGCTCCCCCGTCGGCTGCAGCAAGTACCAGATCTCCCCAGTTGTCGGTAATCCCGGCTGTTATATACGGAATAAGTGTCTTTTGATTAGAAGTTTTTTTTGCGGTTAATTCGGAAAGTCTCATGATAAATTAAAGGAGCTCAAATATTTTTTACTTAATTATAAAACTCTAAACTAAAAATTGCCTTTTTCATCTTGGCGAAGCTGCAGAATCGAAAGAACTTGTTGCACATCTTTGTCCCCTCTCCCTGAAAGCGTCAAAAGTACCGTTTTATCTTTGGGTATTTCACCAGCTTTAGCGGCTCTGATTATCCATGCCAGTCCGTGCGCACTTTCAAGCGCCGGAATTATGCCTTCCAGTCTTGAGAGCATTAAAAATGCCTCCAAAACCTCTTCGTCGTTAGCAGCAACGTAACTCGCCCTATCTATATCTTGTAGGTAAGCATGTTCCGGACCCACACCCGGATAATCCAATCCTGCCGATATCGAATGAGCTTCGTTGATCTGACCCGTTTCGTCTTGCAGCAACTTAGACGTCATTCCGTGCACTACACCCGTGCGTCCGTATGACAGGGCCGCACCGCCTGCGGCCTCTACGCCAACAAGTTTGGAATCCGTATTTATAAAACCCGCAAAGGTTCCGGCGGCGTTAGAACCGCCTCCCACGCACGCCACAACGTAATCGGGATCACCGCCGGTTAATTCCTTAAACTGTATTTTGGCTTCGTTCCCTAGAATACTTTGAAATTCTCTAACCATATAAGGAAACGGGTGAGGACCCATTACTGAGCCTAAGCAATAATGAGTAGTATCCACACGAGACACCCATTCGCGCATAGCTTCATTCACTGCGTCTTTAAGGGTCATAGAACCCGAAGTTACTTCTTGCACTTCGGAACCCAGCAGTTTCATTCTAAATACATTGAGTTCCTGCCTTTTGGCATCAACCTGTCCCATGTAAACTTTACACTTAAGTCCAAAAAGAGCTGCCGCCGTCGCGGTAGCGACACCGTGCTGACCGGCGCCAGTTTCGGCTATCAAATGGGTTTTGCCCATTCTTTTGGCCAATAACGCCTGTCCAACTACGTTATTTATCTTGTGACTACCTGTGTGAGTTAAATCTTCGCGTTTTAGGTAAAGCTTAATTCCTAATAGTTCAGATAGATTTCCGCAAAACGTGATAGGAGTAGGTCTTCCACCGTATGAGTGCAGCAGATTCAAATACTCATTTTTAAATTCAGGATCGGACCAAAATTTATCAAAAGCAATTTGAAGCTGCTCGCAAGCGTTTACTAAAGATTCGGGGACGAACCTCCCACCGAACTTACCGAATTTCCCTTTATCATCGGGCAGCAAAGGCGTATAAGACTCTAAATATTTACTTAAATCTTCGGACACCGGTTTCGACTTCCCAAGCTAAAAATCGACATCTCTACTCCAATCATAGAGATCACCTCCGTTTGGCGATAACCCGTCATCAAACTTAACAGAACGGGCTGCTTCGATAAATGCTTTCACTTTTATAGGGTCTTTAATTCCTGGAGCTTTCTCCACGCCCGTAGAAACATCAACACCCCAAGGCTTTGTTGCCACTATACCGTCGGCGACATTTTCCGGAGTAAGACCCCCAGACAATATAAGCCTAGAATTATCTTCAACATCTTCGGCAAGACTCCAATCAAATACTTTGCCCGAACCCGGTGCATGCGAATCCAACAATAATGCATCCGCTCCGTAATCTATGAATTCTTTTACCATTGGCTGACCGGCTTTAAATGCTTTTATTACGAACTGAACTCTGTCGGCTATCCACTGAGTCTCGTCTTTGGTCTCATGACCGTGAAGTTGAGCACCGGACAAACCCAATTTATTAACGATTTTAACGACATTCTCTTTAAGCTCGTCTTTAAAAACGCCGACAGTTATAATCTCTGAAGGAATCCTTTTAATTATGTGACCAACCTCATCAGCTGAAATTTGTCGCGGCGAAGGCGCCAAAATAAAGCCCACCGAATCCGCACCCATCGATACGGCAAACAACGCGTCCTCCTCAGAGGTAATACCGCAGATTTTTACAAACAACCCAGCCTCACTTCGCTTAGCTTAAACACTACTTAAAGTTTATCGTGAGTACCGGATATATTAGCGAACCATTAAATTTCTTAATTCGACTTCGCAATCCTCAGACTTCATCAAAAGCTCGCCAATCAATACCGCATCGTAACCAGCAGACTCTAGTTCAATTATATCTGACCTGTCTTTTATTCCGCTCTCTGCAACTTTTACAAGGGTATTTGGAATCTGTTCGGCTAACTTCAAAGCTCGCGATCTGTCGACTTCGAAAGTGTATAGATCTCGTTGGTTGACTCCTATTATTTCTGCTTGAGCATCAATGGCACGGTCAAGTTCAGTTAAATCATGGATTTCGACTAAAGCCTCCATATTCAATTCTTTTGCTAATGAGATAAATTCCTTCAGGTCCGAATCCGACAAAGCTGCCACTATCAGTAAGATTGCATCTGCTCCGATAACCTTAGATTCAAATACGTCTAATCGCCGCACCACGAAGTCTTTTCTTAAAATCGGCAAATCCACATTCGAACGTACGGTTAAAAGGTCTTCATTTTTACCATCAAAAAAGTTACCATCGGTTAATACCGAGATGCATGCTGCTCCTCCCCTCTTATACCTGAGAGCTTGTCTGCCCACCAATACCTCTTTGTTTATATACCCCAACGAAGGTGACTTTTTTTTGATTTCGGCAATAACAGATATATTTTCTTGAGATATAATCGCAGAAGAAAATAATTTAGAAGGTGACGTCGACGCAGAAATTCTTAAAATTTCATTTTCATTTAAGTCGGCAATTACTTTTTCATCCAAATGCCACCTGATAATTTCGTCCAGATATGTTTTCATGTCATATCAAGTCTATTAAATAATAAAGCCGGAATATTCTCACTTAACTTAAATTTAACCGAACACAAATTGTTCTCTGGGCTAACTACAAATCATAAGATGTAAGCTCAAGACGCAAATTGCAAAACCGTGCAATTAATTATATGCTTGTAATTTATCCATAATATGAACTACCTTCTTAGAACCGACCTGAAATTTGTTATATACAAGATACAAATTCATGATTCATCAAACATATAATCGACAACCAGAAGGACCTGAAATCATGCTTGCGACTGTTCGTATTCTGTCAAATCATACAAATAGCCGCCTCCATCGTCATTAGATTTGCATCAACCTATATTTCCCGAAGGTTGGGTTATAGGCAAACGTCAACAAACCGTTGGTATAAGCCAACCGCTTTAGGCAGACGAGGTAGTGTTATTATATTACACCGCTTCCGAATACGTAGTATTCCCAGTCTGACTTAATTCTGCGTCATACGCAATGAATTGGTTAAAGCAATAGGATTAATGTATTGAAGTAATGGTTGAAGTGCAGTGGGAAGATTTTAATGGAAATTGGCAAAGACGTATTTGAATTCATGTTCCCAAAGGATATGTATGAGTACGTTTATATCTCAGAGTGGCAAAGTGATGATGGCTCAGTAACGATTATCTTTGAAGAAAAAGACATGCCTCCACTTGATGATTCCAATAAAAATAAACACATTATTGTTGTGGACGCACATTCTTTTGATCGGAAAGTGATCTTATCTAATAAGATTGCACATCTGGATTACGAGATGCAGGATGCCTAGATTTTCTTGAAAGGAGATTCATATGTCATTAACGTGGCATCTTAGTAATAAGAGTAGCCCGGTATTTCAATACTTTAGTGAGAGAGTCCCTCGCATTGACTTTTGTAATTTGTTACATCAAGCAAAGATATGTGGAGGGCTAGACTCCGACGAGTTAAAGCGTAGTGGGTTAAAATACAATGCGCGTGAAGCATGGACTCCTAAGATTATGCCAACAGACGCAATTAACTATCCGTGGCGTAGTGTGGGTATGGCATTTGACTATAGGTTGCGACTATTTTTTGAAGCTGTACGTCCAGAGTATCTTGTGGCTGGCAGTGGTGTTGATGTGTTGGCTTTTTATTTTCAAGCCAGCGAGCCTAAGGCTTTCGAAGAGAATGCCGAAGAGGCTTTCGCAGCGTGGGCTAAGTCGCTGATTGGTGAACCCCCAGATCCACATCGGTTACCGGGTTTTGATAAACTGGCAAAGGAGCTAACTCGGCTTGTGCCAATCGGGAGTAAGACAAAGGGTTTGCTGAAAGACTCCGATGAGCGTATTTTATGTCGGCTTTGTTATGTGCTTGCTCTTTACGAACAATGTGCAAGAGCCGGTATCGTCGAGAGCCATTGGCCGATAGTTGCTCTTGGGTATCAAGCATCGCTTGAATCACTTATGTCTTTGTGTGAAGATAGAGTTGTGGACGACATGATGGCACTGTCTAGGTTATTTCTCGACACTGGCAATATACTAACTCGTTGTAAATCTAAAGTGATGAACCCTACTTTTGCCGGCAGTCTCGCATTAGGAGGTGCGGATGCTGATTTTATCATTGATCATTGTCTTTACGAACTCAAAACAACAAAGATAAAACCGGGGCGGAAGGAATTCTTACAATTGGTTGGGTATGTGCTTGCTGATTACGATGATAGGTGGGAAATCAAGTCAGTAGGGTTTTATTATTCTCGGCAAGGTTTGTTAATTAAGTGGCCATTAGCCCAATATTTAACGATACTAGCTGGTAAGAAGGTTAGTCTTACTGAAATGCGGAATGAATTTAAGTTATTGATGCCCCCAATGGATATACGGGCCATACTGAATTTATAGTGCTAGCCGTATGCGCGTCCAGTGTGCTCGCACATACGGCTAGACCATTGTATTGAGTATGACCCACTATTTATCAAAATGACGTAAATTCTATTTGGTAAATTTATTTTCATATTTGCTGCTGCAATTCAGTTAGTAGATCTTGCATAATTAACTTTGATATACCTCAATAGAAAATACGTTTAGATCCACTTAAAATAAAGTCACTAAGTCATATAATATAATATGGGAATTGATTCCAACACTGCCAAGATTTCAACGCCTAAAACGGTAATCGTTGTAGAGGACGATCCGAATATAAGTGATCTTATTGATCTTTATCTACGCAAAGCCGACTATAGGGTTCTCCAATGTAATAATGCCAAAAGGGCCAAAGAACTGATAGCTGCGAGCAATCCCATACTCGCAATATTGGACATAGGTTTGGCAGGCGACGAAGACGGATTGGAGCTACTTAAACAGATACGACTTAATTCGTCTTTGCCAATCATTTTGCTTACCGCGCGAGATGACGAGATCGATCGAATTATGGGTTTGGAGCTAGGTGCCGATGACTATATCTCAAAACCGTTTTCTCCGAGAGAATTGGTTGCTCGAATTAAAGCGATTACCAGAAGAACGAGCGATAAACACGAAAGCCAACAGATATTGGAATTCAACTCCCTTAAAATTGATCTAGTTGCAAGAGAAGTTACCCTAAAAGGGCAAAATATTCAACTTGCCGCAAAAGAATTTGATTTGTTAGCTCATTTTGCTCAGAACAAAGGAGTAGTATTTTCTCGACAGCAACTATTAGATTCGATATGGGGCGACAATTGGTTCGGAGACGAAAGGACTGTAGACGTTCATATTAGACAAATAAGAAAAAAACTGTCCGATCACTCGGATCTTTTGCATACAATTTGGGGGGTCGGATACCGATTCGGTTAATCTATGAAAAAAAGACTGCTCTACGCTTTCATAGGCGTCACCCTTTTTGCGTTAATCCTTTCGGGGTTCGGAGGCTACCTGTTGTCGCGTCGACAGGCCAGCCTAACGGCTCGAAGACAAGCAACTGCTGCGGCAACATCTCTAATTAAGCAGTTTGACAACAGAGCGACACTATTCGCACTAAATAGCTGCAGAAAAAATACCGGCTCATCGGCTTGCCTTAACAAACTTTTAATTAGGATTAAGATTTTTGAACGAGCCGACAACGCAGACCTAGTGCTATTTGATCCAAGCGGACAGATAGTTAAAGGAACCTTACCTAGAAACATCAGTTATTCGATGTTGCAAATTAACGAATTGCTTGCCGGAAAACCTCAATCGGGTTTAATCGGAAACAGTTCGGCATTTGCTGCAATACCGCTACAGAAAACTAACTTATCGACAAGGCTTTTTCAAAACAATATACCCGTTGTAATTTTGATCCGAAGCATTGAACCGATATTTCCCAATGCCGGCTATTTTTTATTTGCCGCACTGGTATCTCTAGTCATTGCGGGAATTATAGCTTTGTACTTAAGTACACGAATATCCAAACCGCTAATTACGGTGGCAAAAACTACCGATGACATCTCAAAAGGCGACCTGTCAGCTAGAGTGCCCATTGAACCCAAGGACTTTGACGAACTAAAGGAACTTTCTCGAGCAATAAATCAAATGGCTTCATCGTTGGAATCAAGTAAGCAGATGGAAAGAGAGTTTTTTCTAGACATATCTCACGATTTAAATACTCCTTTAACTTCGATACTCGGCTATGCCGAAGCCATAGCCGATGATATCTCAGATGACGTTAAAAACGATGCGATTATTATTAAGAACCAAGCAATAAGACTACAAAGACTGGTTCAGGACATTTTAAACTTGGCGAAACTGGAAAGTGCTCAGTTTGCTGTCAGTTTAGCTCCCGAAAACGTTTCGGTAAAGTTAACCGAAATTGTCGAAGGATTCAAGAAGGCAAAATCAATATCTGACAGACATTTAAATATTGTTGCAGACATAGGAGATTTTAATGTAAATGCGATGTTAGATACGGATCGATTCAAACAGATTATCTCCAATATTGTTGACAATGCATCGAAATATGCAGCCTCCACAATCGAAATTAAATGCATGATGTCCGGACCCGGCAATAGAATACAGATATACATAACCGATGACGGACCGGGAATACCGGCTTCGGATATATCCCATATTTTCAACAAATATTATCGATCAAAAGCACAGCCCTCGAATGTTTCCGGTTCGGGATTAGGACTAACTATTGCAAAGGAACTTGCAAATAAGATGAATATTACTCTTGAAGCCTCGTCGCTTGCGAGCCCAAACCACGGGGCTCGTTTTGTACTGGAAGTACCTACTATTAAGAATTAGGGCAAAAGATAGTCTGATTCGGTGTATTTTTTTCTAAAATCCAACAACGCCAATCGTCGATGAGACATTGAATTTTTTTCATCGGCTGACATCTGTCCAAAAGTTCTGCCGTCGCCGTTATCGGGAATAAAAATTCCATCATATCCAAACCCATTGGTACCGTTTACTTCGTAAGTAATCGTACCTTTAACGGTACCGAACCCAACAATCTTTTCGTCTCCGTCTACGGCCAATGCAATCACAGTCTTAAAATAAGCCACTCTGTTTAAAGCGTTTTTAGTTAGCTCAAGCACCTTAGCAACATTATCAGCATCAGTTGATCCTTCGCCCGCAAATCTGGCCGAGAACACTCCGGGGGCAAGATTTAGAGCTTCAACTTCAAAACCGGTATCATCGGCAAGTGCGGGCATATTGGTAAATTTAGAGATGGCTACCGCCTTCAAAACAGCATTTTCATAAAGAGTTGTTCCGGTTTCTTGAATTTCAGGAAATTCTGCTGGTCTTTCAATGAAGTCGATTTCGCTCAGAATTTCCCGTATTTCGCGAGCCTTATTGTTGTTATCAGTGGCTAATACGACCGTTAAAGTTTGATTCAATTCATTGCTCCGTCTTTAGCCTACGGCTATCTCAAGCACCTGTTTTTGCATTGCAAGGATCTCGGTAATTCCTTTATCTGCCAAAGATAGCAATTCAAATAGTTGGCTGTGATCAAAAGGTTCCTTTTCAGCGGTACCTTGAATTTCAACATACTTCCCGTCAGTCATAACTACGTTCATATCCACATCAGCCGACGAATCTTCCCCGTAATCAAGATCCAACAACGCCACTTTATCCACCACCCCCACCGAAATTGCCGCCAAACTGCCGGTTATTGGATCACTCTCCAAGGAACCCTCCCCTAAAAGCTTATTTACGGCATCTGCCAAAGCGATATAACCTCCGCAAATTGATGCGGTTCTCGTACCTCCGTCAGCCTGCAAAACGTCGCAATCAACGGTAATTTGGATATCTTTCATTTTGTTTAAATCTGCTACCGATCTTAACGAACGTCCAATAAGCCTTTGAATCTCCATTGTTCGACCGGACTGTTTGCCTTTGGTGGCCTCTCTTGCGACTCGTTGAGTCGACGATCCCGGCAAAAGCGAATATTCGGCAGTAATCCACCCCGAACCTGATTCTCTTAACCATTTTGGAATATTCGTCTCCACCGATGCGGTGCAAAGAACTTTGGTATTCCCAAAAGTCACCAATACCGATCCGGCAGGATTTGCAGTGTAATTTCTCACAAAACTTACTTTACGCAACTCGTCTGCGTTCCTGTCTGTTCTCATGTTTCCTTTCATTTTCATACTAATAGGTACACGTTTTATAGTCGCAAGCGTAAATCCGGCTCAGGGTTGCCAAATGCCGACCTTATCAATTGCTTCCCCCAAAAGTCTGCGTCCAATTTTCGCAAATTCGTCGGGATCGCCCGACGAGAGATAGATTCGCTGACCCTCTTCTAAACTTAGAGACGCCATATTTTCTTCTTTAAGCAACCGATCTACTTCGAAGGCAGTTTCATCTGCCGAAGAGACCAAGACAACGTCTCTTCCTATAACATCTGATATGGTGCGGGCTAGAAACGGATAATGTGTGCAACCCAGAAGCAATGCGTCGATAGGAGAGTTTTTAAACGGCGCCAAGAGTCGTTCGGCCAAAACGTGAACCTGATCGCTTGAAATATC
>DAHXLF010000230.1 GCA_027371755.1 Acidimicrobiales bacterium
AATCTTTGTAGTAGTTCTGAAACTTATCCGCCGAGGTGTCGAAGCTGGTACCGAAAAAAGCGTTATAGTCCTTGATGGCGTCATCAAGGAAGTCACGAGATGGCCGGTCAAGCGCGTTGGTCTCGAAACCCTCTTCGTCGAGATAGTCGTCGCCGATGTCTTCGTTGGGGGCATAGGAGTAGATGATGCCGATCTTGAGCTTGCGGTCTGACGGCAAGTCTGTCTGCTGTATCTTGAACTCGGCGTAGTATCGTTTTGCCGCGTCGATCGAAGCTGTTGCAAAGAGCGCATTGAACCCATGGATACGCTTACCCGCCATCGCGTAGTGTTCGGCCCTCTTGGTCTTTTGGTCGAAGTGCTCCAGCGTGTAGGCGACTACCTGACTGAGCCGCTCCGGGGCGAGGAGTGCGCGCTCGGTATCAATGGCTGAAACTTGCTTATCAGCTAAACGCTCGGAGAGCTTAATAGTGTTCACATAGTCGATGCGAAATGGCAAGACGTTCTTGTCCTTGATAGCATCGACGATCGTGTAGGTATGCAGTCTGTCGCCAAAGGCCTGCTCGGTAGTTTTCAGTTTAGGGTTCCCGCCACTCCCAGCATTCACGGCGAAGATCGGCGTGCCGGTAAAGCCGAACAGGTTGTAGCGCTTGAAGGCCCGAGCGATTGAAGTGTGCATGTCGCCGAACTGCGAACGGTGGCACT
>DAHXLF010000231.1 GCA_027371755.1 Acidimicrobiales bacterium
AAAAAGGCGAGAATAAATTAATTAATAAAAGAGAAAAATCGAGAATAAATTAATATGTATAAAAAGGCGAGAATAAAAATAAAAAGAAAAGACGAGAATAAATAAATAAATATATATATATATATAAAGAAAAGGCGAGAATAAAAATAAATATATATATATATGTATAAAAAATAAAAGGCGGGAATAAATTAATTAATAAAAATATATATATATAATATAATAAAGGGTGAGAATAAATAAATTAATAAAATAAAAGAAAAAAGGCAAGAGTAAATAAATAAATATATATATAAAGAAAAGGCGAGAATAAATAAATATACATAAAAGAAAAGGCGAGAAAAATAAATATATGTGTATATATTAAAAATAAAGGCGAGAATAAATTAATGAATAAAAAAAGAAAAGGCGAGAATAAATTAATAAATATATAATATAGTAAAGGCGAGAATAAATCTTTAATAAATATATATATATATATATAATATAGTAAAGGCGATAATATATTAATATATATATATATATATAATAGTAAAAGCGAGAATATATTAATATATGTATATAAAATAGAAAAGGGGAGAATAAATTAACATGTGTATATAAAATAGTAAAGGCAAGAATAAAAATATGTGTATATAAAATAGAAAAGGGGAGAATAAATTAATTAATATACGTATAATAAAAGGTGAGAA
>DAHXLF010000232.1 GCA_027371755.1 Acidimicrobiales bacterium
TTATTAACTGTACTTATAGGGTTATCCCCTTTAGATTTTTTTATTTGTGCTTTTATTATCTTCTTTTACCTTTTTATTAACTGTACTTATAGGGTTATCCTCTTTAGATTTTTTTATTTGTGCTTTTCTTCTTTTGCCTATTCTTTATTGTGCTTTTTATTATCTTCTTTTACCTTTTTATTAACTGTACTTATAGGGTTATCCCCTTTAGATTTTTTTATTTGTGCTTTTATTATCTTCTTTTACCTTTTTTATTAACTGTACTTATAGGGTTATCTCCTTTTGGAAATTTTTTATTTGTGCTTTTTATTATTCTCTTTTCCCTTTTTTCTCTTATCTTCTTTAGGTTATTAATCTATTATTTGTGCTTTTTATTCTCTTCTTTTCCCTTTTTTTATTAACTGTGCTTTTTAGGTTATCTTCTTTTACCTTTTTTATTAACTGTGCTTTTTAGGTTATCTTCTTTTACCTTTTTTCTCTTATCTTCTTTAGGTTATTAATCTATTATTTGTGCTTTTTATCACCTTCTTTTTCCTTTTTTATTAACTGTGCTTTTTAGGTTATCTTCTTTAAGTTGTTCTTTATTAATTTGTGCTTTTTATTATCTTCTTTTACCTTTTTTATTTTTTTACTGTACTTTTCTTCTTTTTCCTTTTTTTTCTCTTACTGTCAATTCTCTACTTTAGCCC
>DAHXLF010000233.1 GCA_027371755.1 Acidimicrobiales bacterium
AATAATAAGTAAGTAAAATAATGACATATATAAGTTTTAAAATTACATAAATAAAAAATCAATATATATAAATTTAGATTATTTAATATACTCGTTAAATATTTTTAATTTATTTAATCTAATCAATAAATATTTTATTAAATAAATTATTTAATCTACTTGTTAAATATTTTAAATTTATTTGTTCTAATCAATAAATATTTTATTAAATAAATTATTTAATTTACTCATTAAATATTTTTAATTTATTTAATCTAACTGTTAAATATTTTTTAATTTATTTAATATATTTATTAAATATTTTAAATTTATTTAATATATTTATTAAATATTTTTAATTTATTTAATCTACTCATTAAATATTTTTAATTTATTAAATTTATTTAATAAATATTTTTAATTTATTTAATTTATTTAATAAATATTTTTAATTTATTTAATCTACTCGTTAAATATTTTTAATTTATTTAATATATTTATTAAATATTTTTAATTTATTTAATCCACTCATTAAATATTTTTAATTTATTTAATTTACTCGTTAAATATTTTTAATTTATTTAATCTAATCAATAAATATTTTATTTAATAAAATATTTAATCTATTCATTAAATATTTTTAATTTATTTAATCTAATCAATAAATATTTTATTTAATAAATTATTAAATCATTAATATTGTTAATT
>DAHXLF010000234.1 GCA_027371755.1 Acidimicrobiales bacterium
TTTGACGAAACTCCCGGTCCAGGTGCTCTTGTATCACAAATTCTCGTAGGAACAATAGGATTAAACATATCTCCACTGGTTGCTCCTGATCCTGTAAAGTATCCGTTAACATCTACTATTACATCAGTAGAACCATTGAAATTATAGATTGATATGTCACCTGATGCACCAATAGGCACGATAACCCTATTTGCAATACTCATACCGGAACCAAAGTTTAAGTTAGAAGCATTGGGAGGTGGAGAAGATGGACTTGATGTCGGATATACTGTCAAAAATCCACCTTGTTGGGTTGTATTTGTAGCAGTAACATTTAGTACTACAGCTGTAGCATTGGATGGAATTGAATCAAGAGATCCTCCGCTACCGCTACCGCTAACATTCACTTGTAAGGTTTGTCCGCCGGTTAAAGTTGAATTAGGTGAGGTATTACACTGATTAGTAACTACTCCTGTACCTACAGGCCTAGTATCACAGACTCTAACAGGAGATAACGATTGGAATAAACCTGCAGTTGAACTCGAAGGAGCATAATAGCCTTCTAAATCAACTATTACATTAGTAGAGCCATTGAAATTATAGATTGAAATTTGACCTCCGGCTCCGATTTGAACTTGAATTAAGTTAGCTATAGTATCATTTGCACCAAAGTTTATAACTGAACCATTGGGATCTAATCAG
>DAHXLF010000235.1 GCA_027371755.1 Acidimicrobiales bacterium
TTGTACTCTAGAAAATAGTCAAATAGATTAATTTACCACAATGGTCAGAGTATTTTGTACTCTAGAAAATAGTTAAATAGATTAATTTACCACAATGCTCAGAATACAAAGTACTCTAGAAAATAGTCAATTAAATTAATTTGATTAATTTAAAAATAGTTAAATTAATTTAAAAATAAAATTAGTAGATTAATTTGCCATAACAGTTTTAGAAATACTTTATAAAATAATTTAATAGATTAATTAAAAATAGTTAAATAAATTATTTTTATCACGTCATTATTTGTTACACGTCATTATTTCTTATACGTCATTATTTCTAACATCTCATTATTTCTCGCAAGTCATTATTTTTGACACATCATTATTTCTTATACTTCATTATTTTTGACGCGTCATTATTTCTCATACTTCATTATTTTTGACGCATCATTATTTCTCATACTTCATTATTTCTCACACGTCATTATTTCACACTCGTCATTATTTCTCATATAGTATTATTTTTTGTACGTCATTATTTCTCACACGTCATTATTTTCAACATATCATTATTTTCAACATGTCATCATTTTTCCCACTCATCATTATTTCTTGCACATTATTATTTTTGACGCGTCATTATTTCTCATACTTCATTATTTTTGACGCATCATTATTTCTCATACTTCATTATTTCT
>DAHXLF010000236.1 GCA_027371755.1 Acidimicrobiales bacterium
TGATACATTATATTATCCATACTTTAATTTTTTATCCATATTTTAATTTTTATCCATATTTTAATTTTTTTATCCATACTTTATTCTATTCATGATACATTATTTTATCCATACTTTAATTTATTCTATCCATGATACATTATTTTATCCATATTTTATTCGATTCATGATATATTATTTTATCCATACTTTAATTTATTCTATTTTAATTTTTTTATCCATACTTTAATTTTTATATCCATTCCTTAATTTGTTCTATTAATGCTTTAATTTTTTTATTCAAATTTTAATTTTTTTCTATCCATACTTTAATTAATTTTATCCATACTTTAAATCGATCTATCCATGCTTTAATTTTTTATATTCATACTTTAATTTGATATATCCATGATACATTATTTTTTCTATCCATATTTAAATTTTTTTATCCATATTTTAATTTTTTATATCTATACTTTAATTTGTTCTATCCATGCTTTAAATTTTTTATTCATACTTTAATTAATTCTATCCACAATATATTATTTTATTCATATTTTAATTTTTTTATCCATATTTTAATATGTTCTATCCATGATACATTATTTTATCCGTATTTTAATTTTTTTATCCATAAATTTTTTCTACCCATAGTTTAATTTTTTTTTATCCATACTTTAATTTGTTATATCCATGATA
>DAHXLF010000237.1 GCA_027371755.1 Acidimicrobiales bacterium
TTTTAGATTTTAATTTTTTTAAAATTTTCATTTTTTTTAAAATTTTCATTTTTTTAAATTTTCATTTTTTTTTAAATTTTTATTTTTTTTAAATTTTCATTTTTTATAATTTAATTTTTAAATTATATTTTTTAAATATTTATTTTTTAAAAATTCCAAAATTTTAAAATATTTATTTTAATTTTTTAAAACTTATAATTTAAATATATTTACATTTCATTTTAATATATTAAATTAAATAATTTAAAATATTTCACTGATATTTATTATTTTTCTTTAATATTTATTTTATTTTCATGTTAAATATATTTAATTATTTATTTATTATTATTTTATTATTTTTAATTTTTTATCATTTAAATTTTGGTCAAATTTAATTTTTATTTTTTTTATTTAATATTTTTATTCTTATATTAAATATATTTAATCATTTATTTATTAGACTTACTATTTTTATTTTTACTTATTTTTTCAATAACTAGTCTTCTATATATAATAACCATTTTTAATTTGTTTATACTAATAGGCTTTATATTTTTTATAATATTTTATTTTTATATTATTTTTAAATATTATTATATTTTACATAATTTTTATATTATATTTATTTAGTTTAAATATCATTTTATTTCATATCGCCTTTTTGTACAATTTTGTTTTTTATTATTTTATTTTT
>DAHXLF010000238.1 GCA_027371755.1 Acidimicrobiales bacterium
GATACAAAAATGAAAAATTAAAATAATACAAAGATAAAAAATAATACAAAGATAAGAAAATAAAATGATATAAAGATTCTAGTGCACGAAGTGCTTTTAGTGTATGCATTTTAAACCCTTGTGGAAGAAAATAAAATAATACAAAAATAAAATGAAAAAATAAAATTATATAAAGATAAGAAAAATAAAATAATACAAAGATAAATATAAAGATAAGATGAGAAAATAAAATGATATAAAAATGAGAATATAAAATAATACTAAGATAAAATAATAATACAAAGATAAGATGATAAAATAAAATTATACAAAGATTAATATATAAAATAATATAAAGATAAGATGAGAAAATAAAATAATACAAAGATGAGAAAATAAAATCAAAGATTAAATGAGAAAATAAAAATGATATAAAGATGAGAAAATAAACTCAAAGATAAATGAGAAAATAAAACGATACAAAGATGAAAAAATAAAATGATACAAAGATAAAATGAGAAAATAAGATGATATAAAGATGATAAAATAAAATCAAAGATTAAATGAGAAAATAAAATGATATAAGATGAAAAATAAAATGATTAAATAAAAATTATACAAAGATGAGGTCCCAAAGATGAAAAATAAAACGATACAAAAATGAAAAATTAAAATAATACAAAGATAAAAAATAAT
>DAHXLF010000239.1:0-526 GCA_027371755.1 Acidimicrobiales bacterium
AATAAAATGATATAAAAATAAAAAAATAAAATGATATAAAAATAAAATAATAATACAAAAATAAGATAAGAAAATAAAATTAAAGATTAAATGAAAAAATAAAATAATACAAAGATGAGAAAATAAAATAATATAAAGATAAGATAAGAAAATAAAATGATACAAAGATAAAATAATGATACAAAGATTAAATGAGAAAATAAAATCAAAGATTAAATGAAAAATAAAAATGATACAAAGATAAAATAATGATACAAAGATAAGATGAGAAAATAAAATCAAAGATTAAATAAAAAAAAAATAAAATGATACAAAGATGAAAAAAATAAAATAATACAAAGATAAGATGAGAAAATAAAATCATACAAAAATAAGATAAAAAAATAAAATGCTACAAAGATAAGATAAGAAAATAAAAATGATACAAAGATGAGAAAATAAAATGATATAAAGATTAAATGAGAAAATAAAATCAAAGATTAAATGAAAAATAAAAATGATACAAAGATAAAATAATGATACAAAG
>DAHXLF010000023.1 GCA_027371755.1 Acidimicrobiales bacterium
AAAATCAGCACCGTCGCCAAAATACGACTGGATCATGTCGGCCAAATACGAAACCGTAAAAATTAGTTCGTTTATACCGTGAGACTTCAGCAGATCACAAACATGTTCAAGCATGGGTCTGTTCGCGATAGGAAGTAATGGCTTAGGAGTACTCGACGTTAACGGACGCAGCCTCGTACCGTGTCCACCTGCCATAACAACTGCCTTCATAAAAGGCCAACCTTAGAGCAAACCAAAGGACACATAACCCTTATATTTTATATCAGGCAAAAGTACGTACAAGACGAGATGGAATTTATACCAATATTTTTTAAAAGTCAAAATATATCTACAAAAGCTATTTCCAATTTCGTAAACATATTACAGATTAAAACAACTAATCACCGAAACTTCCAATGAAAACCAGCAAGTTTTTAAACTATTCCTTAAAATATTGTGCTGTGATTAACCCAGTTTTATTACTCAAACCTAGAATATAATAAAACCAAAAATCCGAATTCCGTAAGTACTACGGTGCCTTTACTTGTAAGTGCCGTTTGTATTTTGCTAAAACTATTTTAGAATACTCGTGATTTGCTTCCACGTGATCAAGTTGTGTTCACGATATCTTTGGCATGTATGTCTGCGGAATTAACCTTCAACTCACCTATCATAGCTTGTTCAAATTTCAGTCTATTTAAAGGAACCATGATAAACAGTATTAGAACTAATGCAACGAACTCTACACCAATTAGAATTGCCGGAGTAACGATAGGAGGCCGCCCACCAACATCCCATCGCTCCAACACCATAAAATTCACAAATACCAGAATCCACAAAACATAAGGCACAATAGAAGTCAAGTAACTTTCCGCCTTGTTTTTGGTGGTTGAACCTGAGTCAAGAATTATTCCGGCTAAAACTGGAATTCCCGCCATGGCCCCAAACCCAAAATATGCCTGCCAATATACTTTTCCGAAGCTAGGAATAAAATATGCATCCAACAACAATGCTATGAATATAAAACCAAATAGATACAACAGAAATGCCAGCTTCTGATACCCTTTGCCTTTAACCACCGCCAGTATAGCCATACCTACCCAACACAACAGCCAAATAATAGTAACCGGCAACGGTGACTTTATGTAGTTGGCTGCGTTACTAAGTTGGCCAACTATTTCTGTCAAATTTTGCAGTCGAAATTGATTTATGATCGCAAGATAAAATCGATATACAAATATACCTTGATAGCCGTAGTTATTCATAATTTCGTTTTGTCCAACCATTAACTGCCAGATCATATTAAGCACAACTGCAAAACCTATGATTAAACCGACGACTCTAAGTTTCTTATCTGAAAGGAATGTTTTAATATCGCGAGCTGCCATTAAAAACATAATTGGGATTAAATCTATTGCTAACCAGAAAATTCCGGTTGAACAGGTTCCTCTAGGTACTGCAGGATCGGTCTATAATGTAAAGCACTTGCTTACCGATCCGTTTCTGGTTATCAGTGGAGACGTATTGACCGACTTTAATATTACCGAATTGATAGATAAGCATCATGGGAGTGATACGGTAGTTTCAATTGCATTAAAGCAAATTGAGGATCCGACTGATTTTGGTGTGGTAATTTGCAATGAAGATAATATAGTCGAAAAGTTTTTGGAAAAACCTACTTGGGGTCAGGTTTTTTCAGACACCATAAATACCGGTATCTATGTTATGGATCCCGGTATTTTTGATTTTATGGTTCCTAATAAGGAGCTTGATTTTTCGTCTGATATCTTGCCAGAATTGCTGAATCACAGTAAAAAGATAAGCGGCTTTAGGATGGAAGGGTATTGGGAGGACGTAGGTACTCATCTGGCATATTTAAAAGCCAATAAAGACGTGTTGGATCAAAAAATCATTTTAAATATCGATGGATTTGAAATAAAAGACGGCGTATTCATAGGAGACGGCGTAGACATTGAACCCACGGTTCATTTAAACGGACCCTGCATTGTCGGTTCCAACTCCACGATTGACTCTAACTGTTCAATTAATGCTTACAGTGTAATCGGTTCTAATGTTAAAGTAAGGCAGGATAGCGTTATTGAACACAGCGTTATTATGGATAACTCTTTCATAGGCTACCGGGGGTCTATTCGAGGATCCATAATCGGACGCTCCTGTGAAGTCAGAAATAACGTTACGATAGAGCCAGAATGCGTCTTGGGTGACGGGTGCGTTATAGGCAATTCTGTATTAGTTGAACCCGGAGTAAAGATCTATTCCAAAAAAATAATAGAACCCGGCGTGACGGTTGCCTCATCTATTGTCTTTGAGACAAGAGCTAACCGACACCTTTTTGGGGAACTTGGAATTGAAGGTTATTCAAACGTGGATGTCAGTCCCGAGTTTGTTCTCAAAGTTGCAATGGCCTACGGATCGCTTCTTAAAAAAGGCAGCAAACTTGTGGTTTCCAGGGACTCCGCCAGATCGTCAAGAATATTAAAGAGGGCAATGATGGTGGGCTTTAATGCGGTTGGCGTGGATGTTTTGGACTTAGAGGTGTCTACTATACCTGTTATGAGCCATGCGGTTATGGCCAATGAAGCCGACGGTGGTTGCACGGTAAGACTTTCTAAAGACGATCCTCTGGTTGCGATAATAAGAATCTTTGATGCCTCCGGTGTTGACATCGACGAAGGATTCCAGAAGAAGGTCGAAAGACTGTATTTCAGAGAAGAGTTTAGAAAAGTAGTCGGCGGAGAGTTCGGAGATATCAATTTCCCCACAAGAGCCATAGAAGAGTATTGTACCCATCTCTTGGGCTCGGTAAATCTTCAGTCAATACGGAAACGTCAGTTTAAATTAGTTTTAAATTATTCATATGGAACCATAAGTTTCGTCATGCCGAATCTTTTGGCAAAATTAAACGCAGATGTATACGTTGTAAACCCATATGCCGCAACCTATAAATCTCTGTCTATTAAATCTAAAGATCTCGTTAAGGAAGTAAAAGAACTTGTCTTGGCATCGGGTGCTGATTTCGGAGCTGTGTTTGATGCAGACGGTGAATCTATTCAGTTGGTCGACGACTCCGGCAATCTAATAAACAACGAGATGCTCCAAGCTGCTTTGGTTAAGATTTTGGCTGATTTGGGTATAAATTGTGTGGTCCATGTGCCCGCTAATTGCTCGACAAGATTATATGACATTTCGCAAGACTCGTCGGTAGCTTTAAATGTTACTGCCTCTGGATTCTCCAATATTGATTTTGGTAGTAGAGAGGCCGATTCGGGAATAATTTTCGGATCTGAATGCAAGTATAATGTGATGGGCTGTCATAACGGTTTTGATTCAGCGGCTTTATTTTGTTACCTATTGGAACTGCTAAGTCAATACGAGATATCGTTGTCTGATTTAATCAAAAAAATCGGTCCAATCTATATGGAAGGTTTTGAGATGCAATGCGGTTTCGATGCCAAGGGCACCTTTATGCGTACCTTTGCCGAAGCAAATAAAATACATCAGCACGTTGAAGTACCTGAGGGCATCAAGTTATCTTACGATGAGGGGTGGATATACGTATTACCTGATTCGTCAAGACCTGTTCTAAAGGTATGGGTGGAAGGTAATTCTGCATCAAACTTAATTAGGTTGGTCGAAAAAGCCACCGCTGAAATCGAGAAATTTACCAACGGGATTTAGGAAAAGCCTTTATATGAATAAGGTCATGTTGCGCCCAAAATCTGTACAAAACACGTTGGGTCTGTTTATAATAATAGAAAGAGTAGAAAAACTTAAATATAAACTTGTTGAAATCTAATTTTTTAACGTTTCAACCAAAGAAAAAGTTTAAGACTTCACGTACTTTATATCATCCGTATTTCCATTCTTTTATGGACAATGCGGAGCGTATTCAAAACTCAGTACAGTTCACTGTCCATCCGTTTTTTGTCGTTCAAACAAAAGAATAGGGTCCAACTAAAGATTTTATACGTATTGCTAATTTAGCGACTGGTATTTTAAATTACTTGCCAAGAGTAGCAATTAGAAGTCAAAATGGCAACGTCAAGTGTACGGTTGTCGGCTAAGTTGTCGGCTAAGGCGTAAGTTTTATCACCTGAGGGATGGACTCAGTGGATGTGGGTGTTTTGTTTCCGACTGCCAAACAGTATGGGGCAATTACATCACACGTAATTGAGTACAGACTGATGTTAGGAATATCCACCAAAGAAGTTTGCCACTTATTGTTAGTTAATGTCGCTAAAACTGATTTAGAGGATTTTGTAGTACCATACCCACCTGTAGCCAAGCAATCCGGTAGTCTGTTGTTTTGGCCATAGAAGCAGAATACGCCCGTCATTAGACCCTGTCCGCCTTTGTCTGTAATTGCAGTTTTTGGCGGTGAGGTAGAACTCTTGGAGATTTCAAAAAGTGCGGGATAACCGATCGGAGTACCGAGGGCGTTGGCTTTGGTTTGGGCCGCGCCGGCTAGGTAACATTGATTTTTGGTACAGGCGGTGAATAACAAGCTGGAGGGAAGCGATGATATCTTTTCCATGTTAAAGGTTTGACCGTTGTCGGTGGATTCGAATATGTCACTTGCTACATTTTGAGACGAATTGTAATATCCGCCTAAGGCAATGCATTTCTGATCCTTAGTGCAAGATATTGAAGAGACAAAAGAGTTGGTTAAAGTAGGAAGGCTAACTGCCGTAATGACCTGACTCTTTAGGTTAAAGCTGTCTATAAGACTTGCGGTACTTGAGCTCGTTCCGGACTGTCCTCCTAACAGACATTGAGATCCATCATTGGTATCCGTGTTTCCCAGACAAAACACCGAGTTGTATGCGCCGTTAGTAACTGAAGTAATATTTACGTTGCTGAAATTTTTACCGTTGTCAGAACTTACCATAACAATCGGCACTCCGCTTCCTGTCGGATCTGAACCTCCTACGGCTATACAGAGCGTCAAGTAGCAATCGACTGCCGAAAGTATTCCCGTGGACAGCGAAGAGTTAAGGTGTAACGTAGATTGCTTCCAAGAGATACCTCCCGTTGTACTGTAAAAGGCAATCGGTTTGTATGTTGCCTTAGAAGAATACAGATTGTTGCTCAGATTACTCGCACCTACGGCAATGCAATCCGTTTTTGTAAAACATTTAATCCCAAAAAGTGAGGTATTTTTCGGAGCGCTAAATGAGTAGCTTTGCCAGTTAAGATTTGAAATGGTGCCAGAAGTCGCAGACTGGGTTGAGTTGTTGGCTGACGTACATGAACTTAATAAAAAAACTGCACAAATTACAAACAGCACTCTGACTTTTAAAGTTTTGGCCATTTAACAATCTCTTTTTTGTCGGCTTTAGCCGTTGTCTCGGCAGTCCATGATCGCAGCCATTTTGATTTGAGGTCGCTTTGCAATTGAGGAGTCGTCATGTTGTGCTTATCAAGGAGTGAAACATAGTAATTTTGGTCAACTTCATTCTTTAACGCCGCAACTTCCTGTTCGATACGAATTGCGTATTTACGGGCATCTTCTCCGTCAGCGGCTAAAATTGGATTTCCGAAAATAACTTTAGTAGCTCCTGTAGTGAGTTTTTTTGACCCTTTCTTAAGAAGAACTCTGGTGTTATGAATATAAACGGGAACGATTGGTACACCTGTTCTAATAGAAAGATATGCGGCACCGCCTTTAAAGGGTTGACCCCAACCATCGGGTGTTCTACCGCCTTCGGGAAAAATTACAAGATTCCATCCGTCTTCTACCAAATCTTGAGCAAGTTTTGCAGACGTTCTGTTAACTTTGATTCTCTCTAGGGGAATGGCATTGAGGATGCCTGCGGCAAGTAAAGCTTTTGGTTGGGTGTCAAAAAAGTAATCTGCGGCAGCGGCAGCAACTGTTTTACGTCTGATCTGATAGGGGAGTGTACTTAACAATAATCCGGTATCTAAGTGACTCGCGTGGTTCGCCGTAAAAATATAGGGCGGATTTTCTAAATTCAGCGATTCTAATCCTACTATTTCAGGCGCTGCAACCGCAGCAAAAAACGGCCTGGCGATTCCTTCTCTTACTATTGACCTAAGGGCTCTAACCAGCGGCTTTCTTGCCCAGTTGGTTTGGTAGTTTACGCCTAACTTGGGACTAGGAGTCGGTCGCTCAATCGAGCTGGGGTACGTTGGTTCGTCGAAAATAAATCCCGACAGTTTGGACCTATTTTTAAGTTTATATTGGCCGATCTTAATCAGTAGTTTCGCTTTAATTAACTTGGAATCGTAATTTTCGATTTTGTAGCTTTTTGATGTCGGCACCTCAGTTGACCTCGGCGATTGCTAATGGAGGAACATGAAAATGGGTGATTGAAGGGTGTGACCCCACAGTATCGTGAGCCATCTCTAAAGCGTCGTTAAAGGTCGAAGCACTTAAAAAACCCAATCGCTTTACCGCTTTATAGTTACCGCCCACGATAATAACCTTGCCAACATAATCTAAAGCGTGAGCACACCAGTACCACATATAGAATGGATGAACCCCGTGATAGGCATTAGAGGTTCGGTAAAGATGTCTGTACCACGGATCCTCGGCAAATTTTTGTTCGTAGTTAGCTTGAATCTCAAGAGGATCCGTGGTCTCAGACAGTACTTGATCGAAAAAATCGATGTAACTAGGGTGGTGAACCGGGTGAAACGCCAAGGGTGTCGGGTGAGACATAATTACAACTCCGCCTTTTTTCACCAACGGTTTGCCTTTGTAAAGATTAAAGAAATAACCGAGACCTAAACAGGCAACCAAGATGGGATTCATAATAGAGTTAACATTGTAAGGTGAAATATAAGGGAGCCCTAAAGATAGAATATCACTTTGTCCTTCAACTTGAACTAACTGTTGATGGTAAACATGGTCGGTAGTGACTTTATGGACAGCTTCAACTTCACCGGCTTGAACGCTGGTAAGTTTGTGGGGAGCCTTTATCGAGTTAAAGATAGATGTTTTGATGTTGTCTGGGGCGAACTCGAGAGCTTTGGAGACAGAACTGAAACCAATACGGTCTTTTAGCGTCCATTCCCATTCGCGCTTTTGCAAAAAAGAGAATTGCTTCGGAAAGGTATTCGTATTTAGGGTCGTCTCTATTTGAAATATCTTTATGCCCTCTTTGGCCAAAAATCTACCTATTCTCCAGTTAGAACTGTGAAGTTCCGATTTGGATTGATCCATAAAGGATCTTGAATGTTGCATGGTGGCAACGTTGTGATGGTGGCGAATTGATTTATAGGACGAAAGTCCGGTCGCTACTGATTTGTGACCACCGTCCATGGCTACTAAATTAATATTTACATAAACAATTAAGTCGCTGTCAGCGGCTCTTTTGTTAATTTCTACATCTTCACCTTTGTCAGTTTTTCCTAAATAAGTTAAGTTGGTCGGATCCTCGGCATCGTGTTGCATCAGAAGGCCGTGAGGCGCAAAGGAGTTATAAATTCTTTCTCCGAGGCAATGCTTTAATTCTGCATCTGTCATTCTTCTGTGTAATGCTAAGGCTGCAATCAAAACAACGTCTTCTACGTGTTTTTCTGCTGCCAAGTTTAAAACCGCTTCGATTACACGCTGTCGATTGTCCGGCGCCTCCATCGCCGGCAACGGTAATGATACGTCGTCAAAGGCTATTGTTAATTTCATGGAAGGAAATAACAAATCTCTGAGCGGTTTTGAGTCGCCGATGGGATTGTCTAAAGCGTGAGTGATTGCACCGTCGGGATCTTCCAGTGGTGCGATTGGTTCTTTCGGATATAGGACACGTGAGTCGGTCGGCATTTTTTGCAGTTTAAAACCTTCTCCATGCCATACCAATATAGGTGGCGTAGATTTGTCAACTTCTAAGACGAATCCCGGTCGGCTCTTCATTGATTTCTCCTTTGCAATTTCTTCATCAGATCTGTTTTGTCATTGACAAATACTATTTTGGTGGAATCTCTCTTCCCGGCGTCAATTGCATGTTCTATTGCCGCCTCGTAGTCGTCTAAATCGTATTTTGCCGAAACGAGCTTACCCAATTTGAATGATTTACTGGCTTCTATAGCGATGTTAAAGGTTTTTGCTTTGTCCGACTTTAGAAAGTTGGAAGTTTCAAACGAATATGTATATGCTCCGGTAACCGTTAGCTGTCGCTGCCAAAGTAACGATAAATCCAGATTGGATTTGGAGGGCATACCGGTCAGTATAATCTGTCCACCTGGCTTGGTTATATTAATTGCCCCTTGAATAGACTCTTTTGATCCTATGCAATCAATAACGATGTCGGCTCCGTAGGTAAGGGATGGTCCCGTTATCAATGAATTGGTTAAATGGCGAACGGTATTCACTATGTTGTCGGTACCAGAAAGGAAATCTGCACTGACTGCTTTAGCTAATTGTCTTTGATACGGGTATTTGGCGATTGTCAGTATTCTTACTGTGTCTTTGAATATGAATTTTAAAGCGGCTGTCGTACATAAGCCTAAAGTTCCAGCTCCAATAACCGTAATCAGGGGAGAATCACTGAAACCGGCTAGAAATTCCTGACGAATTTTAAGAACACCGTGTATTGCGCATGCCATGGGTTCTATCATTACGGCGTCTTCATCGGACATATCTTCTGGAACTTCATAGAGTTGATCTTGATGCGCCATTGAGTATTCGGACCATCCCCCTGGAATATCTTTGGTAAAGCCTATCTGAAGACCGGGCGCTATTGATGGAGAAAACTCCTGGCATTGACATTTGTCGAAGGATTCTTCGCCGCAAAATTGACATAGATCCATGCCCAAAGATTTACAGCTTAAGACGGATTCGACTACAACCCGCTTTCCGTTATCTTCTCTTACGGCTACGGTTTCATGACCCGGAATAAACGGAAACGATACAAGATGTTCAAGTGATCTCGAACTTTTTGCCTGAATTGTCTTAATGTCAGATCCACAAATTCCAGACATAATCGGATAGATGTAAGTCCAATCTTCATTCGGAAGTTTGAATTCCGAAAGCTCAGTTAGCCTAAGGGGAAGAGCCGAAGCCGAACTGCCGTGACCCTTTAGTTTGTTGGCTAATACCGCACCGGCAAATTTTGCGTAACTCTTTTGCAACTGAATTGCTTTCATTATTTTGACTCCTTAATATAGTTGATGGAGTTAACGAAAGCATCTCGTACAGATTCAAAAGTTTGAACAAACGGTGAATTTGAAGATTTACTGTTGTAAACGGGCAATATAGACTTAGGACCATGGGGAGCTTTAGACCAGGATTCAATGTGCCAACCCCGTTTATTTGCCAGAGTATAAAGTTTTGGTTCTGGGTTTACGGCAACTGGAAATCCGACTGCTTCCAACATTGACAGATCGCTTGTAGAGTCAGCATAGGCAACTGACTCTTTTAGGTTAATGTTGTTTGCTTTTGCATAGTCGGCCATAATTTGAGCTCTGACTTCGCCGACGGGGGGCAAGTTTTCGAGTTCGCCAGTAAAGGCTCCGGAACCGTTTACAGATAATGTGGTAGAAACAATCTCGTCAAAGAGGTGTTTGAAGGGTTCTACAATAAAATCAAGTGCTCCGGTAATAAGCAAGGTTTTATGACCGAGTTGGCGGTGTGCTCTAACCCGGGCAATGCCTTGAGGGAAAGAGCGTTTTATTAAAAAGTCAGTTAATAGTTCAACCGAATCGGACCGTAACTGGCCTTGAAGAGCGTCTTGATAATTTCGATAAAAGTATCTTAAAAAATCACTACGGTCTTTTTTATCTTGTACGTAAAGACTCTTAGCACTTTTAACTAGGTTTGCGACGAGCTTAGCTTTTTGAAAACCATCCAGGTGTCTGGTTGCAAGCCATGCGTAAGCATCAACGACATTTGAAGCAATAAGCGTATTTTCGAGGTCGAACACCGCCATCTGTCGTTGATCCGAAAGAATTTGCTTAAGTGCTTTAGAGGAACGGGTCTGGCTGTCTTTTTTGGTGGGTGCTGTCTTAACTCTGGCATGTTTAATGATTGATGGCAGATGAACCTGTTGTACGTAGTAGTTCCAGTCAATTTCCGTAGGATCTAACAATAACGGGTCTGATTGTCCCAAGGCCGACTTAAGTAACAGAAGATTTTCAACGGCAAATATAGCTTCGGTTTCCGTATAGGCACCGTAGAGTTCGACATAGCTCAACGCCCGTTCGGTTAATGATTTCTTCTCTTCCAACTCGGAGATAAATTGAGCTTTGTGCCCCCTGACGGGAATTCCGCCGAGTAGCTTTTCGGCTTTAGTTAAGACTTTTACCGTTTTGTGCAATTGACCTTGAACTCTGCCTCTACCGGGAAAAGACCATTTTGGAACTACAATAGGCTGACCCTTGCTGTCGTAAAGAGGATTTTCTGTGAAATATTCCTGCACTAGCTGTACAAGCATTCCGTATTTTAAGGGGTTGCGGTGTCCGCTGGCACAGTGAATAACCTTGGGAAGAGTGTTGTCAGAATCAATGCTTGAACACACGGCTACAATGTTGTCCACGACTATGTCTACGGGAATAACGTCTATGGTACCTTCGGGAACACCGGGAAACTCTTTAAGAAGTCCCTTTGCATACGAAATAATAATCGGTTCGGCCATTCTAAATCCGCGAATCCAGCCCGGGTATGGATATTTAAGAGACGACTCTATAATTGAGGGTCGAACTATTGTAAATCGTTCGGAGGTTATATTGGAGGTTAAAAGTCGTTCGCCCAAACACTTGGTAAAGGCGTATGCATCGGGCCAGCCCAACATCTGAGCCCTCTTTATTCCAGACTGTACCATTGAATGTTTAATCCAATCCTGTCTCAGACCTTCGGATTTTTTTGCGATTATCGGTTTACCCGCGGCACCGAGTTGATGTTTGGCTTCTTTTTCAAATTCTGCGATCTTGTGCTGTGATCTGGATTGCAATTCCAAATCTTTTCGTAAATTCCTGGCGAAGTCTATTTCGCCTTTAATGTCTACCTCCAACAGATTTGGATCGGTATTGGGCATCGACTCTTTAACTAAACCTCTTAATCCTCCTGAAACGTATGCTGTTGACACTGCAACGAAATGAACTTGCTTATCATTATTAAATTTGTCTTTTGCGTTCTTTAGGGCCGTTAGCACTCTTGTAGGTCCTAATAGATTTATCTCAACGGCTTGATCCAACGGGGCGTCAAAGGAAACCGCGGCCGCCGAATGGATTATGATGTCACAGTCTGCCAGCTGCTGCTGATCGTCTTCGCTCAGTCCTAACCCGTCGGTACTTACGTCACCTGATAGAGCGTGAATTCGTGAAGTGACCGCTTGTTCAAAGTTTTCTTTATGAATTTCTTTAAGTATAGAAAAACAGTCGTTTTTAAGAATTTCTTTGGTGATTCTATCCTTTGAACTGATTCTTTGTCCGGGTCGCACCAATAAAAAAAGTTCGCAAGTTTCGTTTAGATGCAGCAACCTTTCTACGAGTGCCGTACCCAAAAAACCAGTTGAACCCGTTATCGCTATTTTTTTATTGTTTAAATTATCTGTTATCAAGCGTTTATTCGCATTCTAAATTGATTGTCGATCAAGTATTTCAATTCCACAAATTTAAATCTGCAGCGGGAGCATAAAATAGAACTCTAAATATTTTATGCTATTTTTTGTTGGCCGACGGTTTAGTGGGAATGTGTTTGGGCGGTGTATATCGACTGCTTTGTTTGGGGGCAGCTTTTTTGACGATATCGGTGGTCGCCTTGTCACCTACAGGTCTATTTTTCTTAAACATTCCACCCGTAGATTTCGTTCGAATGGGTCTTGCTTCTTTGGGGGTGTTCTGCTTAATTTTGTAAGCATTGTAGCCGACTACTGCTGCCAAAGCGATATAAATTAATCCATATGGAGTTATTAAACCCAAGGCAAAAGCTGCCAAGACAGCTCCTACTATTATGGGTGCGCGTCTTTTAATCCAGAATGTTGCGACGAATAAAAATATTGCGATTACTGCCCACAAAACGGCGTGCTCATATGCAGCAGTCGTTAAAACTGATTTGACATTTTTACCGTAAGTTTTAATATCGCTTTTAGTCGGCTTATAAAACTGAGCCGACACGCTTAGCAATATCGCAAATAAGAAGAGTAACACTGAAGCGATGGCCGAAAATATCTTCTCTTTCTTATTTATGAAATAAAATTTATCGCTATCGAATTCTGATGTCTTTGTATCGTCTTTGGTTGCTAAATCCGTATTTGAATTCTTGTCAGTGCCTGATATTTCGGAATTTTTATCGACATTTGATTTTGAGCTGGCGCTTTTTTTGGATAGCAATAGGGAGGATTCGGTTCCTGCCGATTGTGAATTTAATGTTGGATTATCAATTAAATTGGGAAATTTTAAATTTTGACCTCCGCCGAACGTGGCGGTCGTGTCGGAACTTTGTTTTTTGAACTTTTTAGCCATTACTTATACCAGTTTACAGGGTTCAACTTAGGCAATTTATAACACTGCGCACATTAAAATTATGCACTGGGTTTATGATTTTGAGAGAATTTACCGGCGCCAACTCCAAAATCTCCGATAAGAGTCCATCAGTTATGTATAAATTTGTTGAATTTAGGCCTTCTCGGTCACAATCTTCAAAGTTGGAATTACAGTCACCTGTTTGTTCAAATTCAAAATAGAGATAATTTACTCTTCCCAGCCGCCCCGACAAAAACATGCCAAGTTCCTGGTCGTTTTTTTGATTTGAATATACAATCATAATTCTTCCCGGACCCGGCCATCCAATATACAAGTAGTCCAAGTTTTCGATTCCAGTCTTACCCTGGTGGAGTATCTGTCCTCCCAGTAAGTCCACAAATAATCTTTTTGCCGCAGAAAAATCTTTGACAACATAGCTGATAAACCTAAAGGAACTTTTTACTGGCGAAGTTGAATTCGGTAAATTGTCTGGCGGGGGCACAAACCAAGTTCCCGCGGCTTGAGCCAATTGTATGACTATGCCACAGGTCTCCTTTGGGTGTAAAAATGCTTCTTTCCACCAATCATTGGCGGTATTTTGGCTCACTATAGTAAAACCGGCATTTTTGGCGGATTGTATTGCGTCAGAAATATCTTTAACTTTAAAGGTCATGTGGTGAGGTCCCGTTCCAGATTTTTCCACAAATCTTTTAAGGAAGTCATTTTGGTCGGTCAGATAGGGAGCTATAAGTTCAATCTTTAGCTCATTTTCAAAGGCATATTGGCTCGGTTTGAATCCCGGTTGCATTCCGCCGGATCTCCATTTGGCATGTAATTTATCTACTAAAACAGGCCATCCATCCTCCCACGAATCTACTGCGACGGCTATGTGATCTAATTGTATGTCTTTTATCATGATATTCGAATTATTTTTATAACGACTCGCCCAATTATTATTCAATCAAAGTAAGCTTGTAATAGCTCGCAAGGAAATTGTAAGTCAATTCTTTTTGGGCGCATTATCACCTTTAATCTTAGTTCTTGAAATTTTAGGTCGATAATTAAATGTTTCGATTTGAAATTGTTCGTACAAATTATTCTTTTAAAATAGAGATCAATATCGACTGTAGGTACTGGCGTGTACTTGAAAGTAACGAGTACGAAACAAAAAGGAATTACAATGATAGATTTTAGGGAACATTCCGTGATATGGCTTTCCAAGCAAATTCAACAGAAGCAGATTTCTTCACGGGAGGTCGTGACCGCCGCAATTGAGAACATTGAAAAGTACAATCCCGCGGTCAACGCTTTTGTGGCAGTTGATTACGATAGGGCCTTGACCGAAGCTGATGCCGCTGACGCAAAGATTTTTAGGGGCGAACCTGTCGGATTACTGGAGGGAATTCCATTTGGAGTAAAAGACGTACACGATTCCCAGGGTTTTAAAACGTCCATGGGCTCGCATTTGACAGATGGATTAATGCCTGCTCAAGAAGACTCTGATATAGTGAGTAAATTAAAGAAACAGGGCGCCATAACTATAGGTAAAACCAATACTCCCGAATTTGCTTGGGCTCCAGATACAAGAAATATTAAATTCGGGCCTACCTACAATCCATGGAACATTAAATTCACTTCGGGGGGATCTTCTGGAGGTTCCGCTGCGGCAATTGCTTCTTCGATGGTGCCTATCGCTACGGGGTCTGACGGAGGCGGGTCTTTAAGGATTCCTTCGGCAGTCTGTGGATTGAATATCTTAAAACCGACTTTGGGAGTCGTATCGCACGCTGACTCTTCTCATGAAGCTTGGCAAGGGCTATCCACTTCAGGATTTATGACTCGTACGCTGTCTGATCAATTGGCGTTGTTTAAGGTATTGTCCGAATTTAATATCTATGATTATCAATCTCTCAAATATGATTTTGACTCTGATAGAGGTTATTTGGATAAAGAGAAGCCGAAGGTTATTAAGTTGGGCTATTGCCCGACGTTGGGATATGCAATAGTCGATTCACTTGTAAAAGAGAAGACTCTTTCTTCTTTAATTTTGTTGGTAGACCGATTAAATTTAACGGACGCTGCCGAACTGAATAAGACTGTGTTTGAAATTGTGGAGTTAGAATCCGTATTCGATGAAGATCCGTTGCCCCTGTGGTTTAATCAAGTAGGCGCTTATACGTACTATTCGTTGGAATCTCTTAAAGAGCAAGAAAAGGTTGAATTGAAGTTTGAAAATTGTGATCCCATGATTGGATTTTTATACAACGTTGGGGCTACTTTAAGCGTTAAAGATTTAATTACTTCTCAGCGTCACGGATATTATATGTCGTTAAAACTGTCCAAGGTCTTTGAAAGCTGCGATTACTTACTGTGTCCAACGATCGCCGGTATTCCCCCACACAGCGGAGAGATGGGAACCGTAAATTCTGAACCGACAATGAACTGGGTTCAACTTACGTATCCGTTTAATATGACAAGATCACCGGTAATCAGCCTATTCATAGATAAGACTAACGATGGAATTCCGATGGGTATGCAAATTATAGGCCCACGATTCAGTGATTATAAGTTATTAAAATTGGGTTCAATAATGGAGCGATATACCGATACGGATTCAGTAGCAGCGTTGTAGTTTTTAGCATCCTGCGGAGTATTTAAGTTTTATCGAAAATAGCTTATAAAATAGAAGAGTAGATTAGTTGGTTTGTGACTTCGGTAATCACTTAAATCCATAAGAGGGCACTTAGCTCAGTTGGTTAGAGCGCAGCCTTCACACGGCTGAGGTCGGAGGTTCGAGTCCTCTAGTGCCCACTCGTAGTTGACGAATTTACAACATTTTATATTGCTTGGTAGAAAGCGAAACTTTGCTATATGAAATTTTGGAATTGAGAATTAATATATGAAGGTCTATTTACGATAACGGATTGCAGCTAGATCGAGCAACTCATTCAGTGCCGGTTAACAAGACACTTCTGGTAAGCGCCGCAAAGGAAGCTTTTCTCAAAAGAATATATGACTTTTGCAATGAATCAACGTTGGTCAAATGTAATGTAAATAAAATGAGCTGATTTAAAATCGTTATATTTTGCTACTTTAAGAGTCGAAGGACTCTAAAACGGATACCTCATATCCAGTTTTCCAAGCGTAAATCTGGTATCCGACTAAACTCTTTGACGTTGTTAGTTACTAGAGTTGCGTCTAATGCTAGAGCATGAGCTGCAATTATCATGTCTAAAGCTCCAATTACTTTTCCCCGTTTTTCTAATAATGCACGAGTATTGCCATATTTCCAAATTACGGTTTCGTCGACAGGCAATATATCTAGTGGAACAAAAAACTTTTCAAGGGCTCGTTGATTTCGTTCGGATTTACTTTTCGCCACACCGTAAGCCAGCTCAGCGGCGGTAATACTTGAGATCGCTATGTCTCCTATTTGTTCTTTGCGAAATCTATCTAATACATGGGCAGGTTTTGAATTTATAACATAAATGCAAATATTCGTATCCAAAAGATAAGTCATTTGTCTTTAATGTCTGAGCGTAAATCAGATTCAGGTTGGCTTCTTTGAATTCGGAATTCTGGTTCAAAATCAGATATTGCAGAATCTAGAATTTCCCAAGAGTTTTCTAAAGGAAGCAGTAGCAAGCCGTTGCCTAGGTGGCGAACAACAACTTCTGAACAGGTAAAGCGAAATTCTTTTGGTAGCCTAACAGCCTGGCTCCGACCGGTTTGGAATACTTTAGCAGTAGTCACAACGCATCTCCTTCTCTCATGATATATACCGTATGATATATATTATACTATGATTTACATTGCACTTCTAGCGGAAATACTAGATTCTATTAACATTGTATTTCGAAGTAAATAGTTATGAAGGTCCCAGACTGTTCAACCAGGAATAGGGTTTGAAAGCTGTCCTACAAGGTCCACCAAAGTATCGTTTTTCAGATCGTGGCATACTTTGGCTAAATCATAGTCAGCAAATACTGGAGCAAGGTTAATCTGATACTTCGTTGTTGTTGTAACCCGATTAGCTATGAGCGTCGTCCAGAAATCATCAAGACCTTTTTCAGTTGGTCTCACTTGTTCATGGGCTCGAAGCCTTGAAGTTAGAGTCAACTCCTCGCTAAACATTAACCCAAACGGTTCATTTAGTTCACTTGACGAATGTCCAGCATCATCAATATAGATTTTCTTAAAAATTGTTTGATTGAGTTGTCTCCTAATCGTAGCTCCTGCACTGATATAGGCCTCTTTCCAATTGGAGGAAAATTCTATGGCTATTGAGAGATTGATCAAAAGCATGCTTTCAAGTTTCGGAAGTTCAACCCATGGACAAGCGGCAAGAATTCTATTTGCATCTGAAAAGGGTTATCGCGGGACAACTTTGACCCATCGCCGGATTAATGCCTCAATAAGACTTGAGCGAAGCGTTGATCACTTACGTAAACACATTGAGCCAAAGATTGTATCTGACCTGGCTTTTTTATTCCACCAGGAAAATCTACATTATAAGCCAGTATCAAAACATGGAAGACCTGAACCCGGTGCTCCTGAAGATTTACCAATTATTACTGATGATTCATTTACAGAAAAAGAGGAACTTCTAAGCAGGCTATGGGGCAGTGTTTATGGCTTCAGGGCAGAACTTATCGCCACCAAGAACAGACTGCTCGGTGAAGACGAAGAGGCAACGTCTGAGTTTATATATTACAGGGATTTAGCCAATTGGAAATTGGCTCAGCTACTCACCGATATTTATAACTACATTGACAAATACGGAGATGAGATATTGAGCGGTGAAGTTCCATACAGCGTAGAAGGCCTAGTTGTTTTAGCTGGTTGGAGCGGTGGGATAACAAGTGATTATGCAAAGCATTTGCGAGTTGCCCTTGCAAAAACCGGCAGAGATGATCTTAAGGCATTCAACAAAGAATTAAATCATCCTGAAAAAGATAAAACTTAAATAAATGTTGGAAATATCATAGAATGGAATATAGTTATGGAAACAAGAAATAATAAGTTGAAATCATTAGAAACAAGCCTTTGGGAAGGTGTCGACAAATTCAAAGGCAATCTAACACTTGTCGCCATTGAGAAAATCGTCCAGGGGTTAAAAGTAACAGGCGACAGGCTTTTGGAGCAATAGTATGAATCAAATTGTCTACATTTTAATAAATGAATCTATGCCTGAGTATGTAAAAATAGGCTTTACTCATGGTGATGTTAGCGAAAGACTTAAGCAATTAGATCGGACAGGTGTACCACTTCCGTTCGAGGTTTACTACGCAGCAACAGTAGAAAATGCTGAAAAAGAGGAAAAGTGGCTTCATTCAATTTTTGCTGATCGTCGAGCAAGGGATAGTCGGGAATTTTTCAAAATGAACCCCGAATATGCAGCACTTGCGTTAAAGCGAGTGGAAATTCGAGAAACTAAAATTGATAGCGGGTTAACTCCGGAACAAGAAAAAGAGGTTGATGTGGTAAAGGAAAGACTCTCAAGATTTCATTTTGAACAGTACGAAATCCCTATCGGGTCGAAGCTTACTTTTACCCGAGATTCAAGTATTGTTGCTGAAGTCGTAGAAAATGACAAGATCAGAATTAACGGCAAAGTAGATAGCTTGTCTACTTTCGCTATGAAACTGTTGGGATATTCGAGGCGGCCACAAGGAACGCGCTATTTTGAATATGAAGATGAGATTTTAGACGACAGACGACGAAGGATGGATGAAGGCGAACCTAGCGAAAAAGAAATTGAGGCGGCTGGAGAAGCGTGGATGGAACTGCAAGCCGATATAGCAAAAGGAAAATAAATTTATTACTATGAAATCTCTAAATAGCAATCTCCATAAAGCAAGCAAGGCAAAGAATGATGAGTTTTATACCCAGCTTGGGGACATTGCCAACGAGCTTAAACACTATCGCGACCAGTTACGCGGTAAGGTGATTCTTTGTAATTGCGACGATCCATTTGAAAGCAACTTTTTTAAATATTTCTCGGCAAATTTTAATACCCTTGGGATCAAGAAACTCATCTCCATCAGCTACCAGAAGTCGCCGATCGTCGGTAATCAGCTTTCGCTTTTTGATATAGAAGGACTTAAACCAGATGGCAAAGAGCCTTATGTAGTGGAGATAAACGAAGTGCCGGACTCCAACAGCGACGGCGCGATAAGTTTGGATGATGTTGAACATTTGCTCAAGCACAACAAAAATGCGGTTACGCCTCTTAAGGGTGGTGGTGATTTTCGCAGTGTCGAGTGTGTGGCCTTGCTTAAACAAGCCGACATAGTTATTACTAATCCACCATTTAGCCTTTTTCGTGAATTTGTCGCGCAACTCGTCGAGCACAATAAGAAGTTTTTAGTTTTAGGTAATCAAAACGCGATTACTTACAAAGAGATATTTATGCTCATTAAGGATTTAAAGTTGTGGCTTGGATATGACAACGGAGGCACAAAATGGTTTCAAGTTCCTGATCATTACGATATCAACACTGAATCTCGAAAAAAGATTGAGAATGGCATCAAATATTTCAGTATGGGAAACATACTCTGGTTCACGAATCTATATGTAGACAGATCAGAGGATCCGATCACGCCCTACCTCACCTTTGAACAAGGACGAAAGAAAGGTCTCTATCCAAAATATGATAACTATGATGCTATCGAAGTTAGCAAAGTTGCAGAAATTCCGAGTGATTACGAAGGCGTTATGGGTGTTCCTATAACGTTTCTTTACAAATGGGTGCCAGAAAGCGGCATTGAGATAGTTAAGTTCAGAAAAGGTAATGACGACAAAGATCTAGCGTTTACGAGAGAGAGTACAACCGTACTTCAGGATACTCATTCGTTATTGTCGGCTCGAACCGAGGAGTTAACCAAGATGAGAAAGGATACTATGGTAAAGGATCATTCCTTAATGGGAAAGAAACCTTCAAGAGATTATTCATCCAGCGCGTTTGAAATTCTTGGCATTGATCGATATGTTGAAGACAATCCAAATTATGGTAAGAGATTTATGATTTCCGGTCGAGAAATATATGCTCGTATATTAATTAAGAAAATAGAATTGGAGGTCCAATGTGAAAATAGAACTTGAAAATATAAGAATACGCGATGTAATGAATGGTTATAAAGATAATGGCGAGAGCGGAGTGGTTGGCTACAGCGGCAAACTCAATATCCGTCCGGCGTTTCAGCGCGAGTTTATTTATGGCCAAAAAGAGCGCGATGCAGTTATAAAGACAATTCGATCAGGTTTCCCGCTCAACACAATGTATTGGTCAGTTGACAAAGATGAAGGTTACGAGCTCATGGACGGGCAACAGCGCACGATTTCTATTTGTCAATATGTGACGGAGATTATTCCGATTAAGTTTGATGATGGCCATGAACTCGCGTTCAACAACCTAACCACTGACCAGCAGGAGAAAATTCTGGATTATGAACTTTCTGTTTATATCTGTGAGGGTACGGAAAGTGAAAAATTAGCGTGGTTTCGAACTATAAATATCGCGGGCAAGCCCTTATCTGATCAAGAACTCTTAAACGCTATGCATACCGGGCCGTGGCTTGCCGATGCCAAACGCTGGTTTAGTAAGACGGGCGGACCAGCGTACCAGGTTGGTGAAGATTATGTAAATGGTTCACCTATTCGTCAGGATTATCTGGAAAAGGCACTTGAGTGGATTGCAGATGGAAAGATTGAGAATTACATGAGTCTCCACCAGCAGGATAAAGATGCCCAGGAATTGTGGCAGTATTTTCAAGAAGTTGTGTCGTGGATTAAGCGCGTTTTCCCCGAGTATCGCAAAATTATGAAGGGTCTAGAATGGGGACGATTTTATAACGAGCATAAGGACGATAAACTGAATGCGGCAAGTATGGAAAAGCGAATCGTAGAATTGATCGAAAATGACGAAGTGGATAACAAGAAAGGTATTTACGAGTATCTTCTAACGGACAACGAAAAGACACTCAATTTGCGTGCATTTGATGAAAAAATGAAAGTGAAACAATACGAACAGCAGAAAGGAATTTGTCCGAACTGCAAAAGGCATTTTGAAATTGAACAAATGGAGGCAGATCATATTGTGCCGTGGCATTCTGGCGGAAAGACTGTCGCAGAAAATTGCCAAATGTTGTGTAAACAAGATAACCGCACTAAATCTGGAAAATAAAGTATGAGTAGAGCCTATATTGCAAAAGGTAAGAAATTTTCGGTCAAAGATCAAGACGGCAATAATCTTGAAAGATATGGGTTTAGCTGGATTAAGGCGGATACAACTTTTGAAGAGTCAAAGCAAATTATTTTTGAACTAGTCGAAAGAGTTGCTTTTGGTTACGAAAAGTCGAAGTCTAAAAAGTCATGTTACCTCATTGATAAAGCCCGCTCTATTGATGACACTGGACAAGATAACTTTCCCTCTGAAGCCATAAAAATAAATCACAATCTCACCGCAACAATTGGGGGAAAGTCAACAGGAAAATCCCTGCTTTTATACTATATAGCAAAAATCATTGACACGCGAGTAGTCAATAACAGGTTTGCCGACCATCCAACAGCAACCCGATACAATTTGACGATTCGCCGGATTTTAATTTTGAAGTGGTATCGGCCGATGGAGAAAACACTTATCTTAAAAAAGTTGAAGGTATAGAAACTGAAGTGGTAGAACAAGTTCAGGAACAGGCAGAGTTGTTTGCGCCCGGTAGTATGGAAAGTTGACTATGAAAATACCAAATTCTAGACTAGATAATTCAAATTATACCGGTAGCAAGTTGCACGAACATAGCAATGGTTTACGTAATCATCTAAGTAAGATTAAGCCGTTAACTGCGAGAAATTTCTTATTCCGTCAGGGATATAAGAACTCGTCATTTGTATTACCAGAGTTTTTTGTACCCGCCGGACTAGAAAACATTCAGCTTGAACCTATTTCTTGGCCAAAATCAGGAGTTAGTAAAGTATTGGCTACCGCTAGTATTGATATTGTTGCCCCAAAGGGGAGCATTGGTTGGAGGCGATTTTCCTTTGTACATCCATATTCTTATTGGCATATCGTGAATACATTAACCGAAGAAGAATCTTGGGAGCAAATACGAACGAGTCTTAGTCGGAAAACTGCAGTTGCTTCGTATACAATTCCTACCTTTGCTAATGCAAAGACCACTATTCAAGGTGCATCTATAGACAGTTGGCTTAGCTTCGCTGAAAGAGATTTGCTGTCCGATTCGGGTCAATATTCCCATTTAGCAGTGACTGACATACAAAACTTTTATCCGTCCATATATACCCATTCTTTAGCTTGGTCAATTAATGGAAAGGAGAATATAAAAGCGCATAGGCGAGACTATAAGAATCTCATTGGAAACAGGATTGACAAACTTTTTCAATCGGCTCATGATAATCAAACCAATGGGATTCCAGTTGGTACACTTATATCTGATGTTATTTCGGAATTGCTCTTAAAGGATGTAGACTCCAAAATAAGTGAAAGCCTAAAAAGCAAAGATGTCATTATTGCTCGATATCGTGATGATTATAGAATTCTAAGCAAAAGTTATCAGGTGGCGAAAGAGGTGCTGGATCTCATAAGCAAAACGTTACGCGATGAATATGATTTACATCTTAATAGTGAGAAAACGAGAATTGATTCGGACATAATTGGGTCCGCTCTTCGCCCATGGGCACGAGCTTCGGATAATTCAGCTCTACTTCGCGATGTATTAAGAATGGATTCTGAGATGTCAGGCAAAGATCTGAAGAAAGCATTAATTGAAATTTATCATTTGCAAACGACATTTGGAACAAGCCGTGTCTCTCTTACTCTACTTTATAAGATTAATAAGCTTCTTTCTCGTGCTCCGATTGACTTGAGTAATGAAGTAAGTAACTTATATTCTTGTATCGGAGTATTGGAAAAACTTATCGAAAAACATGAACAAGCTATACCTCAAGTAATGCTTCTAGTCGATAAGATGTTAGCAAAGGTCACTGACAAGATATCGAAGGATATAGTTGAAGATTTATGGAAACTTAGCACAAGAACAGGTCAGAATGATTATTTAGAATTGTGGGTATATCGACTTGCGATACATAGATTCAACGATTTGTCAACGGACATATTAAATAATCCTCAAAACAAGTTACTTACAATGTTAAAATCTGATCGTCCCGCTATCTATCAATTCCCGAATGCTGATAAACTGCCGAAGTTAATTTTGAAGGAACTAGAGAAATTTTGTCTGATTGATAAAAAGATATTAAAACGTAGTGTCAATATGCCAATTTCTGATGAAATATTAGATCCATTCCGCAATCAATACATGTAACACAATGTTCGAGAGCTCTTAGCAATTTCGATTTTGTATGTAATCATTGTTTTACAAATCAAAAATACGATATACAAAATGCCCAAAAGCTTTACATGGTGGCGCTTTTCATCGGAATGTGCAAGTACTTAGTTTGAAATATCAGGCTCACGAACAGTTGCTTCAGGTGTGCCCCAATGTCTAACATCGTCATCATTGAAGGGTAAGTAGTCCCAATGAGGGCAATCGTCCTCGACGATCGATGTATTACATCTGTCAATTGAAGCTTTGCTCTCATGCGAATTATCTATTGAATCTTTCATTGTTTCAGTCATCTGATTCCTTTCTCTTTACAAATTGATTTCATAGTAATAAGAATTACATAAGTTTTGCGAAACTTCAATCGGTAGAAGTAGTTATTTGTCGGGAAGATAGTAGGTAATTGAAGATAGTCCCTATAAATATGACATTCACCAATTTAAATAAAATGTATTGTGTTGTGTACAACTGGATAGTCATCGGTACGTCCTTGCAGTATTTATGCGCGAACTAAGTCTGATGCGAAGGATTTTAGAGGACCAATTATTGTTACGTAATTTACGAACCAAAGATTTCGCTTTGTTTTCCTATCCTTTATCAAGTTGT
>DAHXLF010000240.1 GCA_027371755.1 Acidimicrobiales bacterium
AATCCACCAGCCGCCCGGCTCCAAAGCACCGCAAGGACCAGAACCGACAAAGCTTGGCTCACTCCACGAAGGCGCGCTCGGCTGCGCATCTTACGAGGATTCCTAAAGCGACTTTAGATTTAGCCCTAAAATCGTCGAAAAACTGCCACCTCACCAGCGCAGGCAATGCCACGAATATCTTTACGCCTGCGCTATTCTGACAAGGTTTCCCGACGGGTCTCGAAATGCGCAGTCCCTGGCTCCGTTGCCACTGAGTGATCTATAGCAATCATTCAGGTGACTTCCCTTTGCAGGGTTCCTTTCCCTCGCGGGATTCGGTTCTAGCCTCACCACGACTGGCCTTCCCTTGCGGGCGGGTCTTATGGTCGCTCCTCCGGCGGCGGGTCATCCCGTCGTCGAAGCCTGGGTCTGTACCACCGATACCGATGGCCTGGGTGTCCACAGGGGCACTGGCCTCAACTAGACCAGAACTGGCATAATCCGGCCAGTCGCGGAGGTTCTTGGCGGCGTTGATGTCTCTGTCTATGGCTTCGCCGGTGATGGAGCAGGTAAGCACCTTCGCCATCTTGGTTTGCCCAATGAGACGACAGTGACATCCATGATGAATCTGGCTCGACGGGTACCAACGATCTGCAACCGTTGGTGTTGCTCCCACCCAAGTCATCTTGT
>DAHXLF010000241.1 GCA_027371755.1 Acidimicrobiales bacterium
CCTTTTATTTATACATATTAATATATATATATATATATATATATTAAATTAATTTATTCTCGCCTTTTCTTTTTTTTATTTATTCTCACCTTTTCTTTATTAATTAATTTATTTATTAATTAATTCTCCCCCTTTATTATATTTTATATATATTTTTTTATTTATTAATTAATTTATTCTCGCCTTTTCTTTTATTAATTAATTAAATTATTCTCATCCTTTATTAATTTTTTTTATTATATATATTTTTTATTAATAAAAATTTTCTAGCCTTTTCTTTTATTAATTAATTAATTTATTCTCACCCTTTATTAATTTTTTTATTATGTATATTTTTTATTAATTAATTTATTCCCGCCTTTACTTTTTTTACATATATATATTAAAATACTCTCGCCTTTTCTTTATATATATATATATATTTATTAATTTATTCTCGCCTTTTCTTTTTATTTTTATTCTCACCTTTTCTTTATTAATTAATTTATTTATTAATTAATTCTCCCCCTTTATTATATTTTATATATATTTTTTTATTTATTAATTAATTTATTCTCGCCTTTTCTTTTATTAATTAATTTATTTATTCTCCCCTTTTATTTATACATATTAATATATATATATATATATATATATTAAATTAATTTATTCTCGCCTTTTCTTTTTTTT
>DAHXLF010000242.1 GCA_027371755.1 Acidimicrobiales bacterium
CATATTCCAGATAAATGTATAGGCTGCGGAAAAGACCTTACAAATGTTGAAACGAATGGAATGATTGTCCGTCAAGTGCATATTCCGATGAAAACCGCCACCCATTCCGATTGAAAACCGCCACCCCCTAATGGGTTGTATTTATGTTATCCTATAACAGACTCATCGTGCGTTCATTCTTTCATTTTTCTCATAGATTCACCGTTTAAAGTTATGATATGAGCATTGTGGAGATGCTCTACACGCACCAAGTATCAACGGGAGAAAAGTAATCCTGTTTTGCTATCTTGATGATTATTCACGTCTGGTAACAGGCTTTAAGTTCACTCACACAGAAGATACTCTCTCCGGTCAGTATGCACTAAGGAGAGGGATCTTAAGTCGGGGACTGCCAGGTACAATTTATCTTGATAATGGCAGTCCCTTTGTTTGCAAACAACTCCTAAGGTCACTGGCTGTACTTGGGGTAAAGCTTGTTCATTCCAAGCCGGGCAGACCCGAAGGAAGGGGCAAAATTGAAAGATTCTTTAGAACTGTAAGAGATCAGTTTTTAGTTGAAGTAGCCCATAGTGATATTTCAACAATTGAAATGCTAGTGTAGTGTCCCAGCATTGATGCTAGTGTTCTCTACCACAACTCTACCCCTCGTAACTGTTTTTAATATTACCT
>DAHXLF010000243.1 GCA_027371755.1 Acidimicrobiales bacterium
TTCGACCCTACCCAGACGGCACTTTCACTCGCAAGTTTGATCCAGCTTTCAGGACGAACCATACACTAATTTTTCTAGTACAGAAGAGCACTTTAGTGGATTTACCTAGATAAAAGTCAAGTGATCTTTATAATATGCAGGCGTACCCAGGTTTAGCATGTTAACATATTAATTGGTATAAATTAGAAATTCAGATGGGTCAATTTATACTGATGAAGGCGGGTCAAAACTCGGTGGCTGCCTATAAGTGGAGGAGTTTATTAATTACTTTTGAATTTTAGAATCAATTATTTCATTTAATCTATTAATCATCTCAAACTCTTATAAAAACTAATTAAACCATGAGGTACAATATGTTGGTAACAAGGCTAAAACAAACAATAATTATAGTGCTAATGTCAGTTATATTAGCAGGATCATTAGCTGTTCTATCTGAACATATAGCTTTAGCAACAGATCCTACTATATCAGTAGGTGTTAACCCATATGAAGTTGACGTTAATCCAAACACAAATACAATCTATGTTGCAAATGCTAGTTCAAATAACTTATCAGTAATAAATGGATCGACAAATACTGTTACGGCAACAATAAGTGTAGGTAGTTATCCACTGGGCGTAGCTGTAAATCCAATCACGAATACAATCTATGTTGCAAATGCTAA
>DAHXLF010000244.1 GCA_027371755.1 Acidimicrobiales bacterium
GGGGATACTACCGCTCACGGCAGGACTCCAAGTGAACCACGACGGGTGAAACCAGCAGTGGGAGACACACCTAGTGTCGAATCGTCGAGTCCAGTCCACAGGTTAAGGACTGGGGAGACTCAACGGCTGGAGAGCGAAAAGAAGAGGATGCCTAGGAATGTCTAGGTTTTCTGGAGCGGCTAGATTTAGATTGTGGGGCTATCGCCGCCCCTTCGGATTATGGAGTTTGTTTGCAACAGGTAAGAGAAGCCGCAACCGTAATGTTGTTGAGACAGGGCGCCAGCAACATCGAAGTGTTGATGCTAAGGCGTAATCTTAATCTCGAATTTGTCGGTGGGGCCTACGTCTTCCCCGGCGGCAAGGTGGATAAATCCGACCGGGACCCCGAGGTGATCGGGAGGTCGTTGAACCTAGGCGACCTCGAATGTTCGAGGGCCTTGGGACTCTCGATGGGTGGAGTGGGCTATTTTGTAGCAGCGATAAGGGAAACCTTTGAAGAGGCCGGCATTTTCATCGGGTCTAGGTCTGATGGAAGCGTTCCAACCGAGGAGGAGCTTTCGGGCGCTCGGGAAGATTTACTTATGAAAAGGAGTGACTTCGCGGGCGTTTTAGCTAAGGAAGATCTCTATATGGACCTCTCTCAACTTGTCTATTTCGC
>DAHXLF010000245.1 GCA_027371755.1 Acidimicrobiales bacterium
ATTTAATTATATATTTAATTTATTTATTTATTTTATTAACTATTTAATTTATTCTATTAAAGATTTAATTTATTTAATTCTATATTTAATTTTATTTATTTAATTTACAATAGTTCAATATATATAATTTATTTATTTATTTAATTTATTTTATTAAATTTTTAATTTATTTAATTATATCTTTAATTTATTAAATTTAATATATCAATCTATAAAATTTATTTATTTATTTACTTTAGTTTTATTTATTTAATTTATTTAATTACATGTTTAATTTATTTATTTATTTTATTAACTATTTAATTTATTCTATTAAAGATTTAATTTATTTAATTATATCTTTAATTTTATTTATTTAATTTAATATAGTTCAATATATATAATTTATTTATTTATTTAATTTATTTTATTAACTTTTAAATTTATTTAATTATATCTTTAATTTATTTAATATATCAATCTATAAAATTTATTTATTTATTTAATTTTATTAACTATTTAATATATTTTAATCCATAAAATTATTTTCATTTTAAATATTGATTAATTTAATTTAAATACTATTTTAATATTATGTATTTAAATTTAAATTTAGTTTAATTTTATTTTTATGAATTACATTTTAATCTTTTTATGTAATTTCATTT
>DAHXLF010000246.1 GCA_027371755.1 Acidimicrobiales bacterium
TTTTTTCATTTTAATATTATTTAATTTTCTCATTTTATCTTTGATTTTATTTTCATCTTTGTATTATTTTATTTTCTCATCTTATCTTTATATCATTTTATTTTTCATCTTATTTTTATATCATTTTATTTTCTCATTTTTTGTATTATTTTATTTTCTCATCTTATCTTTATATTTTTTATTTTCTCATATTTATATCATTTTATTTTCTTATTTTATATTATCTTATCTTTGTATCATTTTATATTCTCATTTTTGTATTATTTTATTTTTTTCATTTAATCTTTATATCATTTTATAATAATATGTTTGTATTTTTTTTATTTTATTATTTTTGTATTATTTTATTTTTTTTTATTTTATCTTTATATTTTTTTTTCTCATCATCTTATCATTTTTTCATTTTAATATTATTTAATTTTCTCATTTTATCTTTGATTTTATTTTCATCTTTATATCATTTTATTTTCTTCCAAAAGTGTAAGGGTCATTCATGCACTAGAATCTTTGTATCATTTTATTTTATCATCTTTATATGGTTTTATTTTTTTTATTTTATTATTTTTGTATTATTTTATTTTTTTTTATTTTATCTTTATATTTTTTTTTCTCATCATCTTATCATTTTTTCATTTTAATATTATTT
>DAHXLF010000247.1:0-87 GCA_027371755.1 Acidimicrobiales bacterium
AGCAATGTAATGCATACTCCCGGATGCATGTTTTTGACAGAATCTTTGATTTTATTTTCTCATTTTCACAAGGGTCAGAAATATGGA
>DAHXLF010000247.1:187-645 GCA_027371755.1 Acidimicrobiales bacterium
TTACATTACAGAGCAATGTAATGCATACTCCCGGATGCATGTTTTTGACAGAATCTTTGATTTTATTTTCTCATTTTTTATTGTTTTATTTTCTTATTTAATCTTTGTGTCATTTTATTTTCTCTGTATCGTTTTATTGACATTTTATTTTATCATCTTCTCTTTATATCATTTTATTTTTTCATTTTTATTTTATTTTATTTTCTCTTTTTTGTATCATTTTATTTTTCCATTTTCACAAGGGTCAGAAATATGGATTACATTACAGAGCAATGTAATGCATACTCCCGGATGCATGTTTTTGACAGAATCTTTGATTTTATTTTCTCATTTTCACAAGGGTCAACATGAAATATGTTCTAGGAGTATGCATGTTTTTGACTAAGCACTTCGTGCACTAGAATCTTTGTATCATTATTTTATCTTTGTATCATTTTATTTTATCATTATTTTATCTT
>DAHXLF010000248.1 GCA_027371755.1 Acidimicrobiales bacterium
AGGCGACTCCCTAAATGATTATGGCACGTATGATTTTCGTCAGTGTCAGTGAGGATGTAATTTATTTTCTTTGTGGTTAAGTTGACGTTTTTTACTATGATTTAATTCTGTAACTGAAAATAAATAAGCCCTCCCTTTAATCTTTTGAATCTTTAAGGAGGGCAATACCATTCTTGCCTTCTGCCAGCAGGAAGTATGCAAAAGCGCTGATTGTTAGTTGCGTAGCGTAGCCGACTAAACTTTTGTTTATCTGACCAGCTTAGGTAGGTGTCTTACGGTTTACAAGAAAGTGCAGCAGCGCCAAATCCAAGTAATGCTACCCATATACCTTTAGAGTCAAGTGCAACACAGCCAATAGTCTCACCTATTAAGTTGGATCCTAGCCAGTGGTGTTCTTTCAGCTCCGCGTCAAAGCATGCTCGCTCCTCAAAAAGGATCGGACGGACACAAATCGCTTTAAGTTCGTTATCAACCATATATACATTTTTAGCATAAGCGCGGGTCGAATACCAGTACGCATATATTATCGCAGGTTGATGTATGTTTTAGGAGGACTTTGTGGTGACGCTGGGTTGCCAATGCCGTCAGACCGTTACACCTACCTGAATTAGCGTTTGCAACATAGATTGTATTTGTAT
>DAHXLF010000249.1 GCA_027371755.1 Acidimicrobiales bacterium
TTTATTTTCTCATTTTTATAACATTTTATTTTATATAAATTTAATTTTATCATATTGTATTCATTTTTTATTGTATTTGATTTTTAAATTCACTCGATTTTTTATTCTATTCAATTTTTATTTTTATTCAATTTTTATGTATTTAATTTTTTTTATTTTATTCAATTTTTTATTTTATTTAATTTATATTATTGTTATTTTTAAAATGCACTCAATTTTTTCTTAGTATTATTTTTAAATAGACTCAATTTTTTATTATATTTGATTTTTATTATATTTAATTTTTATTAGATTCAATTTTTAATTGTATTCAATTTTTTATTATATTCAATTTAAAAGTGCATTTGATTTTTAATTGTATTTAATTTTTATTATATTCAATTTTTATTATCATTAAATTTTAAATGCAATTGATTTTTTATTGTATTTAATTTTTTTATTGTATTCAAATTTTTATATACACTCGATTTTTATTATATTCAATTTTTAATTGTATTCAATTTTTAAATACAATCAATTTTTATTATATTCGATTTTTCTAGAGTACTTTGTGCTCAGACCCTTGCGGTAATATATTCAATTTTTAAATACACGTGATTTTTATTGTATTCAATTTTTCTAGTGTACTTTGT
>DAHXLF010000024.1 GCA_027371755.1 Acidimicrobiales bacterium
TTACAAAGCTGCGATGGTGCGGCGCAATTTACGTCTTCATTTGTGTATGGCCGGTTGGTATCTGATTTCAATAAAAAATGTTTACTCAAAAGAGTAAACTTGAATGCATGGCAAAAGTAATAGCTTTAGCAAATCAAAAAGGCGGGGTAGCTAAGACAACTTCCACACTTTCAATCGGTGTCGGCTTGGCCGAGAAGTCCAAGAAAGTTCTGCTGATAGATCTTGATCCGCAAGCATCTTTAACATATTCGGTTGGGCTAGACCCCGATACGCTTGATACTTCTTTGCACGATGTATTTGTTTCGAGAGTGCCAATTGAAAAAGTTATCCACAAGGTCAGACACCTTGATATAGTACCGGCGACAATCGATTTGGCGGGTTCTGAAGTTCATCTGTTAAGCAGGACAGGAAGGGAACATGCCCTAAAAAGAGCGGTGGCGACGATAAAGGATCAATATGACTTTATTCTGTTGGACTTACCTCCGTCGCTGGGTGTTCTTACCATTAACGGGTTGACGTGCGCAAATGACTTGTTAATTCCCGTAGCTTGTGAAACTTTAAGTCACCGGGGAGTCGGCCAACTGATGGAAACCGTTGATGATGTCAGGGCATTTGCAAATCCGGAATTAAGGGTACTGGGTATTATAGTTACATTGTACGACGATAGGACTAAACACGCCAGAGAGATTTTTGAAGATCTCCCCAGCAGATACGGCCTGCCAGTTTTAAGTCCGCCAGTTAGAAAATCCATTAGATTCGCCGAAGCGCCTGCTTTAGGTCAGTCAATATTGGATCATTCACCAACTTCGGCAGGTGCGGAAGCCTATAGGCAAATAGCATGTCAGATAATCGAAAGCAGTGGAGTTACGTCTACTGCCTAACGTTAAATATTGGGAGATAAAAATGGCAAAAAATGATCCGCACGGTAAGAGCGCTTTGTTCTGGAAAGCTGTAGACGAAAAGTCATTGCAGCCTAAAACATACGACAAGCATAAAGAAGTCACTTCCCGACACCTGCTGTTCAGTGACTTAAGAGGCGCAAACGCACCCGAAGATCTTCCACCTCTTATAATTGAGTGTTCGAGATGCAAAACTAACACCTATGTAACAGTGGTTGAGTATTTGAAAATGCACTTGCCATTTTCGGTCTGGATACCGTTTAGAAGTCATTCCAGATTTTTAAAATGTCCAAACTGTCGTAAACAATCTTGGGTGAAAGTTAGGGTTACCCTGCTTGCAAATGAACTTAAAGAATCTGAATGAAATAAGATCGCTGAGATAGGTCTTTAATCTACCAGACTACATATTTGCCTGTATATTTGCCTGTCTAAATTTTAAAGCATACTTTTAGAATGCTAATACCTATTATTTAAAAAATAGTCATTTAGAGATTGGTTTGTCTGTTTTTTAAAATGACAAAGTATATGATTGCAAACAGTTCTAAAGCCAATGTAGGCTTCGCTCTACGGCTCGCTTCCACAATGTAAGATTTTGGTCTATATTGTCTATCTTTTGCCCCGGATTAATAGTCTCACCAATTCGGCGAATGGCCTGTATCGCCTGTAGGCTTTCATAATATTCAATTCCCAACCCGGCCATTAGCGCAGCTCCAATAGCCGTTGACTCTGAACTCTGATTTCTGAATAAATCGATTTGCGTATAGTCGGATAATATTTTTAATAACGTGTTGCTCTTTGAGACCCCGCCGTCAACTTTTAATACGCCTATTTTTATGTCGTTATGCGCGGCAATCTCTAAAATGTCCGCTGTTTGATACACGATCGATTCCAGGATTGCTCGGGCGATATGGTTGCGATCGGTATTTCTGCTCATGCCTATTAATGTTCCTCTGGCATTTGGATCCCATTGCGGAGACCCGAGGCCATTAAAGGCGGGTACCAAAAATACGCCGTTTGAATCTGCGACGGTATCGGCTCTTTGACTTATTTCTTGTGGACTTGAAAAAAGACCGACAGAATCGACGGCCCAATTAATTGTAGATGCGCACGAAAAGACCGATCCTTCCAGCGCGTAGTAAGTTGACCGATCATTGCCGTGGGATTGGTTGCCTTCAGCTAAACTCCAGGCCAGTGTCAGCAACAGACCTTCAGGTGGATTGACATAATTTTGGCCGGCATTTATCAAGATGAAACATCCGGTACCTAAAGTTGCCTTAGTATCTCCGTGATTAAAACATTGCTGACCGAATAGGGCGCTTTGCTGATCTCCTAAAACGCCTGAAATCGTAACGCCGTTGAAGTGATTTAAGTTGGGTAAAACAATGTTTCCAAACTTGGAATTTGAAGCTAATACTGTCGGTAGCGACTCAACCGGTACTTCAAAAACATCGCAAAGTTCGCTGTCCCATTCAAGTGTTTTTAGATTAAACAGCTGTGTCCTACTGGCATTTGAAACTTCCGTTGCGAATATTCCTTGGTCAACGCCTCCGGTTAAATTCCAAATTAGCCACGAGTCGACTGTCCCAAAAACAGTGTTGGCGGTAGCGGTAATTGAATTATTCAGCAACCAATTTATTTTGCTGGCACTGAAATACGGATCTATATAAAGTCCGGTTTTTTGACGAATGTTATCCTCATAACCTTGATTTTTAAGATTTTGACAAAATTCAGAGGTTCGGCGATCTTGCCACACAATTGCGGGGCACAAAGGTTTACCGGTTGATTTATCCCAGCAGATTATAGTTTCGCGCTGGTTAGTAATGCCTACGGATAGGGGTGTTTCGTCAAGCTTCTCGTTAATCTCCGTAAGACATTGAATTGTAAGAGTTAAAATTTCGTCCGCGCTCTGCTCAACGTATCCGGGATTGGGATAGCTAACCGACAACTCTCGATATACAACCGCTTCCACTTCGGCTGTTTGTGCGTCGATAGCTAGTGCTCTTATTCCCGTCGTGCCCGCATCTATTGAAATGATTTTTGGCATACTACCTGTCCTTAAATAATTAACGATATACGTATCTAAATAGTTATAATGCTTTTAGCTGCCAACCGCTCATTTTCCTAATATTGACTATTTCGGAGTGGCTTTTGCCATTGACATTTATTTGAATTAGTTTCAAAATTTAAATGATTGTGCAATAAGCAGTTGCGCAAAAGCATTAGTACGTAATAAATGTTAATAAAAAATTGTGGTTGATTTATTTGGATTGGAAATATATCTGAATTCAACTAATGTTTTTGCAAATAGATAAACAGCATTGATTTATACTATTCAATCAAATCGGAAGGCAAAATTTATAGAAAAATGTGATATTTTTGCACAGAGATGTGAGAGACATGAGAGATATTTCAGTGATAAGTCATATCGCACAATTTAAGGTTCAAATTTGCTGTTTAAACCTTAATATGAAGAGAATATTTATAAAATTTCACAATTCAACAAGTGATTTATCCTATTTTTAACTGAAAACTGGCATCTTGATTTTGATATTTTGTAGTTGTAATTAACTAAATTGACCCGCATATCCTTTATACAAAGTCATTTTGCCTGACTTTGTATAAAATGCTTGACAACGGTGCCAATATGGGTTAATATACATATATAGTGTATTTTTTCTAGTGTACCACTATATATAGTGGTACTAAATATAGTGGTAATTTAATATTTTTTAATTAGAAAAGGCTTTCGTTACAATTTTAATTTTAAAAGTTGGTATTTGCCATAGGGTATCGATGATAAAGTACACCTATTAAAAATTTAAGACCGAGGCAATACGGTCATCTGGTGCTAAGACAATAATTAAGAGAGCATCAAATAGAGACAAATCAATTAGAAAAAGGTATTTTGTCAGTTTAAGTTGGGCAAGACAATTATTGTTCGACTTAAGAAGAGGGAAAGGATAGTAGGTAATTAACATGGTAGTGGTTGATAACAAAGTGGTACTTGGGATTACGAGAATGTTTACAAACTCAAATCAAGATGTTTTTGATTTAGTTGAATGGGATTTCAGGGAATCTAAAATTACCAATTATAGAGACGGCTCTGTAGCATTTGAACAACAGGGAGTTGAGGTTCCAAGTTCGTGGAGTTTAAATGCAACTAATATTTTGGCGCAGAAGTATTTTAGGGGCAACTTGGGCGAACAGGGAAGAGAATACTCACTGAAACAGGTTGTTAACAGAATTGTGGATACCGTCGCGGACTGGGGTTTTAAAGACGGATATTTTGACTCTCAGGACGAAAAAAAGATATTTGCCCAAGAGCTTAAATATCTTTTAATCACTCAAAGGGCGGCATTTAATTCGCCCGTTTGGTTTAATATCGGAGTTAAAGACGTACCGCAACAGGCAAGTGCATGCTTCATTTTGGCCGTCGAAGATTCGATGAGGTCGATTCTCAATTGGTATACAGAAGAGGGGATAATTTTTAAAGGGGGATCTGGAGCTGGGGTAAATCTATCCAAGATAAGAGGATCTAACGAGTTGTTGGCCGGGGGAGGCACCGCAAGCGGTCCGGTTTCATTTATGCGGGGGGCAGATGCTTCGGCCGGAACCATAAAAAGCGGTGGCAAAACAAGACGTGCTGCAAAAATGGTGATTTTGGACGTAGATCATCCCGATATTGAAGAATTTATTTGGTGCAAGGCACACGAAGAGAAAAAAGCCAGAGTTTTAGCAGCAAACGGATTTGATATGGATTTGGACGGGAAAGATATCCATTCCATACAGTATCAAAACGCAAACAACTCGGTTCGGATATCAGATGAATTCATGCAGGCCGTGGTGGAAGATAAAGATTGGTCGCTGAGGTCAAGAGTAGACGGTCGTCCATTAAAGACTCTTCGCGCAAGGGAGTTGTTTAGGCAAATTGCTACGGCCGCTTGGGAATGTGCCGATCCGGGCATGCAGTTTGATACGACGATTAACAAATGGCATACCGCTCATGCAACTGGGCGAATCAATGCGTCCAATCCATGCAGCGAGTATATGCATATCGACAATTCCGCATGTAATTTGGCTTCTATTAATTTACTTAAATATTTAAATCCAGACGATTCCTTTGACGTGGAAGCTTTTAGACATTCGGTAAGCATAGTTTTTACGGCGCAAGAGATTTTAGTTGGCAATGCGGACTACCCCACTGAAAAAATCGGTGAAAATTCAAAGAAATTTAGGCAGCTCGGCATTGGTTATGCGAATTTGGGAGCTTTGTTAATGGCGCAAGGTTTGCCCTATGATAGTGATGCAGGAAGGGCCTTGGCCGCGGGTATTTCGGCTGTAATGACGGGTGTTTCATATGAGACTTCCGCACATATCTCACAAAGAATGGGCCCGTTTGAGGGTTATGCCGACAATAAGAGATATATGGACGGCGTTCTTAGAATGCATAGACAGGCCGTAGATGTAATCGATGAGACTTGCGTACCCTCCAATATTTTAAACGAGGCAAAATCCAGTTTTGAAAATGCTATTGTCGTTGCGGAAAAATATGGAGTTCGCAATGCGCAAGCTTCGGTGTTGGCTCCCACGGGAACCATCGGACTTTTAATGGACTGTGACACCACGGGTGTCGAACCCGATCTCGGTTTAGTTAAAACTAAAAAGCTGGTCGGGGGCGGGACGATGTCAATTGTTAATCAGACAATACCGAGGGCTTTAAGCAAATTGGGATACGACCCGTCTCAAGTCGACGAGATTACGGAATATATTAAAGAACAAAAGTCGATCGTCGGTGCACCTCACTTGGACCCGAAACATCTGGCCGTGTTTGCATGTTCAATGGGAGATAATACGATTCAATACATGGGACACGTAAAGATGATGGGAGCCATTCAGCCGTTTATATCTGGAGCGATATCAAAGACGGTCAACATGCCTGAAGACGTAACTATAGAAGATGTGGAAAGTCTTCACATTGAGGCATGGAAATTAGGGATAAAAGCAATAGCGATATATAGAGATAACTGTAAAGTTGCTCAGCCCCTGGAAACTACCAAAAAAGAATCGAATAAATCTTCTGCTGATATCGATCAGACGATTAAAGATCTTGAAAACAGGGTAGGAATGCAAACCGTAATTGTTAAAAAGCCTGAAAGAGAACGACTGCCTCGTCACCGTAGGTCTATGACATTTGCATTTCGGGTTGCCGATTGTGAAGGTTATGTAACTGTCGGAGAGTATCAAGACGGAAGACCCGGTGAGATTTTTATGAAGGTGTCCAAGCAGGGGTCTACTCTGGCAGGAATTATGGATGCATTTTCAATTTCGGTTAGCTTGGGATTGCAGCATGGAGTTCCGTTGGCAACATTTGTAAATAAATATACAAATATGAGATTCGAACCGGCGGGAATTACGGACGATCCCGATCTTAGGATCGCAACGAGCTTGATAGATTACATTTTCAGAAGGCTGGCTATCGACTATTTATCTTTGGAGGACAGGACGAATCTTGGGATACTTACGTCTCATGAAAGAACGCAACAGCTGCTTCCGGGAATGGACTATGCCGGAGTTGCAAACTCCGATGAAATTAACGAAGAATCTTTAAACACGCAAAAGCCAACTACCAACGCCGTAACTGAAAATCGTGATGCCCCATACTGTTTCCAGTGCGGAAACGCTATGCAGAGAGCGGGTTCGTGCTACGTGTGTTCTGATTGCGGAACTACAAGTGGCTGTTCTTAAATTGTGAATTTCGTTTCAAATCGAGTTTAATCGGCAGTTCGGATTGTATCTGTAAAGTCTATTTGTCCCTTATTCTAATTTATTTAACTAAAAAAGAGATGGTAAATTTTAAGGTCAGTTGCAATGGCAGCGGCCACTTGGACTATTTTAGATCTGTTTTTTGGGATTCGTAATAGGTCCGATTTTAGGAAAGCTTTCAGTCTCTGCTCGTGCAGAATTTACAAAAAAATTTATGCTTAAATGCTTCTGATCATGCCGACGGTCGTATTGTGTACGCTGGTAGCTGGTTTTCAGTTGGCTCGTCACCAAGACTGATTGGTTGCTAATTACCATCTTCACCCATGGCGCATCGCATCTTACATAGTTGTAGCCATTATGGCGCTGATAGCATTGAGGATACTTGAACCGGCAAATGTCGTAGTATCGTTCGAATTAAAAAAACCTACTCATAATGGCGAGGTTATAGCTAAATTAATGAAACGTTTTATATATTCTGCGGGTGCAACGGGTGCGATGCAGATAGCTACGTTGGTAATAATAACAAGGTTGGCAACTTCAAAGATACAAACACAAAGGAAACAAGTCGAAATTTACCGCCCGTCAATCTATTTGGTGTTTGTATTTGACAAGATGTCGTCAAAGTCATTGAGTCTACTTATTGCGGCTCTGATATTATCTGCTTTAAACGTGCCTCTTAATATCGCTTTTGCCGTAGCTCAATACCAATGAAAGCAACAGCTATCAAAGTATTCGGATATCGGTCGGATTAACCAATGGTTAAAGCTACTTCTATTTGAGTAGCGTCGGACCACAATTTTTGTAAGTCATAAAATCTTCGGGTTTCGTCATCAAAGATGTGAACTATTAAGTTTCCATAATCCATGAGTACCCAGTTTGATTCATTTAAACCCTCGATGGACATGGGTGACCCTGCAATATTTTTAAGTGCCAATTCCACGGAATCTACAAGGGTTTTAACATGACGGTTTGAGGTTCCAGTTGCTATCAAAAAGGTATCTGTAAATGAGGAAACCTCGCTTACATCCAAGATAACAATATCTAAGGCTTTTTTGTCATTGGCAGCCTTAAATGCTGCCAATATTTCATTTGAGACCTGAGTCAATTTTCAAAATCCTCATTAGTTTTATAATACAGCTTTTCAACCTCCATTGCACGTATAGTTTGTTTATTTAAAAATTCAGATGTGTCTGAACCGCTTGTGATAAGTTTTTTGAGCTCTGATGAAGAGATATGAGGTATCTTTGTTAAATCGTTCGATCGGAAATATATCTGTTTTTCAAATAAATCCGGTTTTGTCGTAATAGAGTAGGGCTGTCTTTCAAAAACTACAAGTGTCGCCAGTCTACTCAATTGATCAATTCTTTCCCATGTTTTAAGAGTTTCTAAAATATCTGATCCTATTATTAAATATATTTCGGCAAACTCATATTTAGACTTGAGCTCAATTAAAGTGTCATACGTGTAAGATTTTCCGTTTCGTAATATTTCAATCGGCGATACTTCAACTTTGGGTTCGTTTGCCACTGAGGCTTTTGCAATTCTGTATCTACTCCAAGCATTGGACACGGTTTGCTGACTGCTTTTTTGATACGGGTCATTTGCTACAACCAAAAGCACCAAATCAAGATCCAATAGATCCCTAGAAAGCTTTGCTATCTCTATATGACCCTTGTGGATTGGATCAAAAGTTCCTCCCAATACTCCAACTTTTTTTAAATCTGTTCGCATGTGAGAATTATTGTGTCGCTATCTTCAAATCTTATTATTCGTTTTGCGGTATTTTAAAAATAAATATGGTGAAGCCAGATTTATACGAAGTCCGACTTCATATAATATCTTATAGTAACTGTTATGCGCATGATACAATGCTTTAAAACAGAATCGATAGACATATTATCTTTTGCAGTGGGGGCAGGTGCTTGTCTTTTGACTTATGACATTTACTATTATCAAGTTATCTAGTTCGGACAACACTTCCATATCTAAAATAAGTCTCAAATATGTTTGGAGCCACATAAATTTACATCATATTAGTTTAAGCTTCAAGCTCAAATAGATGGTTTGCAACTGTTCATTGTAAATTTGAAACGACTATCGTTGGTCGGGGTAATTTTACTTGCCTTTAACTGTTTGGCCCAATTAAGATAACTCTGCCACAATCTGAGCAAATGCTTCCATCTCTGGCTCGTGTATTACTATATATGAAAATCCCCAACGATTCCGTCTTTCAAAAAGCATTTCGACTATTTCGTTTTTTGAACCTACAAGTGCCAACGGTACATCTTTTGCAATGTCGTAATCAATGGAAAACATTTTTGCCAAGTTTTCTCTTGCTTCTTTTCCGTTTTCCACCATCTGTACAAAAAAGGTTAAACACTGTATTTCTATGTCATTAATTCTGTCTTTTGCGAATTCCTTAACAAAGTTATATCTTTTATCGAATTTGTCGGCGCTGATTTCTTTTATCATCTCACCGCCAATTTCACCTGACTTTAATGAAGCGTTTATCCCTACTATATCGGCTTTGGTAGAAGCAAGTTTTAGGACTCTTTTTGATCCGCCGCCGATTAATAGTTTGGGATGCGGTTGTGACACCGGCTTTGGATGGCATTTGGCATCCGCTAGTTTGTAATGGTTTCCTTGAAAACTTGAGGTACCCTTTTCAAACAATTCTAAAAATATTTCCGTGGCCTCTTCGAGTCTCTCGACTCGGATTGTCGGTTCATCCAGTTGTATGCCGGATTCTAAATAGTCTGTCGTCATCCATCCCGCGCCGATCCCGAATTCTACCCTTCCTCCCGTTAAATTATCGAGAGTTGCAATTTCGCGAGCCAGAACAATTGGATGTCTGTAGTCGTTGTCAAATACAAGACTTCCTACATTTAAAGTTTGAGTGGCTTCAGCGGCAACGGTTAGAGCGACCAGCGGTGAAAGTTGGTCGCCGAAATGATCCGGTACAAACAACGTGGAATAACCCAGCCCTTCAACTTTTTTGGCAAGTTCTTTCCACTCTTTAGCAGATAACGTATTTGAGGCTTGGACTGCAAATCTGAACGGTTTCATATAGTAGATTGTACTCTGCTTGGCTACCGTTAAATGTTTTTATTTTAAAAAGATGTCGTGATGATAAGTTTTTTTAAGATGCATGACGGTTTTGGTCAAAATTTTGTTTCTATTTGACTAAAACGTTTCAGGCCTACTACTATTTAATGAAGTGTTTTGTTCTAGTTAGTATTTGCAGGTGTATTATTGGGAGGCAATTTGGCAAAGCATTTGTGCTACCTTTGAAATCACTGGCTAATTGTACTAATATTTATGTCAATGAGTTTGGTGTTTGTTTGCAACAAAGTTGTAACTTATTACGACGAAAGTGATTGTTTAAGATCGGTGAAATTCTAGTATGGTAAATTCCAAACCGGTAGGGCGGTTAATTTTAATTCGGCACGGTGAGAGTCAATGTAATGTTGACGGAATTATCGGCGGTTTAAAGGGATGCACCGGACTATCGGCTGAGGGGAAAAAACAAGCTAGGAAACTTCAGAGACGACTAACCCACACCGGAGAGTTAGGGGACAATGTTGTCATATATTCTTCAGATTTGCCCCGGGCGATTGAAACCGCTAAGTATGTGGCACGGGCAGTAGGAATCGAGGAGGTCTTTAAGGACAAAGCCTTAAAAGAACTGGATCCCGGAGAGGGAGACGGCATGGCATGGAAGGATTTCTTGGATAAGTATGGAGTTCCGAATTTCAAACAAGATCCGGACAAGCCAGTAGCTGACGGGGGTGAAAGTTGGAACCATATGATGGACCGAGCCAAAAATACAATGGTTAAAATAACTAACCGCCATATTGATAAAACAGTTGTGGCCGTATGTCATGGCGGTGTTATCCAAGCTTCTATGGCGAGATTTTTACGATTGGCAAACAACGGAGTCGAAGCAAATTTAAGGCCCGAATACACTTCAATTACTGAATGGCGTGGCAGAAATCGTGTTTTTCGCTTAGTTCGTTATAATGACTATGGTCATCTCTTGGGATAGAGCAACGGATTAGGCTCGGTTTTTATTTGCCGTAAGCATATCGGCAACCCTAAATGCCATATCAATTGCTTGTCGTGCATTTAATCTGGGGTCGCACATAGTGGTATATCTCAATTCAAGATTTTCTTCGGAGGTTTCGGTTTCGCCGCCTACGCATTCGGTTACGCCGTCGCCTGTCAATTCGATATGAATACCGCCAGGCCAAGTTCCAAATTTCTTATGAATTTCAAAAAATGACTTTAGTTCGTCCATCACATCGCTGAAGTCTCGAGTCTTGATATTGTTTTCGGTTACATATGTATTGCCGTGCATAGGGTCACAGATCCACAGTACATTAAACCCGTTCTTTTCTACGGTTTCTACCAAGGGAGGAAGCTTATGTTGAATTTTGTCTCTGCCGAATCTTGTTATTAAAGTTATTCGCCCCGCTTTATTTTCGGGGTTAAGCTTATCGATCACTTGAATTAACTCATCGGGTTCAACTGAGTTTCCAACTTTAACTCCTATCGGATTTTTAATTCCGGACACATATTCTAAATGTGCGCCGTTCAGTTGCCTGGTTCGGTCGCCAACCCACAGCATATGAGCAGAACAGCCGTAAGGATCCCCAGTGATCGAATCGATCCTGGTTAGCGCCTGTTCGTACTCCAATATCAGTGCTTCGTGTGATGTGAAAAAGTCAACCTCTTTGATGGTCGGTTCGTTGTAGAGGTCAATTCCGCACGCCTTCATGAAATAAAGGGCTCGTTCTATATCCATCGCAATTTTTTCATAATGCTGACCGGCACTGGAAGAACTTACGAATTCACGGTTCCAAGAATGGACCCGTGACAAGTCTGCAAAACCACCTTTTGTAAATGCTCGTAACAGATTAAGAGTAGAGGTACTTTGGTTGTAAGCTGTAATCAATCGCTGAGGATTGGGTCTCCTTGCTTCAGCCGTAGGGGTTTCGTCATTTACCATATGACCCCGAAAACTCGGGATCGGTACGCCGTCGACGATTTCGGTGTCACTTGATCGCGGCTTGGCAAATTGACCTGCTATTCTTCCCACTTTAACTACCGGCACACCGGATCCGTAAGTTAAAATGACGGCCATTTGCAAAATTACTTTAAGCTTGTCCCGAATCGAGTCTGCGGAAAAATCTAAAAATGATTCGGCACAATCTCCTGCCTGTAGCAGAAAAGCCTGACGGTTGCATGCTTTCTCAAGCTGGTTTTCTAAAAGTCTAATTTCGCCTGCAAAAACCATAGGAGGGCAGCTGGACAGCTCTTTTACCACTTTTTCAAGATCGCCCAAATCTGGCCATTCTGGTTGTTGAAGGGCCGGAAAGTTTTTCCAAGAGTCGATTGTCCAGCTTGAGCTATTTTTCATTGTTTTTTCCAAATATGGTTGTTTGCTAAAAGATTATATAAAATTGAAATCGGTTATGATCAAAATTTTTAATAACTGATACCAAATATTTTAATCTAATTTGTCAACAAACAGCTCTAGTTGCTTCAGAGTTCTCACTTCGAGAACTTCGTCGCAAAATGGCGCATATTCTTTAACAATTGAGTCCCCCGAGTCCCAGTAAGCTTTCGGTTCGGGATTTAGCCAATAAACATGTTTTGATTTTTTGGATAGTTGTTTTAATATATCACTGTGGGGATTGTGGTAGTTGCTTCTGGCGTCACCGAGGATCAATACCGACGATTTAGGCGTTACCGCCTCGGGCCATTTCTTTACAAAATCCGTTAATGCATGTCCATAGTCGGAGTGACCGTCAAGCCACATGATATCAGCTTCGGTGTTGATTTTGTAGAACGATTTCATTGGGTCGGTGGTTAAATCAAAGTATGAAGTTATCTCATCAATTCCATCGATGAACGCAAAACTTCTTATTTTGGTAAATTGACTTGAAAGCGCATAAACCAACTGAAGTGTGAACCTTGCAAACGAAGCAACGGACCCCGAAAGATCGGCCAGAAGAATTATGTCGGGCTTCGATATTTTAGGTTTTTTAAATATAGGTTCGGCGAGCGATCCGCCCAAGGCCATGGATTTTCTTATAGTGGCCGGCCAATTGAGCCTCCCTTGCCTTAGATGTCGTCTTCTGTTTGCAAGTCTGCTTGCCAGTTTCCGAGACAAAGGTACGATCGCTTGTTGTAGGTCAAACATCTCTTGTCTGGATGCCCGCATAATGTCAATGTCTTCCAATAGCGGTTTTTTAAGGGTTTTGGCCATAGCCTGCTTGCCCCGATCTTCAATTAGCCGCTGCCTAATTTCGTCTTCAATTAACTTCTTAAGTTTTTCTGTTCTTAATGTAGCTTCGTCGGATGCGAATCTTTCGTTTAAATTTTCGTCAGTGTTTTTATCTCGCTGTTTTAAAAGTGCGTTTTTAAGTTTTGCTTGCAAAGCTTCTATATCGATATTTCTCAGAGTTCTGTATAGATAATAGACTCCGCCGACTGGTCTGCCTGGCTCTATTGATGCAAACATTGAAACCGCCAGTTTTGCCAGTTGGTTTAATCTGTCTTTTTCGCCGTTAAGCAGAGCGTTAAACAGCATTTCAATAACCTCTTCTTGGGTCAGCGATCCGCTTGAGCCGCCGGAAAGTTTAGCTGACTTAGCAACGGTATTTCCCGCTAATAGACTATCTTCACCTTCGTATTTATTGTTGTCTTCGGAATCTTCTGTATCACCGTGTTCAACGCTCACCCCGAAATATATATTAAAAAGTGATTCAAACGCTTCTCTGTGTGTATCGTTTTTAATTAAGGTTGCTGCCAAAGCTTCTTTTAGAAGTTCGCGATCATCGATTAGCTCTGAAATCAGGGCTTCATGGGCGTCAATGGACTCACCCAACGATACGGGAATTCCGTACTGCCTTAATTCAGCTACAAATTCGGTTATTAGGTCCACTTTGAAATAGTTAGGAGTGTACTGCGAGTTCTTTAATTGCTGTGTCGATATCGGATTGATATTTAAGCAACACCGATATTGTGTCGTTGGCGACTTCTGTGTCAAGCGTATGAATTCCAAGGGTTATCAGAGTTTTCGCCCAATCGATAGACTCCGAAACAGAAGGTTTCTTTTTAAGGTCCATTTGCCTTATCGATCTTACAAATTCACCGATCTGTTCCAACAGAGCGGCTTCGATCTCCGGAACCCTTCTTTTGATAATGTTCTTTTCGCGGATCATATCGGGATAATCTATGTGCAAAAATAGACATCGCCTTTTGAGCGCTTCTGACAGCTCTCTTGAGTTGTTTGATGTTAAAAACACAAGTGGCATTCGTTTTGCTTGAAGAGTGCCCAGTTCAGGTATTGATACCTGAAAGTCGGAGAGAATTTCTAGAAGGAGCGCTTCGGTTTCGATTTCGATTCTGTCTACTTCATCGATCAAAAGAACCGTCTGTTCGGCAGACATAATTGCCTCTAGAAGTGGTCTGGTTAACAAAAATTCTTCAGAAAAGATGTCTTCTTCAAGTTGTTTCCAGGTTTCGTTATCTGCATCGGTAACGAGGTTTTGCGCCTGTATTCTCAACAGCTGTTTTTTGTAGTTCCATTCGTATAGTGCCTTTGCTTCATCTAGGCCCTCGTAGCACTGCAGTCTTATAAGCCTAGATCCGGTCGAGGCTGCAACCGATTTAGCGAGTTCGGTTTTGCCGGTTCCTGCGGGGCCTTCGATCAATACGGGTTTTTTTAATCGATCTGCCAGAAATACCGCCGTCGTAATTGTCTTAGATGAGATGTAGTCAACCTTTTCCAGGCTAGCTTGAACGTCATCGGGGGAGTTGAATACAAAACTGGTTTCCATGAATTATTACTTCCTTATTTGTCCGTTACCGTTTACGACATACTTAACGCAAGTCAGATCTTTTAGGCCCATCGGTCCCCGTGCATGAAGTTTTTGGGTGGATATTCCTATTTCCGCACCCAGCCCAAACTCACCGCCATCGACAAATCTTGTTGAAGTGTTTACCAATACTGCGGCTGCGTCAACTTGTTGAACAAATTGTTCTGCGCGTGCCAATGATGATGTTACGATAGCTTCGGAATGTCCGGAAGAATATTGCCTAATATGCGTGATGGCTTCATCGATGTTATCTACGCATTTTACTGTAACTTTAAGGTCTAAGAATTCTGTTGCATAGTCTTCGTCTGTTGCTTCTTTGACCTTGTCAAACATAGATTGAGTGACTCTATCTCCCAATATTTCTACTCCGAATCGGTCTAAAACCGTACAAATGTGATTTAAAAACTTATCCACAATATCTTTGTGAACCAATAGTGTCTCCATCGCATTACAAACGCCCGGTCTTTGAACTTTTGCATTTACGATGATATCTTCGGCCATTTTTAAATCTGCGGAATCGTCTATGTAGATATGACAGTTCCCGTCACCGTCGACGATGACGGGAACTGTGGCGTTGTCGTTGATTGCTTTTAGTAAAGAAGGTCCGCCTCTGGGTATTACGCAATCCAAAAGCCCTTTTGCCGATACCATCTCTTTTACCGACTCGTGATCAACTTGAGGTAATAATGTAACGGAATCTTCAGGCAGAAAATTTTCTTTCAAGGCACGCCTAAACAGATTTGCGATGACCGTGTTGGAGTTTATGGCTGATTTAGAACCTCTTAAGACCGTACCGTTTCCAGATTTTAAACATAGTGCGGCTGCGTCTGAAGTGACATTAGGTCTGTTCTCGTAAATTATACCTATAAGCCCAAGCGGAACTCTTTTGCGACTTACCTTCAGGCCGTTAGGCAAAACCCAACCGTCTACAATAGACCCGACGGGATCCGGTTGAGAAATTATGTCGTGAAGCCCTTGTTGCATGGAATCCAAGCGACTTTGTGTCAGATTTAATCTGTCTAGAGCTGTTTGACTCAAACCGTCCAGCTCGGCTGTTCTTAGGTCCTCTTCGTTAGCCTCTAAAATCGAACTTGCCTCTTGTTCGATTAATTCCGCCGCTCGTGCCACCACCCTGTTTTTAATATCCGTATTCGTATAAGCAATTTCGTATGAGGCAGATTTGGCATTTTTTATAAGTTGTGTGACCGATTGTGTCATAGTTTTAAGCCTAGGTTATGTATTTTAATTTGTGTATTTAAGAATTATTCGTTAAATTTCGGCTTGACGTTCAACTGCTACAAATAACATTCTGACTCTATTATTAATCGACTGTTAATGCCACCTGAAATGTATGTACCTAATATATTGTAATCAAAGAAACTTTAGATCTTCTTCAGTTAGCTTATGAGGCTTTTGCGTCGGTTGAAAGTCTAAAAGCTCGGCTAATTGATTGATCACTTCGGTTATGTCTTTGCAGTAGTTATAAAAATGTTCGTGAAGCAAAACTTTTGCTTTTATGTTCAGCTCTTCGATCTGAAGTACCATCGACGGATCAAATTTTTTGTTCATCCAATCGTGTATTTCAGAGATCATTTGTGCCCGTTTATTCTTCGATAGTTTTGTGTTTTCTGCTAACTGAATTGCAAGTTCCAAGATTATTCTCGGTTCGCTTGCGATGTAGATATTTTCTGCCATCATAGTGTCGTATTCAAGAGGACCGGGACCGGAAATGACAGTTATTTTGTACTTTCCTAGCGTAATAGATTTTTTGTTGCCTGCGGCGGTAATCTCAATGACATTATCTACTGCCATACCTGTAAACAGCGCAGAGCGACGGCTTATAATTGAAGTGCCGTAAACGACGCTGATGATGTCCCAGATATGTGTCATTATCAGTTTGTCGATATTTGTAGTTAAATCGGGAGTGTATAAACCTGGAGCAAGCTGCCTGATCAGCTGCATTTTTTTGGCAGACGCTATTTTGGGTTTATCTGAATTGTCTACGACAGTGAAAACCGTTTCTTTGAGATTTAACCATTCTTGTATTTGCAACTCTTTTGACATTGCCGTAGCTTTAAATAATCTGTAAATTTGTATGCGACATCGATAATTAGAACCTAACCCACTAAGAATAAATTAAACATATGTTGTAATTTATCGGAAATTGTCTAAGTCAATCTTAATATGTTCATTCAATTAATGTGTATTTAAAAATTTGAAGCCTATGAATAAGATAAACCTTGCTAGTTAAAATAAGCCGACCGCCGGTAAAACCCAACGTGTAAAATAGTAGCGGATTTCGTTTCAGCATGAAGAAAATCGTATCCCTTTAAAGGTAAATTTTGGCTTACCAAGGCAGTTGTTTACCGCAAAAAAATAGGTTCGCGATTGTGGAAAATTATTTTTGAACGATATCAATTTGAGATAAATTCAGGCTATAGTCAACCAACCGCGACTTCCATCGTCTAACCGGATCACAATAGTTTCCAATAATTTGGGCGGTGTTAAGTCGTTCTTTGAATTCGATTGCATCTTTAAAATGTTCCATTAAAAGGTAAGTGCTTCCGAACGCTTCGGGAACATGACTGTCCGAACCGGCTGTTCTGGCGATATTTAAGTTGTCAGCCAGGCTTGCTGCCATATGCGACGACGTGTCATTTTTTGTTTTTGAATTAAATGTCTCAATGGCATCTATTAAGCCGTGTTCGGCCAATAGAATAATGTGTTCTTTCTTCAATGAGCGTCTAAAGGCGTCGCATGGATGGGGGACGACAACTAAGCCCCCCTGGTCTTTGATTGATTTAGCAGTGTCAATTAGTCCGAGCCCTGGGAGGATTCTTTGGTTGATGAAAAGTCCGATCAATTCTCCTTCGGGTATAGTTTGTTCCTGACCTATAATGATTTTAAAGTTTAGCTTATCTTCCACAGATTTAAGTTTTAAAGCGCCTTCTATGCTGGAATGGTCCGTGACTGCCACAAAGTCCAGGTTGGCTTTGTAAACCGATTCTATAAATTCGTTTAAAGTCGTGGTTGAATCACCAGAAAAGCAGGTATGGCTGTGGGTGTCAACTTTAATTAGATCCTTGTTGGTAGTTGACATTTAAATATTTGAAAAATAAATTATTTTGTTTTTAATGACAAAGTTGTGATCATTTGCCGCTTACCGTCATGGATTTAATCGCAATCGTCTGTCCACTGGCAACTCCGGGCAACCAGTTTAAATCCGAGCCTATTAAAAAAATGTCTTTGAGCATACGTTGCATTGTAGATGATACGGTGGCTTCTCGTATCGGTTCGTCCAATTCTCCATCTTTTATAATTAAACCTTCAATTCCGACCGAAAAATCTCCGCTTATCGGATTGACTCCCGAAGCGACTCCAGTTATGGATTGTATGTAAATTCCCGAATCTATTTCTTTTAAAATTTGATCGGGATTTAAGTCTCCCGGCTTCAGTGTTAGTGCTCGCGGTCCAACTCCTGGCGTTGTAGAATAACTTGACCGAATCGCCGAAGCGGTGCCGCTGACATCACATCTTTTTGCAGACTCGCTTGAGTGTAAAAATCCCTTTAAGATGCCATTTTGAATTAAGGTTATATTGCGACAGGCAAGACCTTCGGCATCATAGGTTGTTGCACCGTATGCTTTGGGGTTTGTGGGATCGTCAATCAAGGTAACGATTTCACTCGCTACACTCTCATCCATTCTGTCCATAAAAAATGATCTTTTTTTGGCGACAGAGTTACCCGACAAGGGTCCCGACAGCAAAGTTAAAAAGGTTGAAGTTATTTTAGGATCAAATACTATTGGTTTAACCGAAGAATTAGGTTTGTCGGCGCCGACCATCCTGGTTGAATATAAGACGGCGTCATTAATAACTTTGTCTGGGTCTAAATCTGAGGGATTTCTGGCGACGCTTACTCCGCCGCCTGTGTGAGATTCGTTGTCGTCACCTGCAATTGCGTAAGCGGCAAGATAGCATCCGGTTCTTTTTGAAAGTGTTTTAATTCCCGCAGTAGAACTTAGTGCCACCAGTGACAAACCGTCACCATAGTTAGACTGCTCGACAAATTTTATCCTACTGTCTTTTTTAAGTATATCGGCTTCCACCTGTAGGGCCAATTCAACCTTTTGTCTGGTGTCGAAGGTCAAGATTTGGGGATCAAAAAGTTGAAGTTCTGCGGGTAAAATCCCATCGGGAGAGGCTAAAAATACAAATTCATCGGGTGTTGCGTATTCGGAATTTTCTTTAGCAAGATCAAAAACTTCTTTTGCCGTTTTAAGAGTTTTGCCGAATTCGAAAATTAAGTCATAAATCGGGATCTGTCCGCTCCAGGCAAAACCAAGTTTTCCGTTTCTAATATATCTAATCCCGATGCCAAGCGTTTCAGCCGATTCAAGAGTTTCTATGCTTGAATTATAGACTCTTATTGAGGTTTCTCGTCCGAAGGCCACATACGCTTCGACCTGTTCGTAATGGGCTGCTTGCTCAATTACGCCATCGGCAAGTTTTTCAATTGAAGTTTCTATAAGTTCAATATCGGTGACGTCGTTTATGTCCGGCACGCCATGTCCGTTGTCGATTTCGTTAATTCTTATTTTGTCAGTTGTCATTTTGTCAGTAGTATTTGATTTTGGAAAAATTTAATAAATTTTGCATTGTTTATATTTTTTTGTTTACATAATACGAGACCCGCTTTACCGGTTAAGTCGTATTACTGATGTGATGTCCCCCCCAGGGTTATACCGGTTACACGTAACGTAGCCTGTCCGCAACCAACAGGAACTTGCTGGCCGTCTTTTCCGCAAGTGCCGGGAGACATTTTAAAGTCATTTCCGACGGCATCTATTTTTTTTAGTATTTCTGGTCCGTTTCCGATTAAGTTTGCATCCCTTAACGGATAGGTGAGCTTACCGTTTTCAATTAAGTAAGCCTCCGTTGTACCGAATACGAAATCTCCCGTTGCGGTATTCACCTGACCTCCGCCTAACTGCGCGATATAAACTCCATAATCGGTATCTTGGATTATGTCTTCTTTGGTGGAATCTCCGTCCAGTAAATAGGTATTGGTCATTCTCACCATTGGAAGGTATCGATAGCTCTGCCGTCTTCCGTTTCCACCGACATTTTGCTTTTTGGCCCCGTTTCCTCTCATCTTATCGTACATGTAGTCTTCGAGAATGCCGTCTTTTATTAATACGGACTTGGTGGCAGGATGACCTTCATCGTCAAAATCAAATGTGCCCCATTCATTAGAATAAGTCCCGTCGTCGATCAGAGTCACGTATTTTGAGGCAACCTGCTTGCCAATCATATCCGTATAGACAGAAGATTTTTTGGCGATATGGTCAGCTTCCAAACCATGCCCGCAAGCCTCATGAAACAAAATTCCGCCTGAGCCCGATGCCAGTATAACAGGCAGTTCGCCGCTGGGGGCTGGTTTGGCCTCTAATTTAACCGAGGCTCTTCTGGCCGCTTCCGTAGCAATGGTTTCTAAATCAATTTCGTCAAATAACTCAAAACCCAGTGTCTTTGCGACGCTCTCAAATCCGGTTTGAAGACCGCCGTCACCCAGTGCGACTGCCGATACTCTGAAATTAGTCCTGGTCTGAGAATCGTAAACGTAAATGCCTTCGGAATTTGCAATGAGTATGTGCTTTATTGAATCTCCGTACGAGACACTTACTTGGTTAATTTTATCGTTATAGTTTCTGGCGAATTCGTCAGCTGTTTTAAGAAGATCGACTTTTTTGGACTTGTTAATTTCATTGGGATTTAAGAATGTTTCCGATACGGAATCGTGTTGAAAATCGCTGGCTTTAATTGATGAATTAGTAATGAGGTCTGTATCTATGTTGAACTTAAGTTCAGGATCATCGGACTTATTAAAGGATGCGGCAATAGCCGTTGTTTTCAATAAAGACTTTAACTCAAAGTCGGCGGTATGCGCATATCCCGTAGTTTTTCCTTTGACGACCCTTATGCCTACACCGCCGTGGCTTCCGTTGGAAAGTTCTGCGATTTTTCTGTCATCCAACGAAATTCCCGTAAGTACTTTTAGTTCGGCGTATATTTCCACAAAATCCGCACCCAAAGAAACTCCGTAGTTCAATACCTCTTGAGCCAAAGATCTTGGTATTAGCTCAAGAAGTTTGTTTGGTTGGAGTTTATTAATCTGTTTATTGATCTGGAGTGTATCAGTGTTGTTGTTAGAATTGGCCAACGTGGATCCCTTCGCAAAACTTAGTTTTATTTTAGCTGAATAATGTCGTAGGCTTGCTACAGTTTATAAAGTGAATGGTCATCAAATCACTGAGTCGGACCTAAATACGCCAACGTTCATACCGTACCAATTAATTTAGTTGGTAAAAACTATGGGTTTTAAGTTTTTTGTGAAGGTGTGACTAAAGAATTAAATAATATGATTAATTCAGTGGTGGGAATCCACTTGTGCTCCAATGTTTTCTGGATTTAATGCTAGTAGTTAAAGAACATCCTTTTGTCGTTACGACATCTGAATAATATGTTCCTTCATTTTGAATGGGTTCTCCAAGTATAGATATTGAAGTTGGTTCAGCTTTTTTTAACACTATAGCCATGTAACATGCTGTATTATCAGCGTGCATAAGTAATATTCCTTGACAGTTGGTGTCAGCTGGATTTAAATCTATACCATATGTGATTATATTTTGTGAATTTTGACAATACATAAGTGTAATCGATACTTGATAATCTAATGAATTTGGTTTAAGTGGCAAATTCCCGCTTTTAAAAATCAGAGACGGTTCCATAGAGCTCAATTCTTCTACAACTACCCCCACGTTTATACCGAACATATTATTATCTTGGATATAGTCTCCAGATACTACTATGATTGCATCGCCCATGGTCGAACTTGTACCACCGCCGCTACCAGCATAATCATAATATCTCACAATTATATAGTTCGCTGTAATCAACAGTGCAATCAGAACCGCAAGAATAATAAAGATGATTAAGACAACCCTTTTCTTCTTGCTAAGTTTTTTCTTTAACAATGCAACCACTTACCTGTAAATGAATTTTGATTTGTGCCTTGTATAGCAGATATAGTTACTTGAGTAGCACCTGTAACTGTTGATCGTCCTTCGAAAAGATTAGCACTCCCAAGATTTCCGATGTCTCCTAAGCCCTTCCATTTCACCTTGTTGTCTATTCGAAATCCAACATAGGCTTTTGTGATATTTTCTGTGCCAAAATCAACCATTGGCCGTGTACCCCAGTAAAACGGATAATTATTTATTATTGGAGCTTCAATTGAAACCGAAGCACCATAAGGATAAAAGTAATTCTTTCCCGGATCTGTTACGTTTACAGCATCTTTCAGTAGTCTAACTACAGTAGGATGTCCTCCATTTTTATAAGTTACAGATTGATTTGATATAATAAATGCTATTTTATTGACTTTTGGCATGTAGGCCATATATACAGACATCTTATCTCCCGGATTGTCTCGTATAGGTATTGTCCGTGCTCCACTATCGGTTCCGTCATTGGATATATATTCATAAAATGGTACAATTCTACCACCTGGTCTAACCATTGATCCGATTTGAGTTAATGGATTGCTAGTCGACAAATCAGATGATATACCTCCATATCCTCCAAAACTAATCCAGGTAGATTCAGCGGGGTTACTACATGGTGTTGTATGAGCTTTTACTTGGGTATATTCAGCTGTAATATTGGAGATATAAGTACCGCTGGGACGAGAAATCTGCTGAACTCCTGAGATACTATCTTCTGTCATAACTCCAGGTTTATCCGTAACAAGGTAACCGGAATGGTTGTAAAAATTCTCAGAACAAAAGATGCCACATAGCGCAATATTATGATCTTGAGTTTGATATTGAGTAGCATTGTCTACAATATCCATTGAGCTTACAAATTTAACCCACTTTTCATATGTAACCTGTTGGGATTTGCCTGGCGGAAGTGGAAAACCATATTGTTCCAATTCAGGTATTGTTGCATCTAACGGATTAAACCCATTAGGAGGCATTGGAGATTCAACTGTAGCACCGTTTATTTTATATACATATTCTTTGCCGCCATCACTGAATCTTACTGTACTGGTTGGTGTAATTTTAGTCCAGCCTGGTTCAGGTTTAAAAGGTACATAAACTCTCATTACCTTGCCTTCTAAGGGTATTTCAACTGGTTGGTGTATTTTATAGTTACAGTCGTGTAAAAACATTGATAATACAGATAGTACTCCAATTGCTTTCCATTTGTTTATTTTTTGTATATGCATAATTATCGTTTGTTATTATCGGTTAATTTTGACTATTCCAGTACATTGAAACACCCATTCCAGTAACTCTCGCACACCCAAATTCAGGATTTTCCACCAGTAAAT
>DAHXLF010000250.1 GCA_027371755.1 Acidimicrobiales bacterium
TAACTATATTTATTTAAAATATTTTTAATTTATTTTTTTACATCATTGTTTTGAAATTAAATCTAAATAAAGATACTTAAAAAAATTAAATTAGAATATGTTTAAAATCATATTTTAATTATATTTATCTAAAATGTTTAAATAATTAGACTAAAATATTTTTTAAACTATTTAAAAAATATTTTAATTATTTAAACTATTCAATTAAAAACATCTTAACTATATTTATTTAAAATATTTTTAATTTATTTTTTTACATCATTGTTTTGAATCATCTTTTTTTTACATCGTCTTATTTTACTTTATCTTTTTTATATCATCCTTTTTACATCATCTTTTTTACATCATCATTTTTATATCATCTTTTTTGCATCATCTTTTTTGCATCATCTTTTTTCATTATCTTTTTTTCATCATTTTATTTGCATCATCTTTTACTTCTTCTTATTTTATATCATCTTTATTTCATCATCTTATTTAATTTTTATTTAATTTAACGATTATTTGATTTTTTTTATTTTATCTTATCTTTATTTAATTTTTATTTTATTTAATCTTTATTTTATTTTAATCTTATCTTATTTTTATATTAGTTTATTTTTTTACATTCTCTTATATTCATACTACCCT
>DAHXLF010000251.1 GCA_027371755.1 Acidimicrobiales bacterium
AGATTAGATAAAAATAAAAATGTTAAAATAAACATAAACTAAGATTGGATAAAAACTTTATATTAATATAAAAGTAAAAACCAAATAAAATAAAAACGTTAAAATAAACATAAACTAATATTGGATATAAATAAAAATGTTAAAATTAATATAAAATAAGATTAGATAAAAATAAAAATGTTAAAATAAACATAAACTAAGATTGGATAAAAATAAAAAACGTTAAAATAAACATAAACTAAGATTGGATAAAAATAAAAATGTTAAAATTAATATAAAATAAGATTAGATAAAAATAAAAACGTTAAAATAAACATAAACTAAGATTGGATAAAAATAAAAACGTTAAAATTAATATAAAATAAGATTAGATAAAAAAACGTTAAAATTGATATAAAATAAAATTGGATAAAAATAAAAACGTTAAAATCAATATAACTAAAATTAGATAAAAAATAAAAACGTTAAAATCAATATAACTAAGATTAGATAAAAATAAAAATGTTAAAATAAACATAAACTAAGATTGGATAAAAATAAAAAACGTTAAAATAAACATAAACTAAGATTGGATAAAAATAAAAATGTTAAAATTAATATAAAATAAGATTAGATAGAAATA
>DAHXLF010000252.1 GCA_027371755.1 Acidimicrobiales bacterium
CCAATACCGCTTTTTCGAGAGTCTTGAGGTCAAACACGTCACAAACTACCGGCTCCGCACCAAGGAATCGAATTGCCTCAACCTTCTCGACAGAACGCGTCATTCCAGCAACTTCATGGCCGCCCGCGACTAATAGTGGAATGATCCGACTCCCGAGGACTCCGCTCGCGCCAGCAAAAAAGATACGCATAATGGCCATCAGCTTTCCATCAGATGAATTTACCTGGCGCGGGGATAAGGACCTTTTCTACTTAGCTACCGATGTTCTGGGCGGACTCGACCCCTCACCACCAAATCTGATCCTTCCAAATCGCGGCGCACCAATCTTGCCTTGTCCCATTGACTAGTTGCAGATTGTGGCCAAAAGGAATGCTTAAATAAGCTATACGCTTGTCCGATGAGATTGTGAGCACTTGCTCAACGCCCCATCTGCCGAGCCACGCCGAGCGATACCCATAAGAAACAGCAACTATTTCGCTTGGCCAAGCTAAGCCAGCAGTCTCCCGTCGGAACCTGCTAGCCGACCGACCCGTCCATCTGCAGTTCGATCAGTCGACTCCATTCAACCGCATATTCCATCGGCAAGGTCTTAGTCACCGGCTCAATAAAGCCGTTTACGAT
>DAHXLF010000253.1 GCA_027371755.1 Acidimicrobiales bacterium
GAAGCAAAACACGCCACGATGACCCGCTTGTCGGGATGAGAGGCAAAAATAGCCCCCAGAGTGCTCCCGACACTCGACTCACTGTCAGTAAACCCAGGCTTATCGGCATTAGTAGAATCAGCAAGTAAAAGAGTTATACCTTCTTCTTTGGCGATTTGACCTATGCGCCCCAGATCAATTTTTCTGTTGTCAACCGGAGAAAGATCTATCTTGAAGTCACCGGAGTGGAAGATTACACCCGATACGGTGTGGATGGCTATAGCAAAAGCACACGGAACAGAATGAGTAACGGGTATAAATTCCACATCAAAAGGCCCTATCGCCAACCTTTGACCGTCTTTTACCGCCACCATTCTGTCGTGTAAAGAAATACCTGCTTCTTCTATCCTGCCTCTGGCGATTTCCAAAGCAAAACGGGATCCGTATAACTTGACATCTACGTCCCTCAGCAGATACGGCAAAGCCCCTACGTAATCTTCGTGTCCGTGTGTAAGTACGATGCCGTCAATTTGATCTTTGTGCTGTAAAATGTAAGAAAAATCTGGCAACACCAAATCAACACCCGGCATGTCCGGGTTGGGAAACATGACTCCGCAGTCCAATACCAACATGCG
>DAHXLF010000254.1 GCA_027371755.1 Acidimicrobiales bacterium
GTATTATTTTTTTTTATCTTTGTATCATTTTATTTTCTCATCTTATTTTTGCATCATTTTATTTTTATTTTTATATCTTTTTATTTTCTCATTTTTGTATCATTTTATTTTCTTATCTTTATATCATTTGCTTATTTTGTATTATTTTTTTTTATCTTTGTATCATTTTATTTTCTCATCTTATTTTTGCATCATTTTATTTTTATTTTTATATCATTTTATTGTCTCATTTTCGCATGATTTTATTTTCTTATTGTTTTATTTTCTTCTAAGCACTTCATGCTCTATAATTTTTCTATCATTTTATTTCCTCATCTTTATATCGTTTTATTTTCTTATCTTTGTATCATTTTATTTTATCATCTTTGTATCTTTTTATTTTCTCATTTTCATATCATTTTATTTTCTAATCTTTATATCATTTGCTTATTTTGTATTATTTTTTTTTATTTTTGTATCATTTTATTTTCTCATCTTATTTTTACATCACTTTTACTTTTCACTTTATATCTTTTTATTTTATCATTTTATCTTTGATTTTATTTTTTCATCTTTGTATCTTTTTATTTTCTCATTTTCTCTTTATATCATTTTATTTTATCACACA
>DAHXLF010000255.1 GCA_027371755.1 Acidimicrobiales bacterium
TTGATTGACTGCTTTAATGACTTGCTCGCTTGGAGAAAGACTCTTAGATAGTTCGATTCCAACTAAAGTCTCCTTTAGTGACTCTACTAGCGAATTGACCACACGTATATGAACGTCGGCTTCAATTAAAGCTACCCGAATTTCGCGCAATGTCTCATCAACATCGCTCTGCGACAGTCTTCCTCTGTTTTTTATTTTGGCAAAAATGCCACTAAATCTGTCCTGTAGGTTATCAAACACAATAAATCTAGATTATCAATTCCGTAAAATAGTTTTAACCAAATCGACAAATTGCAGTTATCTGAGAGGCACTTTGAAACTATAAATCAGGGGTCAATACATTGAAATTATCGCCACGCAACAACGACACAGCTGTCTAAAACGAATTTTTAGAAAGTTAAACCACCATTTATCTCTAGTTTCGCAAGCAACGCATATTTTGACGTTTATCTTGACAAGTTTGTAGTATTTGACCCGTAAGGCAAAAACTCAATTAAGCAAATTCATAACGATAGCAAAGATCCTTGTCTACGGCGCTGTTTGCCGTCAAATTAGTATTGCTTGTATCTTGTATGAATCCGTATTTTTCAAAAAACTTCACTGC
>DAHXLF010000256.1 GCA_027371755.1 Acidimicrobiales bacterium
ATGAGCCTTGGAAGATGGAAGAGTCTGACGAGCTAAGGGAGATCCTAGGCTCGGCTCTAGAGGTGCTAAGGATAGTTAGTAATAAATTGGAGTGGTTATAAAAAACCGATCCTTAGTATTTTGATTCATTGCATGTCCCTGCGTATCCACAAATAGATAGCCTACGACACCGAATGGCTTCCGTGGCCAAAACTCGCTTCGATTTGAGGCAAAGCCAGTTGTCAGCTAAGGAATTTATGGCCTCTTCGCACCCAAAGTAGATCGATGCGAATTGCCCACGCCCAGAACGACAAGTTCTGTCAGTAGATGCCTGTAGAAGGAAGCTGCGCAATGATCGATTCCGCTCCAGAAAACCTAGACATTCCTAGGCATCCTCTTATTTTCGCTCTCCAGTCGTTGAGTCTCCCCAGTCCTTAACCTGTGGACTGGACTCGACGATTCGACACTAGGCGTGTCTCCCACTGCTGGTTTCACCCGTCGTGGTTCACTTGGAGTCCTGCCGTGAGCGGTAGCCTCCCCATCAACAGCACTGTCTCGGGTACCATTACTGGCAGCTCCCGAGGGAGCGACAATACCTCCGGTTCTACTTTCCAATCGGCGTTG
>DAHXLF010000257.1 GCA_027371755.1 Acidimicrobiales bacterium
GTTCACATAATATTCCCTTTACAACTATAAGGGGCTGGATTAGGAGATTTGCCCGAAAAACCGATGAGATTATCCAACTCTTTAACTCATTTGCACTTTCATTGGATGCAAGTTTAAATGTAATTGCTACAAGTGAATCTAAGTTCAAAGATGCCATTGAGGCCATAGGAAGAGCCTTGAATGCCTGGAGGCTCAGAATGGGGGATTTAAGAGATTGGCAGATTGTTTCTAGGATCTCAAAAGGAGCACTACTTTTTAACACGAACTCGCCCTTTAAACTTCCTCCGTAATCTGTCAGTATTAATACTTGGAGTCAAAACTTAAATGAAAGGTAGGAAATATGACACCAAGTAATGAAATGGACCATAATGAAATGGACCGGAAAATGAAACAGGACACAGCTCGTGACACACTTCGTGACACAGCTCAAGATATTGCACTATTTCGATATGGAATTGTTCGTCAAGTTTCAGATAAGAGCCTTACAAAGTCAAAGCGGGGTGCAATTGTCAGACAACTTGCAAGTGAGTTAAAGAGTTGGATAATCTCATCGGTTTTTCGGGCAAATCTCCTAATCCAGCCCCTTATAGTTGTAAAGGGAA
>DAHXLF010000258.1 GCA_027371755.1 Acidimicrobiales bacterium
ATAATAGAATGGGTTTTGATAAAAAAGGATATAATAAAGATGGTTATAATAAAAGAGGTTTTAATAAAGACGGATATAATAAAGATGGTTATAATAGACAAGAATTTAATAAAGATGGATATAACAAAGATGGATATCATATAAATGGACTTCATAAAGACGGATATAAAGATGGATATGATATAAATGGTTACGATAAGGATGGTTATTATAAAGATGGATATAATAGAATGGGTTTTGATAAAAAAGGATATAATAAAGATGGGTATAATAAAAGAGGTTTTAATAAAGACGGATATGATAAAAATGGTTATGATAAAAAAGGATATGATAAAGATGGATATTATAAAGATGGGTATAATAAAAAAGGTTTTAATAAAGATGGATATGATGAAAATGGGTATAATAAAGATGGATATGATAAAGATGGATATGATATAGAAGGATATGATATAGAAGGACTTCATAAAGATGGATACAATGAAGAAGGATATCGTATAAATGGATTTAATAAAGATGGATATGATAAAGATGGGTATAATAAAAGAGGTTTTAATAAAGACGGATATGATAAAAATGGTTATGATAAAAAAGGATATGAT
>DAHXLF010000259.1 GCA_027371755.1 Acidimicrobiales bacterium
CTCACATTCTTTGCAATGAAGTCATCAATCCAATTTCAGTTGGAATTGTTCCATTCAGATTGTTGAAAGAAAGATAACTAAAATGAAAGGAAAAAACAAACAAAAAAAAAGATAAAAGAATAAAACAAATTTTTATGAATATCTCATTTCTTTCTTTTTTTTTCTTCTTCTCACAGTCCTTGCAATGAATGCATCAAAACAATTTGAGTGGGAATCGTTCCATTTAGATTGTTGAAAGAAAGATCACTAAAATGAAAGGAAAAACAAAATGAAAAAAACAGATAAAAAGAATAAAACAAATTTTTATGAATCGTTCATTTTTTTTCTTTTTTTTCTTCTCACAGTTGTGTCAATGAAGTCATCAATCCAATTTGAGTTGGAATTGTTCCATTCAGATTGTTTTGATAAAGATAACTAAAATGAAATGAAAAAACAAACAAAAAAAAAGATAAAAGAATAAAACAAATTTTTATGAATATTTCATTTCTTTCTCTGCTTTTTTTTCATTCTCACAGTTGTTGTAATGAAGTCATCAAAACAATTTGAGTTGGAATTGTTCCATTCAGATTGTTTTGAGAAAGATCACTAAAATGAAAGGGAAA
>DAHXLF010000025.1 GCA_027371755.1 Acidimicrobiales bacterium
ACCATATGGATCTGAATTTAAGATTTCCGGAGATTCATTCAATTGTTCATTTATTTCAGTTACCGATCCAGCTATCGGAGAATAGATGTCTGAAACTGATTTAGTTGACTCAACTTCACCCAAAACGGAATTAATTTCAAAAGTCGAACCGATTTCAGGAAGCTGGACGTAAACTATGTCGCCTAGGGAATCCTGAGCAAAATCAGTAATTCCAACGGTAACGGCGTTCCCGTCTATTTTGATCCATTCATGTTCGCTGGTATATTTAAGGTCATCTGGTACTCGCATTTAATCAAATTTAGTACAAATTTTATTAAATGTTTGAAGAAATAAAAATTCCACATATTTTGTTGTTATTACAGAGACCATAAACAGGTGGATATGGAATTTTTAGTTTCTTATTGAAAAGATTGAATTATAAATTATGAAATATACCTTTGACATTGACTTACCGGGTTCGGTGACATTTTACGGTGATCCGCTGTGCCCGTGGACGCTTAAATCTTATTTACTTGTAAAAACCGCGTGTACAGATCTTGGCATCAAACTTGATTACAAGCCCCTAAGCCTTAAAGTTATTAATAAAGACAAGGAGATTCCCGCAAAGATACGCTCAAAGTTGGACAACCTCTATTTTCTGCTGCGTTTGGCTCAATATATATCCGACCGTAATTTGAATAATGAACCTTTAAGATACTATGAGATTACGGCTGACAATTTGGTTAACCAAAACACCGACCTGACCATTTCAAATATTAGTTCTTTTATACCTGAAATCCAAATTCCCGAAGATGTCTTAAAAATTCTTTCGGACTCTTCGTATTTAGATCTTGAACTTCAAGAAACTTACGAATCGCTAAAATCCGTTGCCGGAGACGATTATGGATCTCCGGTGATTATGTTTGAGCCCGAGCATACAGGTTTTTTCGGTCCCATAATAGATGAACCAGATTCGATAGATGCAAAGCAATTTTTTATTAACCTCATTTCTTTGGCGAGAGCAAAAACATTCTCTGAAATCAAACGAAAAAGGTAGGCTGTTAATTTTGACAGCAGATGATGCGCTGTGATTTGAATATTCGGAATTTATTTTGTGTATTGTTCGGTGAACTAATATATATCTATTGGGGATTAGCTATAACGGCAAGAGGAAAGCAGTATTGATGATTTTAAAAGTTAGATCCCGATTGCGATTATGACCCCAATCGTATTTTTAGGCATTTTATTTCTAGGTTCTCTACTCGCAGGACTCCTCGGCTCAATATTAGGTATCGGCGGCGGTGCCATAATCGTCCCGTTGCTGACGATTTTTTTTCATGTACCGATAAGAATTGCAATCGCAGCATCAATTGTTTCGGTTATAGCCACTTCATCGGGTGGAGCAATAGCTTTCTTGAGAGATGGACTAACCAATATCAGAGTTGCAATGTTTCTAGAATTGGCAACTACAACCGGAGCGATTTTCGGAGCATTAATTACCAAATCGGTACCGGACCGGGTACTATTTATACTTTTTGCGGTGGTATTAATGTGGTCTGCGATCGCGATGGTTAGAAAACCCAAAGAGGTGGCGACCTTGATCACGTCTGATGACAAGATTGCGAACAAGTTAAAACTTGGCGCTACAATTACAACTGAGCGTGAAGGTAAAATTACCTACACACTTGTTAAGACAAAAATTGGTTTAGCGATGATGTTCTGTGCTGGTATGGTGTCCTCACTGTTAGGTATTGGTTCGGGTGTATTAAAAGTCCCAGCCATGGATTTAGTTATGCGTATGCCCCTAAAAGCCTCTACAGCGACGTCGAATTTCATGATTGGGGTCACTGCAGCAAGTTCGGCCATTATCTATCTGGCCGAGGGTCAGGTAGACCCAATTTTAACGGCGCCTGTTGCAGTAGGTGTAGTTATCGGGGCAACGATCGGTTCCAGAAAGCTTAAGACCGTCAATTTAAACTCTTTAAGATATCTTTTTGTTGTCGTGTTGTTTGTTGTTGCAGTTGAAATGATTTTTAAAGCATAGGTAAAGAGATGGCTGACTTTGATCAACAAGATAATCATAATGGTGAAATCGACGATTCGAAGGTTGCCGGTAACCAAACCCAAGAAGGTGACCATCATTTTCATCATCATCAACATACGAAAGATGAAATTCCGCTGTCTTTAGCGAAGGCGTTGGCAGCCGGTATAATAACTGCTGCAATTTTTACCGCAATAGGTTTTATTTGGTATATATCAGCCAACTATCATACGCTTTCAAAAGGCTCTTACAAAACTTTAGATCGATCAGCTTTGGTTAAAAGTATCGAACCATCTTCGTTTATCCATAATTTAATTCACTTAAATGCGTTGGGTTTTGTAGGGCTTGGACTCTACTTTTTAATACTTACGCCGTTTTTAAGAGTGGTTGCCAGTGTTTATCAGTTCTTTATGGTTAAAGATAGAGCTTTTACAATTATTACGGCGACCGTAGCACTATTGTTGATTTTTGGGTTTACCCTGGGCGTTATGGCCGTTTCGCTTTAATCTAATTGATCTTCTAATTACAGCGAACAACAATCCTGCCTGAAATTTCATTTGCGATTAATTTGTTTGAATACTTTGGAACGTCATTAAGGCCGATCTCTTTGACATCGTCGCGAATCAATTCAAAGTCCACCAACCTGTAAAGATTGGCCCAAGCCTTAGTTTTTTGAACTTTCGGCGTCGCTATGGATTCCACACCGACAAGTTTTACACCTCTTACAATAAATGGATATACGGTACTGGTAAAAACATCCGATCGGACCATTCCGGTTGAAGCCACGCACCCATAATAGACAATCTCCTTTAATAGCTCACTTAAGACATCGCCTCCTACGGCATCGATTGCACCCAAAAATCTCTGGGATTTTAGGCTCTTTTTATCGGTGACGTAATCTTTTATATCTATAACATCGTCCACTTGATACTTTCGCAACATTTGTTCTTTTTTGTTATCCAAATTTGAAATTGCAACGACTTTATATCCAAGAACTTTTAATAGATGAATCGAAAGTAATCCCACTCCACCGGTTGCACCGGTTACTGCTACGGGATATTTCGTTTTTAATGAAGCTCTGGAACAATTGTTTTCTATTGCTCTTACACAAAGCATTGCTGTTAAGCCTGCGGTTCCAAGAGTCATAGCGATCTTAAAGATATTTGGATTCTGATATTCGGGTAATCTTATGGCATGTTTGAAATCGATCGTCGTAAACTGACTGAGACCGCCATTGTATACTTCACCTAAGCGGCTTCCTCCTGCAATTATACTATCGCCGACTTTAAGCGGAGGATTCTTAACGTGACCGCGAACTTCGAGCACCTCCCCTGCTAGATCAACTCCTAAAATTAGAGGGGCTCTTTCGACAATCTTTTTTTTTGCACTTACCGCAAGAGCATCTTTATAATTTAGAGTACTGTAATGAATTTTTACTAAGATCTGATCTCCAATAAAGTTTTTCAAACTTCGGAGTTTTGGGTCGTCTAAGTGCTTGTTGAATATTTCGTAATTAACTTTAGTGGTTTTTGCCGGCTTATCTATATCTTCACAAACTATCGCAGAAAACAATTTATCCATTAAAAAACATTACCATAGCCAATATTGACTGACAAATACAGTTAACGGGGTAAATATCTATTTTTACAGTGACCTACAGAGTTTGCCGCTATAAACTAATTATCGACGAAATGTTTCACTAGTTCGTCAGCAACAATCAAAATAAGTAAGATTTCAGACTACATAAATCAAAGTATCTCCGAAAATTATCTAATCAGTTTTTATTGCTTAAATAACTAAATTGCAAAATATTTCTCAGATTGAACAATATTCAACTTCGACAGACCTAGGATACAGCTTTTATGGTGGGTCCGCTCCTTTGGTCGTCTTTGTTCACGGAGTATTGGACCGAGGAAGAAGTTTTTTGCGTATTAAAAGCAGACTAACAGACCAAGCGGTATTACTTTATGACAGAAGAGGCTACGGCGATTCGCCTGTCATAGACAATTTGATACACTCAGATATTAATACCATTCAATTGGCCCTTAGAGACCTTGAAATATTGCTAGACGGACGCCAAACGATCCTTGTTGGACACTCATTCGGCGCCGTAGTCAGTTTAAAAGCTTCATTGGAGATTAAAAACGTCTTGGGTTGCGTTATATACGAACCGCCGCTATCATGGCTTAGTTGGTGGGTCTCCCCTCTTGTAACCGCCGGACAAATATCTCAAAATACAAAACCGACCGAAGCCGTCGAAATGTTTATGACTAATTCGCTGGGGCAAGCACGATGGACAAAACTGAGTGACAAGATCAAAAAAGATCTTTATTCCAGAGGTGAAATACTCATAAAAGAGCTTACAGATTTAAGGAAGGAAGCTCCTTTTGATGTCGACAAGATTACTGCTCCCATGGTATTGGCTTGCGGTTCTGAAAGTAACCCCAGACAGAAACGAGGCATCGAGTATCTTGGCGAACATATTTTAAACTCAAAAACGGTTGAGATATTAGGCGCCAAGCACAATGCCCACATGACACACTACAAGGATTTCGCAAACCTGATTGAATCGTCCGTGAGTTACATTTGTAATTGGAGCCAATTCAACGCCGACTAAAAAAGGGCTAAATGAACACTTAGAGTCACTCATCAACTAAGTTGATATGTCTGGTTCTTTGGCAAATCCGAAAAATCGTTCCGAAATGATATTCCTCTGAACTTCAGATGTTCCGCCTCCAATTGTCAGTGCCCGCGAAAACGCATATCCGTAATGCCAACCAGCTGCAAATGATTGTAACTTATCAGCCTCTTTTGTTTGCGTAGCATCACTCAACATACCAAGAGCCCCAGACAAGTCTTTGGCTAGCTCGAACAGCGTCTGACCATGCTCGTCTCCAAGCGCTTTTCGTACAGAAGACTCAGGGCCTGGTTGACTGCCTTTAATTGCAGAACTGACCTGCCGTAGCATTAACCATTTCAAAATCTGTCCTTCGCTATATACCTTAGCGATTCTGTCCCTTAAGACAGAAGACTTTACTTGCCTACCTCCGTCAAGATAGGCCAATTTTATCAGGTTGATCAGATCTTCTGCCGTCGGACCAAACCCCCATAGAGCACCGCCTGTTGATAACGAAACCCTCTCGTTTTGTAGAGTTACTTTTGCAAGAGACCACCCTTTATTGATCTCACCAACTAAATTTTCTTTTGGAATAACAACATTGTCAAAAAATACTTGATTAAAGGAGTGGTTACCGCTCATATCAATAATTGGCGATACCGTAATTCCTTTAGTGTCCATAGGACATATAAAATAGGAAATTCCTTGGTGTTTCGGAGCATCTTTGTCGGTTCTGGCCAATAAAATTCCGAATTGAGCAATATGCCCGAAAGATGTCCATATCTTTTGGCCGTTAACAATAAAGTAATCACCGTCAGCAACGGCAGTGGTTCGCAACGATGCCAAATCGGATCCCGCATCCGGCTCAGAGAAAAGTTGGCACCATATCTCCTCTGCTGACAGCAACGGAAAAAGGTATCGCTGTTTTTGTATATCGGTGCCTGCGGTCATGATAGTCGGTCCAGCCCAGCCTATTCCGATTTGATTGGATGGTTTCCTAATTCCCTGTGCCTTAAGCTCGTCTTCAATAACGAGCTGATCAATTGGAGCCAAATCGTGACCCCACGGACGCTGCCAATGAGGAGCTACCCAACCTCCTCTGGCCAGGTCATCATTTGTGTAATAAGGGTGTTCTTTAAGCCAGTTACGAAATTCTTGACGGATAGGATGCTCATCGCCCGGTAATTCTAAATTCATAATGAATAATATTAAAACATTACTTGAATTAATTCAATTCTGGTTTGCTGATTTAAAGGATGCGCAAGATTTGTCTATTGGATATCGTTATCTATCGAATATTGCGTTTGAATTTAGAATTCAGGGATTTAGAATTCAGGACTGATTTATTTATTAATAGATCTATTATATTGATGAGTTGATAAGTTCCTTAACGTATTTGTCAAATTCAAAATCAACTAAACATTTTGACTTCTTGAATATTTTTTTCTTGCTAACATTTTTACTTTTTCCTAGTTAACAATTAGTAGCAAGTCATTGGATGTACCCAGAAGAATAGCTTAAAGGTTTGCAATTAATTTATCGACCCGCTCATCATGGTTTTTAAAGGGATCCTTTAATAGAATAGTTCGTTGAGACTGATCATTCAACTTAAGATGTAACCAATCAACTGTAAAGTCTCGATTTTTTAATTTGGCCTGCTTCACGAACTTGCCTCTCAAGTATGCGCGTGTGGTTTCGGGAGGATTCTCCACGGCATTTTCTATTTCATTCAAATTAACCAAGGTTTTAATATAACCTCTTTTTTCCATCAAATAATATAAACCGCGATCTCTGTTGGTGTCATGGTATTGAATATCGATTAAAGCAACTAATGGTGACGACATTGAAATTCTTTTTTTTGTGCGATAGTCTTCAATCAGCCTATATTTTGAAAGCCAGTCAACCTGTGATTCTAGCTGGCTGGGATCTGTCTCCAAGAGCCTCATCGTTTTAATCCAAAGTTTTAAAATGTCGGACTCTTCTTGAGGCAATCCGTTATAGTCGGCATATTTCATTATTTTTTCTAAATATTCATTTTGAATCTCAATTGCAGTCAGTTCGCGCCCATTTGCCAATTTAACTCTCTTTTTAAGAGTGATATCGTGACTAATCTCACGAATAGCCCTAACCGGATTGTCCAGGCTTAAATCTCTAAAGCTTACTGACTTATCTTCTATCGCCCTTAAAATTAGCGCAACTGTTCCGACTTTAAGAAATGTTGCGATCTGATTCATATTTGAATCCCCCACGATGACATGGAGTCTTCTGTATTTTTCTGCATCTGCATGGGATTCGTCTCTCGTGTTAATTATTGGCCTGCTTCTGGTAGTAGCAGACGACACCCCTTCCCAAATATGCTCGGCTCTCTGAGACAGCGTAAAAAGAGCTCCTTTAGCTGTATTGATTACTTTGCCGGCTCCCGCATAAATTTGACGAGAAATTAAAAAGGGAATAATAATTTCTGAATATTTAGCCAAATCCTCAGTGCGCTTTATTAGATAATTTTCGTGACAACCATATGAATTGCCTGCTGAGTCGGTGTTGTTCTTAACTAGATAAATGGTTCCTCTAACACCTTCTTCGTTTAATTTATCTTCTGCAAGTTCAACAAGCCGTGATAAGATCAACTCTCCGGCTTTATCATGAGTTACTAAATCTTTGATCGAATCGCACTCTGGGGTAGCATACTCGGGATGAGATCCCACATCCAGGTACAATCGCGCTCCGTTTTCCAAAAAAACGTTTGACGACCTCCCCCAACTTACTACCCTTCTGAAAATAACTCTAGATACTTCATCAGGAGAGAGTCGTCTTTGACCTTTTAGAGTGCAAGTTACTCCGTATTCATTCTCTAAGCCGAAAATCCGGCGCGAATACTCCAGTGTCATTTAATTCCAAGTTTAATTTTTAATTGCGGCATCATAGGTTGCCAAAAGCTTTCGCGCCGCCAAAGCTTCATCGACTCGTTGAACCGGAGTATTTTTAGGAGCAGATTTAATGTCGTCTATGTTATTTTTACTCAGAGAAATAATTTTCTCAACGCTTCCGGCAAGGGCTTCAAGCGTATCCAAGCTTTCGGTCTCCGTTGGTTCGAACATTAATGCTTCATGTACCAAAAGCGGAAAATAGATAGTAGGAGCGTGAAATCCTTCGTCCAATAGAGCCTTTGCTATATCCAATGCCTTTAGATTGTTGTCTCTTGCCAAATCTTGTGCCGTCAATACGACTTCATGCATAACGGGACGGTCATAGGCTGGAACAATCGTATCTTTCAGTCTTCGTTTTAGCCAATTGGCGTTTAAGACAGCCATCTCGCTTATTTTTTCCAGTCCCTGTGATCCGTGAAAAAGAATATAGCCAAATGCCCGAAGTAGCACCAGAGCATTACCGTGCCAGGAGTGAATTCGCCCAATCGATTTAATCGGCGTCGTATAGCCGTATGAATTTGTACCCAGCCGTGTCGGTTTTGGTCCGGGAAGAAAATCCATTATTCGTTCAGAAACCGCCACGGGTCCAGCTCCTGGGCCTCCACCACCGTGAGGAGTCGCAAAAGTTTTGTGTAAATTAAGATGAACTATGTCAAATCCCATGTCTCCGGGCCTCACTTTTCCCAAAATGGCATTTAAGTTTGCACCGTCATAGTACAAGAGTCCGTCAACCGAATGTATTAAAGAGGCAACTTCTTGTATCTCTTCTTCAAACAAACCCAATGTGTTGGGATTTGTCAGCATAATACCGGCTACTTCGTCGTCCAAGAGTGATTTCAGCGATTCGATATCCACCAAACCTTTTTCGTTTGTGCCGACTGTTTTTACCTTATAGCCTCCTAAGGTAACCGATGCGGGGTTGGTTCCGTGAGCGGTATCGGGAATAATTACTGTTGTTTTATGGTGCGACCGGTCTTCGTGCCAGGCTCGCATCAAAAGAAGTCCTGTAAGCTCGCCTTGAGCACCCGCTGCAGGCTGTAATGTAGCTGCCTTCATACCAGTTATCTCACAAAGAGCTTCTTCTAAATTGACCATCAACTCCAACCAGCCTTGAACTACTGCTTCAGGGGCCGATGGATGACATGTATTAAAAGAAGGCATAAAAGCCAGTTCGTCGCAGAATTTCGGGTTATACTTCATCGTGCATGACCCCAACGGATATGCGCCCAGATCGACCGAGTATTGGCGATGGGTCAGCCTCGTAAAATGACCGACTAAATCTCGCTCAGAAACTTCGGTTAACTCCAACTTATTAACCCGAAGATACCTTGCGGGCAATAAATCATTTAATTGTGTTGTAGGAAGTTTTTGATCCAATAAGTTGTAAGACTTTCGTCCTGGCTTGGCATATTCAAAGATTGTGGGTTCACCATCGTCTCCCATTAATGGAATCGATGAAGCTTTGCCTCCAGGGGCCGCGTTGATTTCAAATACGGTATCTGACATTATTAATTATCCGCCTTTACTAAAGCTTTAGCGAAGGCGTCGATCTGTGATGCCGTTCGTTTTTCAGTCGTTGCAACAACTAAATACTCTTGCCCGTCAATTTCATTTAATACCTTTACTCCAGCCAAGAAACCCTCGTCGACCATTCGTTGTAAAACATCGTCGACCTTCTGTTTCAATTTAACGGAAAATTCAAATAAGAACGGATCATCACCGTAGAATTCGAAGCCTTCGGACTTTAACATTGAACGTAAATAATGTGATGCTTTTGTCGAGTTAGCAGCTACTTCGGTTATACCTTTGGATCCAAGCCAACTAAGTTGGATCGCAGCCGTAACTGCCATTAATGTTTGGTTCGTACAGACATTAGATGAAGCCTTCTCTCGACGAATATCCTGCTCTCTGGACCGTAACGTCGTAACGTAAGCCTTTTTGCCACTCGTGTCCACGGTCTGTCCTACCAGTCGTCCGGGTAATTTTCGAACCAAGTCTTGTTTAAGAGCAAAAAGCCCAAGATATGGACCCCCGAAAGATAAGGGCATTCCCAATACTTGACCTTCTCCAATTGCTATATCGGCACCCGCTTCGCCTGGAGTTTTGAGTACGGATGCCGCAATCGGGTCCATTGCAACGATATAAAGACAGCCCAATCTGTCACACAGTTGTTTAACCTTGTCAAGATCAACGAGATTACCGTAACGATTAGGGCTTTGAACGACAACTGCGGCTACTGTACCGCTCGTGTCAAATGCATCGAAATCTTCCAGATCCTTGTCAGTCTTTATAATTATATTGGTTTGTGTGCCTTTAACGAAAGTTCCAAGTACTTGTCTGTAATTATGAAAAACGCCTTCGCTTACGATAACACTTTTATTACCCTTTATTGAAGTTGCAATGTTTACCGCTTCCACAAGGGCTGAAGCGCCGTCATATAATGAAGCATTAGCGATATCCATACCATATAGGCGTGTAACAAAAGTTTGATATTCAAAAATCGCCTGCAAGACACCCTGAGCAACTTCCGGCTGGTACGGCGTATATGCGGTTACGAATTCGGAACGAGAAGCCAATTGTTTAGTGACAGCGGGAATAAGTCTGTCATAAGCTCCGTATCCGGCAAAACAGATTAAATCCTCCGTATTACGATTTCCTATTTCAGTGAAATGCTCGATCACATCAAACTCTGAACTTAGTGCTGTTATGGCCAAACTCTGAGTAAGCTTAAGTGCAACAGGGATATGGTCATAAAGTTCGTCGATATCTTCAAGACCAAGAAATTCAAGCATTGATTTGATTTCTTGTTGGGTGTGAGGAACAAAAGATGGCATCTTATATCGAACTTTCTTTCTGCTGTTTTCTATTATGCTTAACGAACGGAAGTCTCGTCACGGTGCAAGTAATCTCTGTGCTTCTGGATCTTACCGTCAAAGAATCTCCGTAATTAATATCTGAATCAATATCGATATAGGCCGTTGCGATCCCAGTATTCAATACCGGAGAATAGTTCCCAGATACAACTTCGCCAATATTACGATCGTTTAAAAACACTTGATCATGTTCGCGCAACGGTTTTCTTCCCTGCCCGGTAAGACCGTATAATTTTTGCTTAAAACCTTCGTCTTTAATTCGTGTTATGGCCTCTTTGCCGATGAATTTATCTTTATTGAAAGCAATTACCCAAGAAAGATTAGCTTGAATGCTGTTTCTAGTTAAACTGATTTCGTGTCCATATAACGGGAGTCCGGCTTCAAGCCTTAGGGTATCTCTGGCACCTAGACCCGCAGGGACGAATCCAATGTCGTTCAGCATCAAAAACAGCTCTTGAGCTAACGAGTTTGGCACGTGTATTTCGACCCCGTCTTCTCCGGTGTAACCGGTTCCGGCAACCACGATCTCATTACCGGCGTAACTTAAAGCCCTAACTTCATTAAAAGGCACCTGCGAAGCTTCGACTATAACTTTAGAAAGTAAGTTTCTAGAGTTAGGTCCCTGAAGGGCAATAACACTCCGATCGACTGTTATATCAACACCGCCAACTGCGCTTAAAACATTTTCGGTGTTTGACGCATTTGGCATTACATAAAAATCTTGTTCGTTTAGCCACCACAGAATTACGTCGTCAACCACATTACCTTCACTGTTTAAGAGGTGGGTATATTGACACTTTCCGGGGTTGATTTTATTTAAGTCGTTCGTAAACGTATTTTGAATATCATCAAACGCCGTCAAATTCGTTTTGTGTACTGTACCAAGATGGGAAACATCGAACATCACCGCACCAGTCCGACACGCCATATGCTCTTGAATAGTACCCGTACCATATGACAGAGGCATTTCGTAGCCTCCGAAATTTACCAGCTTGGCATTTAATTGTTTATGAACTTCATAAAGTTGCGTTATTTTTAAGTCTGTCTGTTCCAAATTTCGTCAATTCCATCTTTTAAGGTCACAATATTTAAATTGTATATATCTTCAGATATACCATGGTTCGTACATAACAGATATATCCGCCGCCAATCTAGTTACATTTTCACAAATCGGCAATTTATCATTTAAAGCTAAATTTTAGCCGATAACAAATTAACAGAAATTCAATGCAAATTGAATTCTTTATGATAAAAATAGTTGGCCGATTGTCTTTTAAATATAATTTCCGATAGGTGCTCCCTTAGATAACAAACTGTCCTACTTTGACCGTTGTAACACGATGTGTCATGATATACCTAATGAAAGTAAGGACTTGAACCGGCGAAGTGATTGGTTACGTCTACTAATTCGGTGATTTCCGGGACCGCCTCTTTTATAGCGACTTCAATACCGTCGGACAGAGTTATTTGAGACATCGCGCATCCCTGGCATCCTCCTGATAGGCGAATATAAGCGGTCGAACCGTCCACAGATAGTAATTCGGCAGCTCCTCCGTGACTCGATATAACAGGATTAATCTCCTCTTCTAAAACCTTAAGAACCCGCTTGGCCAATTTTGATTCCAAGTCACCGGGAAGGGTGGCTGGATCAAAGGTAACCGGACGGTTAGGGTTGATTAAAATAAGTTGAGCATCGGATTCGTTTTCCTTTACCCCAAGGTCTAAGGTAGCTCCTTTTAAGGAGGCAACGGAGTTTTTCGGGATAACTACCTTTAGAGATTCAAATTCTTGGACATTGTCAGACTCAGATGCGTCACTCAAATTCTCGAAATAAAGATCATAGGCATATTCGCCGTTAAATTCTCCCGAAACTTCAATAAAAAGACCCAGATCTTGCTCCTGTTCACCCGCCAATGCTTTCATAATATATTCGCTAGCACCGACGGTAATATCAATAACATCATTTGTTTGCATAATAATATTGTAATCCGTAATTTTAGGAAGATGACGCTATTGCAACGACGAACAACGATAAACTTAAATCCCAATAAACCTAAAGAGCGGCAGGACAAATAACAATATTAACGCTCTCTGTAAAGACCCAATAATTTGACATGACACAACCCATCGACAGAGAATGGATAGAAATTCAACAACCTGAAGCCGAAATTACTTGGCTCTTTGATAAAGACTTTTTAACGTCCAACTGGAACTGCATATTCAACAGAGGCTGTAAAGGCGTGTTTGAACACGATACCTCAGAATTAAATCATGGCTGCTGTAGTCACGGTGCCCATTTTAGAGATAAACAAGACTTAAAACAGGTAGTTAAAGCGACAAAGAAATTAACCGATGACACTTGGCAATTTAAATCAATAGGCGACGCCAAGGGAATATTCAAAACAAATAAGAAGCAAGAGAGTATAACTCGTTTGGTCGATGACGCATGCATATTTCTCAACAGGAATGACTTTCATAAAGGACCCGGTTGCGCCCTCCATCTTCTTTCCATAAATGAAAACAAACATCATTCCGCTTATAAACCCGAGGTGTGCTGGCAACTTCCTTTAAGAAAGGAAGAGTTCGAATTTCAGGCAGGCGGAAGAATGATAATTATAAAGGCCTGGGAGCGAAACGACTGGGGTGAAGGTGGTAATGATTTTCACTGGTGGTGCACTCAAGATGACTTAGCTTATAGCGGTTCCAAACCCGTTTATTTGGAGTTGGCTACCGAACTCAAGTTACTTTGCGGTACGGAAATATATTCAAAACTCAAAATAGCTTTAGACGAATTTATGCCAATTATCAAAGGAAAGCAAGGACGCCTTCCTAAATACGACAGCAATAATTCCGTTACAAAATCAAAAATTAATTTAAGCCGCAAAAAACCGGTAAGCCATATCTAAAACTTACTGTATTGCGCTAAGAGAAAATTGCGCTAAGAGAAACAGAAATTTACTTTTAAAAACGTTTACTATAAATACTTATCTGCCGAAGATTTGTGAGTAAAGCTTTCGTCAGTAGCTTCTTCGATATCTTCGGCCAAACACCAACTAGCGTGAGGCGTGCCTAACACTGCGCCACATTCGTCGCATTCAGCTGTCGAAACTACGTTTTCGTCGCTAACAACGTCTATCGATTCGCCATCCCATGATCTCTTTAGATTCCGGGCTTCTTCAAACCGACGATGTCTACCCTTTTTCATTGACAACTCCTTAACGTAAGCGGTCTATAATTCTGAATTTACCATAGAAACTTGTTATATCAAGATTAGTTTCGCAAAGATGGTAATCCTAAAAATGTATTAATTCAATTTTAGTCAATAAAAACAACGGGACCTATCGCTTTTTATTCATGAATTTATTGTATACCAAATGGCATCGGATCCGACTAGTTTCGGTTTATTAAAGACTAAGGTCAATGCGGAGACAATTTTCTTATTTTTTATGGTGTCAGTTACCGTAACGCATTTTATATTTTTATCTCTTACGTATTGCCTTAAGAGCATTATTAAGCTATTGGATGGAATAAAAATACCCTTACTTGACAGTTGATAGTAAATATATTTATCAATCGGAGACAGCCTCAAAAAGAATGAAGGGATTCCATGGATGCTTTCGAAACCATATCCGCTGGTGATTCTGTAGTGAAAACCACTTTGTGCAAGATAAATTAACGGATTACCGTTAGATATCGTCGCTCTGGGATAAACCCAAATTATTGCATTCTTAGGTATATACCGATCAGACGACAGTAGAGTAGATGAAGGAATCGGCTGTTGATTGTCGAAAAAATGTGAATCCATCCAAAACAGGTTCAAAATCAATAGAACCGCTACCGTACTCTTGATTAGAATTTTCGGCTTAAACGCAGATCGATTTCTAATTTTAATTTGATAAAGACGTTCCATCCCCAATATAAAACCAAAATTTATAAAAAACATAAAGAAATAACAGTATCTAACGAATAGTGTTGCCGAAATTATTGGAATATGCATAAAAAGATAGTAGATAGGATTGGGAATTAGGTTCTGCATGGGAACTATTCTTAAGTTACTTCCGATCATGCAAAGATATATGACAATACTAAATAATAACGAGTAGCGCACTAAAGGTTTTTTCCAAAGATATTTACGCGTAACCAAAATTATTAGCATCGGAACTATTGGCATTGCAATCTTTGCAAAGTTATTGCTAAATAGATTCAGATTCAAATTCAATTTGTCCAGTGGAATAAACAAATCGGCAATACTCAATTTAAATACAGGATTGGAATAAATTCCGTTATTATAAAAAACATGGTCTTTGCCAGCTACAAAAAAATAAATTCCATAACCGCAAAATAGAAGACTGAACACAGCCCCTATCGTCGTAACCTTAACAATCTCCCACAACTTTGGCCATAGCATACTGCGTCGAATTAGTAGCAAAAATATGCCAAATAAAGTATAAAAAAACAGAGACGTGAACAGCAGCTCAACGGAGGCATAGAACTGCAAGACAAAGACTATACCAAGCCAAATTCCGTACTTGAGGATCGACGGATTTTGAACACGAATTAATTTGTAGTAGGCGTAAAAAATAACCGGCGGTCCGAATATCCAGGTGACGTGAAAATGTCCATAAATTGAATCATTGATAACCAGTATTGAAAATCCAAGAACAAGTCCAGCCAAGAAAGACCCCAATTTTGATGCTGTAATTTTAAAATAAACGACAAAGGCACTGAATCCAGTGACAACAGGTCCTAAAATGATCGCTAAATTTGTACTAAAAACCGGTCCAAAAATAATCGTCACCGGTGACATAATTAACGCTTGAGTAAAATAGGCCGGTGTTGACATCATATTAATACCGCGAAGCGCAAATTGATAATTTGAAAAAAATATATTCTTACCGTGAAGTATCGCAAAAGGCAGCCATGCTATATTTGACACCGCTAATCCGTAGTCTCCGCTTCCCATTTTGGGTTGCGAGTTATAGATACCCACCGAGATAATGGAATGAAACACGATGCATGACGCAATGAAGTAGCCCATAAAAGCTGCCAAGTATGGTGAAAATCTAAGCTTAAGTTGTTTTTGATGTGTGCTGTTACCGTTATTAATATCAGTTACAGCGATATAAGCGGCTTCTGAATTCATGATCGTTGTTTAGAAAGGTTAATTTAATGTGCAGCACAGAGCCTTGCAATAATATAAGTTAAGGTTTGATCAGTTCCCCTTTAAGTGACACCAAACATCGGTATTCTGAATAATTTTCGGGCTACCGTAAATATAACTTACTTTATTAACTCTGCTTTTATATTGACTTGCATTATAGATTACAATGCAAGAAATTTTGCTTGAAGCGACATATCCTTTTACATTGTTGATAATGTCGGCCTGAGGCAATACTCCGGGCTTGGTACTCGCGTCTATATAACTTCTTAATGCAGACGGGGGAAGCATTATGGAATTTTGTCCATCAAAAATAAGGTTTGCATAAACGCTGACAACTTTATATCGGAGTCCGCTTTGAGCTAAATATGCCGCACTTAAACCGCTGTTGAAACTAATGCGTGGATAGACCCAAATGATGCCGTTTTCAGGAAGATATGTTTTGGAAGATAGTACGGGATTTGGTTGAAACGACGTTTGAACATTCCAAACATATGCACTATTCCATAATAAATTTAAAAGTATAAACGCAGTAACAACAATTCTTGCATTAAACCATCGACTTGTAAAATTCGCCTTTGAATGTTTATTCATCTTGAAACTCTTTAACACATAGACAATCGACAGTCCCAAAAATAGCTCGTCATAGTAAACAAATCTCCGATAAAGCACGGCATATACAAATGGAAGATGGCGAACCACGTAATAAACCGGATTCGGCTGCAAAGGACCCTGAGCCCATCCCTGAAGCAACGGCCCAAACATTACAAGAAATAATATAATAAACATAAAGAATGCTACTTTCGCAGTCTGGTCTTTAATAGTTTTATTGATTCTGACGATTAAAATGGCTACTGCAAACACGGGAAGGGTAATGGCACAAAATCTGTCTCCAAAAATCTGAATTCCGTTGTGTGCGACATTCCTAGGGAAAAATACAAACAGTAGGTTATAGTTCAACACCGAATCCCACATTTGTCGTTCAACGAATACATGGGCATGGCCATATAAGAATACGTACACCGCATAAATACACGCGACACCGCTTATAAATCCCCCAATAAACAACGTTCCTAAAAGTTTGAAAAACCTTTCCTTTATAATCCTTGCATTTACAAAAAGCACTACGACGCCTGCAGCCAAACAAACATATAGGGTGTCTACTAAAACTTCGGTAGAGGCATAGAACTGTAAAGTCATAACGATCCCTAAAGCTACACCGCTTTTAATCAGATCGGCGTCCTTTTTCCTTAAAATATTATAAAAAATATAGATTATTATCGGCGGAGCAAATATCCAGCTTAGATTTAAGTGCGCCGAGACATTGCCCGAAATCAGACCTCTGCCGAAACCTGCAAACAATCCTCCGACTACCGATCCAAATTTATAAGAGGTAATCTTGTAGAACACGATTGCAGCAGGCAATGCGCAAACTATCGGAGCTAAAATGATCGCTAAGTTAAGGCTTACAATCGTGCCAAACAATTCTGTAACCGGACTCATTATAAAAGCTTGAGTAAAATATGCCGGCGTGGCCATCATATTAATGCCGTGAAGCGCAAATTCGTTGTTAGAATAAAATGGATTAACATGATGGATTATAGAATATGGAGTCCAAGCCATCATAAATGAACTGAGTCCCCAATCTCCGTTTCCCCAAGCATTGTTCGGAATGGAATATCCCAATCCGTTTAATACGATTCCGTGATATATAATCAAAGACAAAGCAAAATAAATCAAAAACCAGATAAGATATTCCGAAATATTTGTTTTCCTGAGGCGAGCGAGCATTACGTAAACCTAACCTGTTAACATCTCGCGGGCAGATTTCAAGAGTTCATTAATTTTAGTTACGTCCTTCCCTGCAGCATTGGCAATGTTCGGGCTTCCGCCGCCGCCGCCGTTAACTATTTTTGCCAGCTCTTTAACGATATTGCCGGCGTTAATTGACTTATCGTTGCTTATAAGTACCATATACATTTTTAAATTATCAACAAGCGAGACTAAAAAAGCCGCCCTAAGGCTTTCGTAGTCTTTTAATTTGAAAGCCATTGTTTTAAGGTGGTCAAGCTCAAGATCGTTTACTTGTGCGACTATTATACCTTTGTCCATTGATGACATTAAACTTTCAGCCAAATCCACGACGGACTCTGATTTCATCTGCTTAATTTGTTTCTCAAGCTGATGGCTTTTATCTAGAACCTTTTGCAAATCGACGAGAAAATCAGAACGAGTTGATTTAATTAAAGCCACTGCGTCGCTCATAATACTATTTTGTACTTCTAAATAATTAAGAGCATACTCACCTGTTATCGCTTCAATTCTGCGAGTATTGGATCCAATCGAAGACTCAGAAATGATTTGAAGCGACCCGATTATACCCAATGAATCTACGTGCGTCCCTCCACAGAATTCCATTGAATTGGCACCTGCAGAAACCACCCTAACGGTCTGTCCGTACTTGTCGCCAAAAAATGCTATAGCACCCATCTTTTCGGCGTCGGACTTATCTACAACCTGTGTACTAACGCTACTATTTGAAATGATTTCCAAGTTACATAGATGCTGGATAACTTCCAGTTCCTTACGGTCTAGAGGACCGAAATGAGAAAAATCAAATCGCAACCGATCTGGGGCTACCAATGACCCCTGTTGTCTTACGTGATCTCCTAGGACCTCGCGAAGATAGTGATGTAACAGGTGAGTAGCCGTATGATTCCTCATGATTGAAATTCTACGTTTAGCATCGACTTCGGCATGAACGCTGTCATTTTCGATAAAAATACCCTCTACAAAGTATCCCATATGCTTTATTATCGAATTAAGAGTATTTTGAGTGTCCAGAACTTTAAACACCGTATTCTTGCTGATTAAATAGCCCTGATCCCCTACCTGACCTCCGCTTTGTGCATAAAAAGGAGTTTGCTCCAAAATGATGGCATGAGTAATTAGCATATCATCAGATTCTGATTTTTGCTTATTAGGACCCGAAGAATCGTCATTGTCAATCGCAATAACTTTTAGAATTGTAGAATCGGCCTCTAACTGTTCATAGCCAATAAATTCGGTTTTACCGCGAGAATCGAATAGCTCCTTATAGATATCTTCTTCCGTATCATTTTTAAATCTTGCGCTATTTTTAGCATCTTGTTGAGCTCTCTGTCTTTGAATTTCCATCAACTTTTCAAATCCAGTCGTATCTACCTTGAAACCGCTTTCAGATGCAATTTCTACGGTAAGTTCAAGAGGAAATCCAAAAGTATCGTAAAGCTTAAACGCAGTGTCTCCGTCTATGATATTGCTTTTTTGAAAGCCATTAGATTGTTTCACCAATGAATCAATATGAAAAAGTCCTTGTTGAAGGGTTCGTTTGAAATTTAGCTCTTCATTTTGAAGAACAGTTTTAATATAATCAGAACCGGTCTTGAGATTTGTATAAGTATCACCCAAGCTTGAAACGACCAAATCTACATACCTGTCGCCTATCTCTGCTTCAATGCCAAGTTGCCACAGGTTCTTAATCAAACGTCTTATGATTCTTCTTAGCGTATAGCCTCTTCCTTCGTTGGAAGGAAATACACCATCAGCGATTAACATGGTTGCAGCTCGACTGTGATCGGCAATTACCCGAAAGTTTTTGTCCATACCCGCTCCGTCATTATTGTATTTCACCTCAGTCAAACTTTGAGTAAATTCAATAATCGGGTAGAATAGATCGGTATCGAATACCGAATTCAGGGAATTGATTATCGGAAGAATTCGCTCCAACCCCGCCCCTGTATCTATAGATGGATATGGCAACGGATTTAGAACGCCATTTTTATCGCGAGAGAACTGCATGAACACCAGGTTCCATATTTCAATAAATCTGTCACTTCCTCCGAATTTAGGACCACCGTCTTTGCCAAATAGTTTACCCTTATCGAAATAGATTTCAGAACAAGGTCCGCAAGGTCCGATATCACCCATTTTCCAAAAATTATCGTCGCCCATAACTTGAATTCGATCGGATTCTACATCCGCTATCTTTTTCCATAATTCGATAGAATCGTTGTCGGATTCGTGAACAGTAATCCAAAGTTTATCTTTTGGTAATTCAAGCGTCTTGGTCAGAAAATTCCAGGCAAAGGCAATTGCGTCGTCCTTAAAATAGTCTCCGAAGCTGAAGTTGCCAAGCATTTCAAAAAATGAAAGATGTCGCGTAGTGGTACCTATTATATCGATATCCACGGTTCGAAAACATTTTTGCGCTGAAGTCGCTCTATTAAATGGCGGGACTTCGTCTCTGGTAAAGTATGTTTTAAAAGGAATCATCCCCGCAATCGTGAACATTACGGATGGATCATGCGGAATTAAGGATGCCGAAGGCACCACTTCGTGATTAAAAGACTGAAAGTAATCCAAAAACGAGTTTCTAAGGTCATGTGAATTCATCAGTTTTTCCCATAGCGCTTGAGTTGAAGATCCTGTCTGGTTTTCTTAGCTTGAAGCTTTCCTTCAAAAATTGCGTCTTTAATGTCGCCACTTAAAGTTTTTGAATTTTGACCGATCTTTTTAATGACCTGTGGCGGCGTAGAGTTTCTTATCTTCTCTTTAGCTTTTTTTTCAATATATAAAGCACCAACGGCACCAGCGGACAATCCTGCAGTCAACCACATTCCTCTCTTAAACATCTTACTTTCGCCTTGTTTTAAATGTTTTGAGAGCTGTGGAAACACCGCTTTTCATAGATTTAATCTTAATCGAAGGTTCTTCAATTGAATTTTTGACAGCAGCGGATGTACTTTCCAAGTTTTTTTGAACTGTTTGCGTGGATCGTACGACAACTTCATAACGCTCCAAATCCGCTGAAGTCTTTTCAATCACTGAATTAAATCTGTCTACTAAGTTAGACTGCTCGTCGGCCAATAAGCTTAATGCAGTTTGAAGTTTTTTAGTGATCTTTATCAGCTTGCTTAAGGTAATAGTGATTACAACCGCTAAAACAAGAGAGACCCCGGTCATGATTATGGCGAAAATTACTGTCACTATATATCTCCCTATTTCGTTTCAGATTTATCTTTATGCAATACAGCTAACCCCAACTCTTTAACGGTCCTGTCATCGACCATAGTCGGACTCATAGTCATAAGATCAATACCTGATTGGGACTTAGGAAAAGCGATGACTTCTCTAATTGAAGATTCATTAGCTACAATTGCAATTAACCTGTCGATACCGAGTCCAAAACCCGCATGCGGCGGAGCTCCGTACCTAAAAGCATTTAGCATAAATCCGAATTTGCTTTCAGCTTCTTGATCTGTTAGGCCCAGTGCATTAAAGACTTTTTCTTGAATTTCGCGTTTATGAATTCTAACTGACCCAGATCCCAATTCCCAGCCGTTTAAAACCAGATCGTAAGCAGAAGATCGAACTTTAAGAGGATTGGAGTCCATAAGTTGAAGATCATCTTCGTTTGGCATCGTGAAAGGATGGTGAGCGGCAACCGCGTTACCTTTTTCGTCAACTGACTCAAACATGGGAAAATCTGTAACCCATAGAAATCTATAATCTGTTTTAGACACTTCCTCTTTTATTAAAAATTCAGATATCGCATAGGTTTTAACAGCGTGTAATATTTGACAAGCCAAAAGAGGTTCGTCAGAAACCACCAAAATTAGATCGCCTTCGTTGGGGTCGAGACCTTTTAGGAAAGCTTGTCTGTCGTCATCTTCCAAGAATTTACTCACGGGAGAATCGAAACTCAATCCCTGTTCGTCTTTAACGACACGTAACCACAAAAGTCCTTTTCCTCCAAGACGTTTGGCGATAGCTACAAATTCATCCAATTTTGCGCGACCCACCGATGAAGCATCTTTTAAAAGTATTGACTGAACCGAACTCCCTCTAAGCGCATTTACCGTTGTTGAGGCAAATAATGCGGTTAGGTCAGTAATCGTTATCGGAATACGCAGGTCAGGTTTATCCGTACCGTAGGTTAACATAGCTTGGATCCAGGACATCGATTCAATCGGTCCGACAGTTACTGACAATATCTTTAGAAAAAGGTCTGAAATTACCTTGGACACGATTTCGATAATTTGATCTTGTCCAACGAATGAAGCTTCTAAGTCTAATTGCGTAAACTCAAATTGACGGTCAGCTCTTAAGTCTTCATCGCGCAAACATTTTGCGATTTGAAAATACCGATCCATTCCTGCCACCATCAAGAGCTGTTTTGCAATCTGAGGACTCTGCGGTAAGGAATAAAAATGCCCCTTTTGCAATCTTGACGGAACCAAAAATTCTCTGGCACCTTCGGGTGTGGGCATCCATAGTAACGGTGTATCAACTTCTAAAAAATCCAATCTAGACATTGACTCGCGAATCGCCTGAATTACGTTATGTCTCAAACGCAAATTGTATTGCATCCGCTCTGAACGAATATCTAAAAATCTATACTTTAATCGCAGCGCTTCGTCGATGTTGGCTTTAGAATTTAATGAAAAAGGCAACGCTTCGGCGGTATTTAAAATTTCTATTGCACAATCTTTTAGTTCAAATCTTCCAGTAGGTATTTTATCGTTGTAATTTTCTTCGGGACGATACGATACAGAACCCG
>DAHXLF010000260.1 GCA_027371755.1 Acidimicrobiales bacterium
GTAATGGAAGCTGGACAAATTGCGAAACTTCAACAGGATTGCTACAAACTCCCGAACTCCCAGCAACTTTTATAACCGGGGTTGTCGACCACGGCAATGCAACTTTCACGTTCAAGTTAGTTGCACACGGAACTGTAGAGTTTGGGTTTGCTATTGTAAATAGACCTACTTCGGCCACATCTTGCCCGTTTGCTTTTAACAGAATTCTTTGGGGCGGAACAGGTTGTAAGTAACTAAATAAACCCGGGAACTTGCCAGGAACTGAATCTATAGGTTGAAGATTATTTGGTAACTGTGAGTTATCTGGCAAATACATTGTCACTGTCGGAGTACCTTGTAATGCGCAGTCGGTACTTGAAACATTCTTAAAAATCATAAATTGAACACTCGAATGATTCGATCCAGTCGCACCAGATAGTTGCACACTAAGTTGATTGGGTAAACAATTTTGGATCGAAGCTGAAGCTATTGAAGTTGTCGTCATGGCAGGATCAGTAGTAGTCGTTGCAAGTGACACTTTTCTCAGTGCCGTTGGTGGCCAATCATTATTGGCATTGCTCCCATTCTGAAAATATGAAGCCGCAACAATTCTTGGACATG
>DAHXLF010000261.1 GCA_027371755.1 Acidimicrobiales bacterium
TCGAACCCAGTCCGGCTCACCGCCTTTCTTCTCGTAGTGATCAGCAAGTTTGGTACCTGGAAGGTGGACATGAAGGTCCCATTTTCGCCATTCAGACCCAGCGGGATAACGCCTAGTCATTGTCTTCTCCGTTCGAACCCAGCCCTAAGAAGCGGTCAAAGAATGCCCCGAGTCGCGCAAGCACACGTTGTTTCTTCACGCCGTGACCGCCGTCGGATGAGAAGCGAGAGGCTGGAGGGAGGATCTTTGTGACAGCTGTTCCAGCGGTTGGAATGGCACCGTCGCGAAAAGCGCGCTCGATAAATTTCCTAGTCTCGTCTGGACTTAATCCTTCCTGAGCGATGATGTCGTCGAGCTCAGCTATTCGCTTGGCATCGACGAACACTCGCCACTCTTCGTCGATCTTGCCGCTGGCAGAGACTGAATCAACGAAGGTCATGATGAGATCCTTCTTGTTGCGTAACGAGAGGCTGGAGTCAATCGCACGCTGGATCTGCGTGATCGCCTCTGTCTCCTTGTCCGCGCCGTCTCCTCGGGCTTCACGCCACTTCTGGACGAGCATGAGGATGTAGTCAACGTTGATCTCAACCT
>DAHXLF010000262.1 GCA_027371755.1 Acidimicrobiales bacterium
TTTTATTTTTTATTATTATTGTCTTTTTTATTTTATTTTTTATTATTGTTATTTTATTTTATTTTTATTATTATTTATTTTTTTATTATTTTATTTTTATTATTCTTTTATTTATTATTTTTATTATTATTTTATTTAAATTATTATTTTATTATTATATTTTAATTATTATTTTTATTATTATTTTATTATTTTTTTTTAATTATTATTTTATTTATATTATTATTTTTATTATTTTATTTTAATATTCTTTTTTATTTTATTTTATTAATATTTTCTTTTCTTTTTTATTTTATTTTATTATTATTTTTTTATTATTTTTTTATTATTCTTTATTTATTATTTTTATTATTATTTTATTTAAATTATTATTTTTATTATTTTATTTTAATTATTATTTTTATTATTCTTTTATTATTATTTTTTTTTATTTTTAAATATTATTTTATTATTATTTTATTTAAATTATTATTTTTATTATTTTATTTTATTATTATTTTATTTTATTTTTTTATTTTATTTTATTAATATTTTATTTTCTTTTTATTTTATTTTATTATTATTTTTTTTTATTTTATTATTCTTTAA
>DAHXLF010000263.1 GCA_027371755.1 Acidimicrobiales bacterium
TTTGATATGGTTATTTCATTTAATTTGATTTTGATATTGTTGTTTTTCATTTAATTTGATTTCATTTATTTGATTTTGATTCAATTGATTTAATAATTTTTTATTTAATTGGATTTGATTAATTTGATTTTAATTTAATTAAATTTTAGTAATTTAGTTTTGATTAATTTAATTTTGATATGGTTATTTCATTTAATTTGATTTTGATATTGTTGTTTTTCATTTAATTTGATTTCATTTATTTGATTTTAATTAAATTTCATTTTACTTATTTGATTTTAATTTAATCATTTTTCATTTAATTTGAATTTATTTATTTGATTTTGATTTAATTTCATTTAATTTTATTAGTGTTAATTTTATATTCTTTCATTGGATTTAATTTACTTTTATTGGAGTTAATTTTATATTCTTTCATTGGATTTAATTTCATTTATTTTAATTGAATTTATTTTTATTTACTTTCATTGAATTTAATATCATTTTATTTAATCTTTATTTTAAATTAATATTTATTTTTTTTTTACTTTATTTCATTTAATTTTTAACTATATTTACTATATTTATAATAATTTATTTCAAAA
>DAHXLF010000264.1 GCA_027371755.1 Acidimicrobiales bacterium
ATTTTTATTTATTTTTATTTTTTTTCAATTTTATTTTTTTACTCAATTTTATTTTTATTTATTTTTATTTTTATTTCAATTTTATTTTTTTTTATTCAATTTTATTTTTATTTATTTTTATTTTTTTTCAATTTTATTTTTTTACTCAATTTTATTTTATCTTATTTATTTTATTTTTTTAATTTTATCTTGTTCTTTATTATCTCATTTTATTTTATATTATTTAGTTTATTTAATCTCATTTATTCAATAGTTTATTTAATCTCATTTTATTTTATATTATTTAGTTTATTTAATCTCATTTTATTTTTTTTTCTTATTTTATTTTTTTTTATTTTATCTTATTTTATTTTATCCTAATTTTATTTTATCTAATTTTTTTTATCTTATTTTTAATCTTATCTTGTTTTTATTTTATTCCGTTTTTATTTTTATCTCATTTATTTTATCTTATTTTTTTAAATTTTTTTTATTTCATTTCATTTTTATTTTTTATTTCAGTTGATTTATATTATTTTTATTATTATATTATTTAATTATCTTATCATTTTATCCTAGTATTATATTATTTTATCATTA
>DAHXLF010000265.1 GCA_027371755.1 Acidimicrobiales bacterium
TGGTTTAGAGATATTACCGACAAAGCAATCAGGCGAGGAGTATTTAAATCAGTATCAGATTTAATTCAAGCAATCGATAAGTATTTAAATGCAAACAACAAGAATCCAAAACCATTTGTATGGACTCAGAGTGCAGAGGCAATCTTAGAAAAGATTAAAAGGGGAAGAGTTGCACTTGAAGCAAACACTGCTTAATACTGGGACACTAGACTAGTAGGGGAATTTCAATTAGCATGACCAGCAAATTGAAAATACTTAACAGGAAAAGATCTACTCTCAACTTCCCTTTCTGAATGTTTCAAATAAATTACATGTTCCAACAATACAGACTTAGTTGTTTGAGGTGGAGCCAATTAGGTCTATTGCTCTAAGGCCATATTAGTCAAGTATTTCCAATAACCCGGTGAACTACTTCCACTTTGTATTCGGTTGAAAATTTCCTTTGGCTTGGTGATATATTTATAACTTTTCTCGTATTGAGCTAACGCGATAATAATGCGTCTACTTTTTCTGGGTAACCTTAAACTGCCTTATTAAGCTAGCGGAGCCGTGACTGGACTTCTGTGAAAGTACCTCTAT
>DAHXLF010000266.1 GCA_027371755.1 Acidimicrobiales bacterium
TCCAAGTGAACCACGACGGGTGAAACCAGCAGTGGGAGACACACCTAGTGTCGAATCGTCGAGTCCAGTCCACAGGTCAAGGACTGGGGAGACTCAACGGCTGGAGAGCGAAAAGAAGAGGATGCCTAGGAATGTCTAGGTTTTCTGGAGCGGCCAGTTCATCCAACGGTTTCCAGAATCATTGGATTGCAACCTCACTATGGCATTTTTGAGGTTAGAGACCTATTCAGGATTAGGTTTGGTAAATGGAATTTGATTCTGTGGTCGCAAGTAGGAAGATGTGCCGTTCCTTTAGCGACGAGCCCCTGTCCGTGCAGGAGCGAGAGGCGCTTTTTTTGGCTGGAACCAGGGGACCTTCGGCCGGTTATAGCCAAGGGACTGAATATTTGGTCCTATTAGACAGAGCGGACATCGACGACTTTTGGGAGATCCACACCGAAGCGACATGGCGGGAAAGAAACCCAGACCACGAGGGTGTGCGAGCCGCTCCGATGATCATGGTTCCGCTGGCTAACCCTTATGCCTACTTTGATCGCTACTCCCAAAAGGACAAAGCCTCCTCGGGACTCTCTCGTGC
>DAHXLF010000267.1 GCA_027371755.1 Acidimicrobiales bacterium
AAGATTATCTTTTTTAGGTTATTTTTTTTTTTGTGCTTTTTATTATCTTCTTTTACCTTTTTTATTTCTTTACTGTATTTTTCTTCTTTAAGTTATTTATAAAAATAATCTGTGCTTTTGCCTATTTTTTCTTAATTGTACTTATCTTTTTTAGGTTATTTTTTTATTTGTGCTTTTTATTATCTTCTTTTACCTTTTTTATTTTTTTTACTGTATTTTTCTTCTTTAGGTTATTTATAAAAATAATCTGTGCTTTTGCCTATTTTTTCTTAATTGTACTTATAAGATTATCTTTTTTAGGTTATTTTTTTATTTGTGCTTTTTATTATCTTCTTTTACCTTTTTTATTTTTTTACTGTACTTTTCTTCTTTTTCCTTTTTTTCTCTTACTGTCAATTCTCTACTTTAGCCTTTTTATTTTATAGACTGTACTTATCTTTTTTTGGGTTTTTTTCTTTGTGCTTTTTATTCTCTTCTTTTCCCTTTTTTTATTAACTGTGCTTTTTAGGTTATCTTCTTTTACCTTTTTTTATTAACTGTGCTTTTTAGGTTATCTTCTTTTACCTTTTTTATT
>DAHXLF010000268.1 GCA_027371755.1 Acidimicrobiales bacterium
CTACAAAAGAAACGGCACCACAACGTTATTTGCTGCTTTAAACGTATTAGACGGTACAGTAACCGGAGAGTGTATGAGAAAACATAGACATGAAGAATTCTTAAAGTTTCTAAGAAAAATAAATAAAGAAGTGCCTAAAGAATTAGAAGTTCACCTGATACTAGACAACTACGCTACCCACAAGCATCCTGAAGTGAAGCTATGGTTAGAAAAACATCCAAGATTTAAATTCCATTTTACACCGACTTCATCATCTTGGTTAAATCTTGTTGAAAGATGGTTTAGAGATATTACAGATAAAGCAATCAGAAGAGGAGTATTTAAATCCGTACCGGATTTAATAAAAGCTATAGAAGTCTATATTAATAAAAACAACGTAACTATTCAGGTATTTGTTAAATTCTCTGGAATCCATCCGTTACCGTTGTATAGTTTTGGACATACTCAAAAATCCGGACACGACACTCAAGCACTTTGCTCAAGATTCTTTGATTCAAATTTTGGATCGTTTGAGACTTTAAAGGTCTTTACCAAATGTGGCTTTATTCCTCGTGAAGACCAAATACGCT
>DAHXLF010000269.1 GCA_027371755.1 Acidimicrobiales bacterium
AAAACGCGAGTATTTCCGACATACAAACGCGCTAATCACGCAAATATTTGAAAACTTTTTGGAAACACCAATGGCTGGGGAAAATATGGGTTTTCGGAAACTTGCGCTAGTTCTTGCTATTGAATCGTTTGCCATTACGAACGAGGTCAAATTACTTGCACGAGATTGAAGAATTAAGTACTCGCATTGACACCCTCGCCTACTCACCCTCCGTCGCCGCAAACTACCACCATCCTCTTCATTCGGCTACACCTCCGTGCCACAAGCAACGGTATAAAGGGGTAAATTACGGTCACCTTAAAACCACCTAACATTGCCTCTGATCTGCATTTTTGCTGGTGGGGCTAACTGGACTTGAACCAGTGACCTCAGCATTATCAGTGCTGATGTCGTTCTGCAATTATAAGGCGTCTACCTGGACTTATGCTTCCATATTACCGCCTATGTAGTCCTTTGTGCCCGCTGCGTGCCCTAACCATCAGAAAACGCTGTGCCGAAATATCCTTCCAGCGCCTCCGCCGCAGCTCTGTCACCATCGGTTGTTCGGTGCGAGTAGAGCTCCATG
>DAHXLF010000026.1 GCA_027371755.1 Acidimicrobiales bacterium
TACAACTTTCTGTTTTAAATTATCTTCATTTAACTTATAATTTATAATTAAACCATATTAAATTTAATATTCCTTTCCGATCGGTATTAACGAGCGGAAACTTTCTTACTCAAATTATCAATATCAGATCTTGCTAAAGCCGATCCACAATTGCGCTTGCAAATTCGGAGCATTTGACTTCGGTGGCATCTTCTCTCAGTCGAGCAAAGTCATAAGTTACGATACCGTCACTAATAGTTGAACCCATTGCTTTAACAATGTCGGAGGCAACTTCTTTCCATCCCAAATGCTCAAACATCAGAGTGCCCGACAGAATAACCGACCCGGGGTTAACTTTGTCCTGACCCGCATACTTGGGAGCCGTTCCGTGTGTGGCTTCGAATATTCCGTGACCCGATACATAGTTAATGTTTGCACCCGGGGCTATACCAATTCCACCGACCTGAGCGGCCAATGCATCTGACAGATAATCTCCGTTTAAGTTGGTAGTGGCAATAACGTCCATCTCCTGCGGCCTCAAAAGTACTTGTTGTAGCATATTGTCGGCTATTGCATCTTTGACAAGAACTTTATCGCCGGGGACGCCGTCGCAATCGTCCCAACCGACTGCCACGTCGGCGAATTCTTCTTTAACCAAATCATAGCCCCACTGTCTAAAGGCGCCTTCGGTGAATTTTTGGATATTCCCCTTGTGTACTAAAGTAACTGATTTCCTGGAATTTTCAACCGCATACTTAATTGCAGCTCTAATTAGTCGTTTAGATCCAGTAATTGAAACGGGTTTTATACCGATTCCCGAATCACTTCGAATGTTAAACCCAAAGTTGTCTTTTAGAAATTCGATTAATTTCTTAACTTCAGGAGTACCTTCTTGGACTTCCATACCTGCGTATACGTCTTCAGTATTCTCTCTAAAAATTACCATGTCCACCTTTTCGGGATGAACCACTGGAGAAGGAACTCCGGAAAAGTATTTTACGGGCCTTAGGCATACATATAAATCGAGAATCTGTCGTAAGGCTACGTTTAGCGATCTTATACCGCCACCCACTGGGGTAGTTAAAGGCCCTTTAATGCCAATTAAATGAGTTTTGAATGCCTCTACCGTCTCTTCAGGCAACCAACTTCCGGTCTCATTAAAGGCTTTTTCTCCCGCTAAAACCTCAATCCAATCAATTTTTTTACCATGTTTTTTTGCCGCGGCATCAAAGACTAATTTGGCCGCTGGCCATATGTCGACACCCGTTCCATCGCCTTCTATAAAAGGGATTCGAGGTTCATTTGATACGTTTAATGTTCCGTTTTCGTTAAGTGTAATAAGTTCAGACATATTATTAAGATTAGTACCAAATAAAATTACCAGATTCAAAAACAGACCGACTAGCATCTGTTTGGCAGACTTTGGGACTAAAGTCCCTACTGATATTTAGAAAAGACATTTCCGATATCGACTAGCATAAACGGTTTAAGTTTGTCAAGCCGGCGAGCTGCCAAGGCCTAACGAAGTATAGATTTCCCTAGTTAAATTAGATTTGTTTAATGTATAAAAATGAAGTCCCGGTGCACTATTTTCAACAAGATCTTCGCACATCGACACGGCGACCTCAATGCCCATTTTTTGGGCGATCATGTCTTTTTCAATCGGATCGGCCACTTCGTCCAGCGCTTCTTCAAAAGAATCTACTATTTTTTGAGGGATATCTGCACCCATAGAAATCATGGATTTAATAGACCGATAGGAACCAATAGGCATGATTCCCGGGATGATGGGTTTGTCGCAGCCCAATGCATCCATTTCGTCTCTTAAGCGATAGTAGCTTGAGACATCAAAGAACATCTGCGTAATTGCGAAGTCGGCATATTCAAGTTTCTCTTTTAGGTAATGACGGTCAGACTTTAGGCTGGGCGATTCGGGATGGCCGGCCGTATGGGCCGCGACACCCACTGAAAATCCTCCAATTGACTGAGCCAACTTAACCAATTCGATGGCATATTTAAGTTCTCCTTCAACTTGATCCGATTTTGGTGGGTCTCCTGCCAGAGCCATTAAGTTTTCAACGGAGGCCTTTCTGAGCTCAACCAAGATCTCAGCGAGTTCAAGTCGGCTATGATCAACGCAGATTAAATGAGCCATCGGAGTAATGTCAGTTGTCTGCCTTATTCCGGCAACCAAGTTATGCGTCCGTTGTCTGGAGATTCTTCCGTTTCTGTAAGTCACCGAAACGAATGACGGATTAAGCGGTTCCAAATCCCTCAGGGTTTTGATTAGGTTCGCCTGCTCAACTTCATTTTTTGGTGGGAAAAATTCAAAAGAGTAGGTTTTCCCATTTTTAAGTAGATCTCTAATTAAAGCCATAGTGTTATACCCCTATAAATGCTTAAACCAATACTATTTTAGTTTAGAGAACCAAATGCAGCTTTTATCGTATTCATGTAAAGCATGGCCACCGTCATCGGCCCGACCCCACCGACCCTTGGAGTTATATACGATGCCACCTGATCGACGTCTTCTTCTACATCACTCAAAAGAGTCTTGCCAGCATACCTTACTCCGGCCCCTACTACAACGGCACCCTCTTTCACATGTTCCTTTTTTAATATTCCAGGAACCCCGGCTGCGGCTACAACAATATCTGCCACTTTTGTGATAGACGGCCATTTTTTAAACCCCGAATGTAAAATCGATACCGCCGCATCTGCATATTCTCGTTTTTGAGACAATAGCAGCGACAGTGGTCTCCCCAAGGTGAGCCCTCTTCCCAAAATCGCAACATGTCTTCCCGCTACTGGGATTTCATAAAACTTAAGCAACTCCTCAATTGCCGCCGGCGTACACGGTATGGGACCTGGTATCGATAGGGCTAACTTACCCATGTTTAAAGGATGCATTCCATCTGCGTCTTTTTGCGGCATCACAGCCGACAAACAATAATCGAAATCAATCTGAGCCGGGGTGGGATACTGAATAAGCATGGAATCAATTGAACTGTCCCGATTATATTCTTCAATAACTTTTAGCAGATCCTGAGTCGTTGAATTTTCATCCAAGTGGCTGTGTTCGGTTTTAAAACCGAGTTCTACGCCTTTTTTCTGTTTAATGGCAATATAACGCTCAGATGACGAGTCATTGCCCACCAAAATTGTTGCAAGACCCGGCTTTCGTCCAGCATGTCTTTCAAATTCAATCGCTTGATCTTTTATTTGATTTTCAATTTTTTCGGCAACCGGTTTACCAGGAATATAAATTGCGGTCATAATTTCAATTCACCTTGTTTTCCAAATTTAAGTGTTCTAAATTTACTTCTAAAATTCGCACTCATTAACAGCTTTGAGGGCAAATTCTTTAATCAGTGTTTAAAATGCCTTTGCCCCGTGACAATCATAGCCATTTTGTGTTCGTTAGCGGCCGCGATTATCTCTGAATCCCTTATTGAACCACCCGGTTGGATAATTGTTGTAATTCCAGCTTTGGCAATGGCATCCACGCCGTCTCTGAACGGAAAAAAGGCATCTGACGCGGCGGCTCCGCTGTCTGCTCTCCCTTCGGCTTTTATTGTGGCAATTTCAGCTGACATAACCCGACTTTGCTGCCCAGCCCCGACAGCGACGATCTGGCAGTCTTTGGAGTAGACAATAGCATTTGAAGTGGTTCTTGCGCACACGACGTAAGCCAGCGCCGCGTCAAGCCAGCCACTTTCATCGGGAACTGTTTCGGTAACAACGGTCCAGGTTCCGCCGTTAATGGTGTCCAATATGTCCGGCTCCTGAACCAAAAATCCGTTATCGATTACCCGGAACTCCACTTGAGCTCCAACTGGATCTGGAGCAGTAATAACCCTTAGAACTTTTCGTTTTGACTTTATCAACTCAAGGGCATCGGCATCATAGCCTCTGGCTATCAGAACATCAGCCTGAGGATTATCGAGAATGATCTGGGCTAAACCTACATTTACATGACCGCATATACCAACTATTCCACCGAAAGCCGAAACCGGATCCGTAGCCATTGCTTTGCAATAAGCATCTTCCAAGTTGTCTGAAATAGCGGCGCCACAGGCGTTGGCGTGTTTAATTATGGCCACGGCACACGGTTTTTTTTCAGTAATGTTACTTAATTCATGAACAAGTCGCCATGCGGCATCGGCATCAAAAATATTCAGATAAGATAACTTTTTTCCCGAATGCAAAACGGCATCATCCAACCATGAATTTTTACCTTCAGTCTTATAAAACGCTCCGAACTGATGAGGATTCTCTCCATAACGCAACTCCAAATCGGATTTAACCAATTTAAGTTGAATCTTATCGGCGAACTCAAATCTGCCCGAAACATTTTTTGAATCGTCTTTACCCTGTACCGGTTCTTTTTGCATAGTTTTAAACCATTTTGCAATTTCATTATCATATCGTGCAGTATGATCAAAAGCTTTTGCGGCTAATTTGAGCCTGGACTCAGGAAGAAGTTTTCCATCGTTAGCTTTGAGCTCGGACAAGACTTGGTCGTAATCTTTGGGTTCAACCACTATTACCACATGCTTATGATTTTTTGCGGCTGCCCTAACCATTGTGGGGCCGCCTACATCAATTAATTCAATGGACGGATTGCTTGAAAAAGGATACAGATTACAAACAACCAAGTTTATCGGTTCTATCTCATTAGATTCCAAGTCAACGACATGGGATTCTTTGTCCAAATCGGCTAAAATTCCACCGTGGATCTTAGGATGAAGCGTTTTTACCCTGCCGTCGAGCATCTCCGGGAATTGGGTAAGCGATTCAACCGTTTCGTGTTGAATGCCCTCTTGGAATAAGTACTTAGAAGTTCCTCCCGAGGATATTATATTAAAGCCCAACTCTGTCAAACCTTTGGCAAAATCAACGAGATTTGACTTATCATATACGGATATAAGTGCTTTCATTTATTTCTCCAATTACTATGTTTTATTATCTAGATTATCCAAAAATGACTTGATTGCTTTCGGATAGAGTAATCTCTCGACCGTTTTTATGCGTTCGTGCAGGCTGTCTTCTGTATCATCTTCAAACACCTCAACGGTTTGCTGGGCAATAATTGGTCCTTCGTCAACTCCGAGTGTGGCAATATGAACTGTACACCCCGTCTGATTTTCTCCGGCAGTCAAGACGTCCCTTACGGCATGCCACCCTTTATACTTTGGCAGAAGCGAAGGATGAGTGTTTAAAATTCTATTGCCGTAATTCTCAAAAATTGTCTCACCCAACACAGTTCCAAAACCGGCCATTGCTACCACGTCTATTTCAGCGCTTTTTAAAACCTCCGTCAAAATAGCGCTGTAAGCCTCACGATCAAAAGACTCTTTAAAATCGTCTCTAAGGACTATCTGGGCGGCAATGTCGTTTTCCATAGCAATTTTTATTGCTTTGCAAGGCCTATCGGAAACTACAAGAGCTACCTGTAAGCCGGATAACAAAATTGATTCTAAAATGGTTCCACTGCCAGAAACAAGAACAGCCAACCTCTTTGTAGTCATTTTTATCGCCTACAGCATCTGTTATTCAAAACCGGCTTTATTAGAGCTTGGAAACTATCTCGACCATCTTAATTCCCGCTTCTGTGGGGTTTTGTGCCACGACAACTCCGGCGGCTTCCAATGCCTCTTTCTTTGCGGCCGCAGTTCCTTTGCTTCCGGAAATAATTGCACCGGCGTGTCCCATCTTCCTTCCTGGGGGCGCGGTGACTCCTGCGATGTAAGCAACAACGGGTTTGGTCATATTCTTTTTGATAAATTCTGCAGCTTCTTCTTCGGCAGAACCTCCAATTTCACCAATCATCATTACCGCTTTGGTATCGGGATCTTTCTCGAAAGCCGCCAAGGCATCAACAAAAACCGTGCCCGGAACAGGATCGCCGCCGATACCCACGCAAGTAGTCTGACCGACATTATTTTGAGAAAGCTCATATATGGCCTGATAGGTTAACGTACCCGATCTCGAGACAATTCCGACGGGACCGCCCGGAAGGGCAATGTCCCCGGATGTTATACCTATATTACATTTACCGGGAGAAATGATTCCCGGACAGTTGGGTCCGAGTAATCTGACGGAAGGATATTTGTCCCTTAAAACATTAAATGTCCTGGCTTGGTCTTGAGCCGGAATATGCTCGGTGATACACACGATGAACTCGATTCCAGCTTCGGCTGCCTCTAGGATTGCAGCAGGTGCGGCTGACGGAGGAACTGAAACGAAGCTGGCAGTAGCACCTGTAGCTTCAACGGCTTCTTTTACCGTATTAAAAACCGGAATGCCTTCTACGTTCTCTCCGCCCTTCTTGGGAGTAACTCCTGCTACCACGTTCGTTCCGTAATCTCTATTCCTCAGTCCGTGAAATCTTCCCTGACCACCGGTCAAACCTTGAACGATTACCTTTGTATTTTCATCAACCCATATACTCATAATTTAACTCCTAACTTAATTCGCTAATTCAACCGCTTTTTTTGCTGCCGAAAGCATCGTAGCTTCAGGAACCAGCTTGTCGGACTTTTGCTCATTCAATATCTCTCTGGCAAGCGGTGCGTTTGTACCATCCAACCTAATTACTATCGGTGATTTGATGTCAACTTTGCCCATGGCGGTAACAATTCCTTTTGCCACTTCATCACAACGGACAATACCGCCGAAAATATTCACCAAAATTGACTTAACTTTTGGATCGCTATTAATGACTTCCAAAGCTGCAGCCATCAAATCGGCATTTGCGCCGCCTCCGATATCCAAAAAATTAGCAGGGGACCCTCCGACTTGATTAACAACGTCACAAGTCGACATCGCCAGCCCCGCTCCGTTTGCGATTACACCCACTGTTCCATCCAAACCAATGTAATTTAAGCCTTTTTCGTGAGCGGCTTTTTCCCTGTCGTCTGCATCAGACAACCCTTTGTATTCAATCCAGTCTTCATGTCGAAAGGCCGCATCGTCATCTAAGGTTACTTTGGCGTCTAAAGCATGCACCTTACCTTCAACCGTCAATATCAGAGGGTTTATTTCAACCAAATCGGCATCGCCTTTGACGAAACAGTCATAAAGTTTGGTTAATATATCAATAACCCCTTCTACCGCTTGATCATTCAAATTAGCGGATTTTACAAAATCTTCCAATTCACCATGATTAAGTCCCTTAGAGGGATCGATATCCAGCCTACTTATTGCTTCAGGGTTCTCCTCTGCGACCTTTTCGATCTCAACGCCTCCCTGCGCCGAAAGCATGCACAAATGCAAACGCTTGGAACGGTTTAAGGTAAATGAAGCATAGTATTCTTCTTTTATGTCTGAAGAACGTTCGAGCCATACCAGCTTTACCTTATGTCCTTTTATGTCCATTCCCAGAATATTTTGAAAATGTTCTTTAAGTTCATCTAAATTATTGGCGATCTTAATCCCACCGGCTTTTCCCCGACCTCCGACTTGAACTTGAGCTTTAACAACTATTGGATATCCGATCTTTTCGGCAATGCCTACCGCATCTTCCAAATTATCGGCCGCTCCTCCGTCGGACACGGGAATGCCAAATTTCTTAAAGTAAAGTTTTCCCTGATATTCAAATAAATCCATCTAATCTCCTTGTATATTTCGGATCAAATGCAACCTCATAAAACCATACTCAAAACAATATGAGTACAATATGCACATTTGATCATCGTTTCAAATATTTTCACCGTTTAAATAAAATAGTCGCAGACCCATGCAATCGCAGACTGAGACCGCTCCGCAACATTTTGCAAATTTACGATACTCAAAGTCCGATTTTCAAGTCCGAATTAACTCTTAACCACGACTAAACTCTGTTTGAATAAACCTTGTTCAGCTAATCGATCAAAATTCAATTAAGTATCCACGGTCCCTAAAAACAATTTGTGATTACAAATATTTATTACAATCTTAATTTATTGTAGGCACCATAAAATACATCGTATAATTCGGCATTAATTCGGACCCGTCAATTGCAACAGAAACTACATCAAAGTCACTTAAATAGGACAATGTCCGAACATCATCATGTGCATTACGTACAAAGCGTAAAGTGTCTTACCGGATGATTGATAGTACAGTTCAGGCTCATCGGCAATACGTTAAAGAAAGTACATCATATTGGATCTAATTTAACCGGTTATTTGCTATACAACATTCAATCAGGAGATAATTCGACTAGTTTTTAACAAAAAACCTATCGGAATCCCACAAAATTTTAATTACTATGAGTACAGAGCTAGTGAGAAACTTTTTCGCGTTCGTCAAGAGATTCGGTAAGCCAATCGGAGATATCCTGAAGCGGCGAACCGGGCGTAAACACTTTGGCGACACCTACGGCGACCAATTTGGGAATGTCTTCATCGGGGATAATTCCACCGACGATAACCAAAATATCGCCCATATTTTTTTCATTTAAAAGTTCAATGATTTTTGGAACCAACGTCAAGTGAGCTCCCGAAAGCAAAGAAAGACCCAGAGCATCGGCATCTTCATCTATTGCCACTTGAACAATCTGTTCGGGAGTTTGATGTAAACCGGTATAGATTACTTCAAACCCAGCATCTCTAAGAGCCCTTGCAATTACTTTAATTCCTCGATCGTGCCCGTCAAGACCTGGCTTGGCGACAACTACTCTGTATCTTCTTTCCATTTTTAATTTCCCTTACGAAATCCTGGGCAATACCACCGTTGCGACGTCAATAGCAAACAGCGTAGCTGCTACTACCGTGCAAAGATGGAACACCTCATGAAAACCGAATACCCTTGGCCACGGATCCGGTCTTTTTTTGGCATAGACCACCGCGCCTAAAGTATAGATTAAACCACCCAAAGCCAAAAGAATAAATCCCGTGATCCCCAGTCCGTGATATAGTCCGGGAAATGCGGCCGCGGCCATCCAGCCGACGGCGACATATGGAGTAATGACTGCCCATCTGGGAGCCCCCATCCATAATACTCTAATCAGAACTCCTACAATTGCCCCTCCCCAAACTACCGAAAGCATAACCGTTCTTGTAATTGGAGGTAAAATTAAACCAACGGCAGTATAAGTTCCCGCAATTGCCGAAAAAATCATGGCATGATCAAAACGCCTGACAACCCTAAAAGTTTTAGGAGACCACTTACCCCTGTGAAGTAGAGTTGAGGTGCCGAACATTCCCCCTACGCCCAGCGTATATACAACCATTGCAATTCTCGGCCAAACTCTTGGTGCTGCAATTGTCAAATAAACTCCGAATAAAATTGTCACAAAAAAGGCACCTTGATGCAACCTCCCCCTCATCAATGGTTTTTGCCCCGAAAAACTGGAGCCCTGATTATCTGGTTTAGAATCCTGACTTTTTATAGTTAACTTTTCCTGTTTTTGTTTCTTGTTTTTATCCGCTAAAGATGTTGCCGTCATTTAATTTAACCAACCAATTTTTGACATTAAACCGTCAGCATTCAAAAGTTTAAATTGCAAATTAAATTAGAGCCGTTCGGTTTTTAAATTTACCTAATTAATATCATACTCTTATTTTTTCAATAACGGTATCAGCAAAGTTAACTTTACTGCAATATTTTTAGCTTAAATGGACTAGATAAAGCCGGATCGTAGCAATCAGACCTTCTTTAAGGGTGTCATCGACAAAAGAAACGTCTTTTTAACTCCGTTTACAAATCTTATTTCGGCTTTTGTGTCTTCACCGAGTCCCGAAATCGAATCAATCACTCCTTCTCCCCAACGCGAGTGCACAATCGAATCGCCGACCTTTAAACCAAGCTTTTCGGCTCCGGTAGTTTTGTAATGATTCTTACTAAAATTAGCTTTTGTAGACGAGTCCGATCTAGAGGCATAGTTTTCAAAGTCCAACTGATCGGAACGATTCCACTGCCTTGAATTACGCAAATAAGAACCCTGTTCGTCGTCAAACCTCTTGGGCTTTGATTTGAAAGTGGTATTTATCTCCTTTTTAACACTTTGGGGTATCTCGTCGACGAACCTGGAACTTAAATTGTATGAAGGTGCGCCCCACTGATTTCTAAATTCGGCCGATATTAAATATAAATTTTTCTTTGCACGCGTTATCCCAACGTAACAGAGTCTCCTTTCCTCTTCAAGGTTATCTGGACTGTCAGCTGATCTGATATGAGGAAAAAGTCCTTCTTCCATCCCCACTAAAAATACAGAATCGAATTCAAGACCTTTTGCCGCATGCAAAGTCATCAAACTGACCGAGTTAACTTCATTGAGCTCATCACCTTCAGTGCTTAATGAAGTTGCATCTAACATTTCATCTAAAGTTTCATATTCAGATGCCAAATTTAATAGCTCGTCTAGGTTATCAAGCTTAGCTTCGGCTTCAATCGAATTATCCAACTCATAAGCTAGTCTCATGTTTGTACTAATGTACATTTTTTGCACTATATCCACCGCGGATTCATTTTCATAATACATTTTTTGAAGCTCAGATATTATACCGACATACTCCTTGCAGCCTGCCTGAACCTTTGCCCCTATCGAAATTAGGTCCGCTACTGATATGGCATCGAAGAGAGTCATTGAATTATTTGAAGCAAATTGTGTAATCTCAGCCATTGCTTTAGGCCCAATGCCCCGTTTGGGCAAATTTAAAGTTCTCTCAATACTTACTCCGTCATTGGGGTTTACTACAACCCTTAAGTAAGATAAAGCATCTTTAATCTCTTTCCGATCAAAAAATCTGAGTCCTCCAATAACCTTATACGGGATGTTTTCAGAGTTTAAAACAGTTTCAATAAGACGAGATTGGCCGTTGGTACGGTACATTACCGCAATTTGGTTATAACTAACCTTTTTGAGTCGCAGCTTTTCAATTTCTCTTGCTATAAAACTCGCCTCGGAAATGTCGTCTTCGACGGCCACTATATTAATTCTCTCTCCAGGGCCAAAATCCGAGTGCAGATGCTTGGTCTGTTTGGAAAAATTGTTTTTTATAACGGCATTGGCGCCATCAAGTATATTTTGAACACTTCGATAATTCTGATCCAACACAATCACTTTGGGATTTAAAAACATCTTCTCAAATTCTAAAAAATTTGTCGGATCAGCTCCCCTAAACCTATAAATACTTTGATCGAAATCCCCAACTATAAAAATATTTTGATTTTCGTTTACCAAATGCTTTATTAAAACGCTTTGGGCGTGATTGGTATCTTGATACTCGTCAACCAATACATAGTTAAACCTCGAATTCCATTTTGCCTTGATCTCAGGAAATTCTGCCAAAAGTTTAATTACGTTATTTAAAAGGTCATCAAAATCCATAGCGTTATTTTTTTTAAGTTGATTTTGATATTCGATAAAAATGTCTTGAATTTTAGAGCCAAAACCACTGTATGTCACATCCAAAGCATCAGGAGTTATGAGTAGTGCTTTTGCATTTGAAATTGCACTCCTTATCGCCCTCGAATCAAACCTCTTAGTATCGAGACCCATGGATTTAACAATTCGATCTATTACTCTTTTTGAATCGGCAGAATCGTATATGGTGAAATTCCCCCGATATCCAAGCAATGGAGCGTCTTCTTTTAAGATTCGTACACAGGCCGAATGAAAAGTGGAAATCCACATGTATTTGGCAAACGGTCCCGCCATGTTAATTACGCGATCTTTCATTTCTTTCGCGGCCTTATTGGTAAACGTAATTGCCAAAATACTGCTTGCTGGAACACCGTTTTCAATTAAGTTACATATTCTGTGGGTCAAAACGGAAGTCTTGCCGGATCCCGCCCCTGCAATTACCATGACCGGCCCCTTAATTGAATTTATGGCTTCCTCTTGTTTTGAATTTAAGTTATAGTCGATTTTCATGTGATAGCTTTATTTTAATGCAGCCTTGTGTTGATAAGGTTAGTCAGACTTAATCTAATACGGATGCCAAAGAATAGTTGCCGAGATTTGAAAAGTTAGAGCCAATTCCTCCCGTGTGTAAAAATATAATGTTGTCTGAAGGCTTAAATTTTCCGATTTCATCGTCAAACAAGATTTGACCGAAAGCCTTGGCACTATAAGTTCTGTCCAAAACCAACCCATAATTTTGAGCGGCAAATTTCATTGCAAAATCTGAAATTTGCGTTGGAACTCCGTATTGACCGCACACTGTTGGTTCTGTGATGATTTCAAAAATTTCTGAATTAAATATCTCTTCTTTGCCCAAAAGCGAAAGGGTCTCTTTGCAAAGCTTTGTTACGGTATCATATGGATTTGGTTGAACTGAATCCACATTTACCGCCGTTATCTTTAAGAATGATTCAGCAGATATCCCTACGCTTGTTCGTCTGTCCAGCATCAGCGAAGCTCCGCAAACAAGTCCGCCTAAAGTACCCATAGTAGAAGCGGCTAAATAGATGAAGTTTGATTTTATTGCAAATCTATTTACTTGGTGACTTATTTCCGAATAACAAAGGGCATACCCCATACACCCCAAACCAACTGACGCTCCCGCAGGAATAAAATAAATATCGGAATCCTCCAATCCGCCGTGTTTTTCAATGAAGCCAAGTGCTTCCTTTGTTGCCGAATCTAACTCACCCTTTATCAAGTGTATGTCAGCACCGAAAAGTTTTGCCAAGTCCTGATTGCCACCGCTGTTGCCACCAGTCTTGCTTGCAAAAAATACGTGACACTTTAGACCAATTTTTGCACAGCACGCCGCTGTAATACGCAAGTGATTAGACTGTTCGGCACCCGCTGTCACGATTGTGGACTTGCCTCTTAGCAGAGCGTCGGCAAGCAAAAATTCCAATTTGCGCACCTTGTTGCCGCCCAAGCCGACTGACAATAGATCATCACGCTTAACCCAAAGCTGAGCTCCTGAATTTAACTTTCCCAAATATTCCAAAGGTGTTTCTTGCCTTATGAATCTGACTCTGGGAAACCTTAGAAAACTTGTGTCGAGATCTTCAATCGAAATAGGTACGCCCTTGTCGGGTCGTTGATAATTAAAATTCATATTGAAACAATATAATTTATAATTCACCTCGATATAAGATATTGCACCAAAATTTAAGGTGCACCTGTAGGAACAATTAGCTAAATCTTTAATTTAATTATTCAAATTCAATTCAATTTATCCCAAATTTGGATCCATACTGGGAGACCCCACGGCTACATTTAACAGTGCCGAAAGGATTGCATAGTAAGTCTTATTAGCGGGAGTCGAATTGTCCAAATAGTTCAAATAGTCTTCCAAAACCTGACGAGCCTGCGGCTCGGTGATGGACGCCAAGGGATTACTTGCCTGAGCTTGTACTCTTGCAAGTAAAGAACCTGCCGATGTCACTTGAGAAGGTGCAGTTATTTCAACCGCGTACATTCCGGAACCTTTAGTGGCCACTACCAACAATCTTCCGCCGCCAGGTTGATCTATAAATCCTCCACTAACTGCTGCCTGTGTCATTGGAATTACTCTAACCAAGTAAGACGAAAACAAACTAGGTATCTCAATTTGTGTTTCTGTGCTCAGATCGCCGACTACAGCTGAATGGTTAGTCTGAATGACCGTAGCAAAATTACCCGTGGTTGGATCATATCCCATGGATTTAACAATACCGTTGACCCTATATGGGTAGGGTCCACCGATAATTTTAAGACGCGAAGTTCTAAGGGTTCCATTTTGATAGAGATGACCATTGGGACCCATTGTTGGGGAGTTATAAATTCCCCAACCGGCAGAACATTGATTTTTTACGGTTCCGCAATCCTCTTTAAAGGTCCAAAAAATCCCGGTTGATGTCGCATCCTGCTGAGCGCGAACCATTCCAGACAATATAGTATTGTCAGTGGATTGAGAATCCCCAAATTCAGTTACAAATAGTGCGGCTCTCAAAGACTCAGCTTCGCCGATTGCGGTTTGATAAGCAAAATCATAGCTTGGCGGATATACACCTGCGGATGCCTGGGCTTCAAGATTAGGTAACGTATTTACAGCCAGCTGATCTGGCGATATCGGTCCGGGGTAACTTGAGGGCTTAGTTAAGGTGTCCAGCGTAAATACGTGCGTATATTGGTGCGGAGAAAATACCAAATTAGGATAAGAGGTCATAGGAGGAGGAAGGTGATTTGGAGTCGACGGGTCATAACTAAGTTGAGGAGCAAAATCAACTTCGTTGTTGTAACCGGTGGGTTCCACAAGTACTAGCTGCTTAGTATTGACCCCTAAATTAGGATAAGCGCAGTTACTGAAACCGACCTTTGAAGTTCCATCTGGTTGGTTTAGCTTACAGGTGGTTTTTGAATCCCTAACGCCAGTGATTGCCTCAATTATTCTTTGATAGAACGGGTATAGATAGTTATCAGAAAACTGGAATAGATTGCCGATAGGTATTGCTCCGCTACCGTAGGGCAAAGGTTCGTTCATTAGTTCATATCCGATAACCGTGGGATTATTTCTAAAGTACTTTGCCAAAAATGCGACTGCTCCTATGTAGTGATCCTGCAACCCGTAACCGGGGGCTTCGCCTTTAACCTTGACCTTTGCATTATTCCAAAAATTAGTTAGTGCGGCAGCCAATGCGGGATTCAGCTCATTCTGTCCGAACAGAGAACAACTCGGCTGATTATTTGTTATCACTGCCCACTTCGGTGCACCGTCTTGGCCGGTCGAAGGCGTGCAGCCTGACGGAGCTTTGGCCGTTGAAACTTGATTTAAAAAGCGAGAGTAACCGTCTTCGTGCATGTCCAAGATCACCGATACTCCTTGCTGAGACGCCCACGAAACTACCTGAGCGATTCTGCTTAAAAATAAAGTTGAATAGTGACCTTCCGTAGGCTCTATCTCGGACCAGTTGATTGTCAGCCTCACCACATTAAAGCCATCCTGTCTTACCTGTGCTAGGTCATTTTGGGAGTTATAGGCCGTCGACTGCAAGTTCCACGGTAAGTTAGCCTGCACTTCACATACAGGTGGATCTGGAGCGGTTGAATTATTAATAGGACACGTGCCGTCGTAATTAGCCGGATTAATTGGATAATGGGGGGTTGTGCCCACAGCTCCAGTGTAGTTTTGATCTTCAAAACCCGATAAAGCAACCCCGCGCAAAAAAACCTGTCGTCCTGCTGAATCAACTATTATCGGAAGTTCGTTCGGAGTTGAAAAATGTTTTACGTGCAAAACACCCAATGAATTAGGTGGAAGAGATGCAGGCGCACTTGAAGTCGATGAGTTTGAAGAACACGCTGACAAACCGAATGCAGCGACAATCAAACTAACAACAAATAACGAACATTTTTTAATATTTATCAATTTCTTCATTATATACTCTTTCTTATTTCATACATCTTAAATCAAACATTTATTGCTTTCCGGGTAGTCTTTACGATTCTTTTCGATAAACCAATCTCCTTAAAAACATCCTGTGTTTCCTATTTAGAGTTAAGTTTTATATTTAGAATTAATTTGACTCGTCGACTTTAAATATTGACAGAAGCGAATTTAAATTTATGGACTTTTCACATAAATAAAATGTTTGCAAAAGTATCTTCGATCCATTCCATAAACATTCATTTTTAAAATAAATTAAAGTTTATACCGAAAAGAATTTTTTATCAAGCATACCCAATAAGGATAATTTGTCAAAGTACGTAATAATAAATCCAGACAGAAGACCTTCAGGCTTAAGTGTACGGTGTCGAAACTGGGAATCCCTTTGTGAGTCAAATAATGCCGACACAGAGGTAGTCGCAGCTCCCATAACTTTAAATTTTAAAACAGTCATAAAAAACCTTAAATATGTTAAAAAGATATTTACAGGCCATATGGCACTTGAAACCCTGTTTGTTAATTGGGAACAGATATTTGATGACCTTAAGTCAATACAAAGCAGGTCGAAGATTACAAAAATAATCACGCTGACCCAAAGAGCATTCAACCCTAAACTCACCTCTTTCGATGCTCCGATAATTTTAGATTACGTAGATCTGTTGTCGTTGAGCTATAAACAAAGATCCAAGATCGAAAAATCAATTCTAAAGAAGATTGAATTTAAAATACTGTCTGTTCAATCAAAAAGATTCGAATCTTCAAACAAAGATATGACCACCTTTATCACAAATCCCAATGAAGCAAGAAAAGTAGGAGCTCGATTTTTCCCGAATTTAATATATTTTAATCCAAATGAAATCCGACACGAAAATGTTGGATATAGATGGGATGTTATATTTGTGGGTTCGCTGGATTATCAGCCGAATATACAAGCAGTACGAGAAATGGCAAACTCTATCATCCCCGGCATACGAAACAGATATCCGAATTTGACGGTTTGTATTGCGGGAAGACGCCCGACTCAAGAGGTTAAAAATCTCTGCAAAACCATGAATGCCGAGCTAATTCAAGATTTCGAACAACTGGTTGATGTACTCGGAGCTTCAAAACTTGCTATAAGTCCCGTATATATAGCCACCGGTTTACAAAATAAACTACTTGAAGCTGCAGCACTAAAAGTACCGCAATTGGTTTCATCCAACTTACTTAACCCGTTTGAAGGCATAAAGGGGTTTATCTCGGCCAAAGACAACGAACAATTTATAGATAAGGCCGTTGAGATATTGAATGATTACTCGAAATACAAGTTACAAGCAGAGAAGCTACACGACCAAATAGTAAAAACTTACAGCCCTGAAAAATACGCTTACATTCTAAACGACGAGACGAAACATGAATAGTAAAGGTAACTCAACGATTGCTATTAATTTAGGATTGCTACCAACTTAAGAGTTTAGCGACCAACCGCCATCTGCTAAAATAACTTCGCCGGTGACATATTTGGAATCAATCAAACCCATTACAACACAGGCGACGTCTTCGGGCGTTCCGGAACGTTTTAGCGGAGCTTGTCCGGCCACGATTTGATGCGCTATTTCCCAGTCTTGAGTCCAAGGAGTCTCTATCAATCCGGGAGCCACCGCATTTACCCTAATATTGGGTCCTAGGGTTTTTGCCAACAGTTTGGTCATATGGTTAACCGCGGCTTTTGAAGTTGCATAAGGAATTGAACTTCCCGTCGGACGTAAAGATGCAATGGAAGAGACATTAATTATGTTGCCGTCTCCTGTCTTTTCAAGGTGTTGGTAAGCCAAAGAACACATTTGCCAAGTGCCGAAAACATTGACGTCGAATATCTCTTTCCAAACACTCACATCGGCTGATTCAATATCATTATGGGCAATTAATCTGGTAATTCCCGCGTTATTTATTAATATGTCCAAACGCCCAAATTCATTCACGGTAAAGTCAATCAAAGCCCGACAATCACTTTCATTTGAAATATCAGCTTTAAAATACTTTGAGTTTGGGATCGATTTACTAGCTTCTTGACCGGTTGATTCAGACTTGGAAGAGTTTACGACTACTCTTGCACCCCGCTGTGCAAGCTTAGTTGCTATCTCTTTACCGATTCCCGAACTTGACCCAGTAACTATCGCAACTTTATTATTTAAATCTAACATAGAGGACAGTTTAGCTCAAAAGTAAAAATAAACTAAATCTAGATGAAGCCACCGGGCGGAATCGGGAATATATCCTTTGAATAACCGACCTTTTCGACAGCAAGATCCATCGCATATTTGTCAGTCATTTTTGCCACACATTCAACAACTGTGTCGACTCTCGATTCTTGAATCTTTTTTTCTATCACAACATCACTTAAGTCCGTCGCAACTGTCAGCAAAGTCTTTAACTCGGATTCGTTTGAGATATAATACTCAACCAAACTTTGCAACATTTCAATTATTCGCCGTGATTGCTCCAGTGAATCGGGTCTCATGTATATATTCTCATAATTAAATGCTCTAAACATGCTTAGAGCATTCGCTGTTTCGGAAAACATTGACACTACACCAGTCTTTATTGAAGATCTTATAACTGAGGATATAAAGCTGTTTAATTGACTTCTTCTTGTTTCGCCGACAACTTTCGATATCTCTTTTGATAAATCATTTTGTGAAACAATTTTGGCCGACTTGGCATCTTCAAAATCGTGGCAAATATAGGCAATTCTGTCTGCCCAACTTACCACCTGACCTTCCTGGGTATAAGGAGACGGTTTAGACCAAGTATGATTTCTGATCCCATCAAGTGTTTCATGACATAGGTTCAGACTTCTGAGCGCTTTATCGGCACCAAAACTGGCATGATCAAACCCGGCGGCTGAATATATGTTAAATGCTTTTTCACTTGCGTGCCCTCCCGGACCGTGTCCGCAATCGTGTCCCAGTGCTATAGCCTCAGTTAAATCTACGTTTAAATTTAGGGCTCTGGAAATTGCAACGGCTACCTGAGTTACCTCGAGTGCATGAGTAAGCCTGGTGCGTTGATGATCGGACGGAAAGATAAAAACTTGTGTTTTACCGGCCAACCTCCTGAACACGCTGCTGTGTAAAATTCTGTCTTTGTCTTTTTGAAAACATGTTCTGAATTCATCTGGTTCTTCAATTCGCTTCCTGTTACCTGCGCCCAAAGAAAGTGTAGCTTTTTCGGACAAAACAAGCCTTTCAATATTTTCTCTGCGCTCACGAGTATTGGGATAACTTATATCAAACCCAAATAGATTAGCGGTTTCGTCACCATGGGCCAATACATGGTCTGATCCGAAGGATACTCCTTTCATGGTGGAAGCCCAAGCATCACTTAAGTTTCCTCTATGTTCGTTGCGGTTCTTTTCTGTTATATCACCGGTGCACCCGCTATCTGCAAAGGCTCTGTCTTTAAATTCACTCATTACTGTCATAATTAAATAATGACAGAGACGTGCTACAAAAATTGATTGTTCAAGCCGAGACATGGATCATGTACAGTCATTTCGACTTTCTCTGCATAATGTTTGATATAAAGAAAACTATTTAGGACTGCCTATAAATCAGTACATATGGGTACCAAAGTCATTATCAGCTTCAAGTTTAAACGTGATTATCGGGTGTTAATTTCCAGATACCGATCAAGACTCAGTTGTCTGACGGTTCCGTCGGACCCAAAGGCCCAGATGTTCCAGCAAGCTCCATTGGAGGTGGCGTAAAACCTTCCATGGACCGGAATTTAAGTTCGTCATTTTCAACTTCAACGATTATGGTATCGCCGACATTGAACTCTTTCCACAGGATCTTTTCGCTCAAAGGATCTTCAACCAACTGCTGAATCGCTCTTCTCAAAGGTCTTGCTCCCAGTTGTTTGTCGTATCCCTTAGCACCTAAATATTTCTTTGCATCCAAAGAAAGTTCCAAAGAATAACCCATATCTTCCAGTTGAGAGTCGACTCTCTTAATCATCAAATCGACAATTTCGACTACCTCTTCTTCTGACAAGGTATGGAAAACGATGACGTCATCAATTCTGTTTAGAAACTCCGGTTTAAAATGTCCCTTTAAAGCTTCATTCAGTTTAAGCTTCATGTGCTCATATGTAACCGCGTCGGATCCCTTGGCAAAACCGATTGAAGTCTTCCCCAAATCTCCAGTTCCCAGGTTTGAGGTCATAATCAAAACCGTGTTTTTGAAATCTACCGTCCTGCCTTGTGCGTCAGTCAATCTGCCGTCTTCTAAAATCTGCAATAAGGTATTAAATATATCCGGATGTGCTTTTTCGATCTCGTCAAACAAAACTACAGAAAATGGCTTCCTTCGAACCGACTCGGTTAACTGTCCGCCTTCGTCGTATCCCACGTATCCCGGAGGCGAACCAACCAGTCGACTTACCGAATGTTTTTCCATGTACTCACTCATATCCAACTGAACAAGTGCGTCTTCGTCACCAAACAGCAACTCGGCTAAAGCTTTTGCCAGTTCTGTTTTCCCGACCCCCGTAGGACCTAAGAATATGAATGAGCCCGAAGGACGTTTTGGATCCTTAAGACCGGCTCTCGTTCTTCTTATGGCCTTGGACAATGCATTAATGGCCTGATTTTGACCCACAATTCTCTTGTGTAGTTCGTCTTCCATCCTCAATAGTTTGGCAGTCTCTTCTTCTGTTAATTTGTAAACCGGTATTCCTGTCCATGTCGCCAAAACTTCTGCTATAACCTCTTCGTCCACTATGTCAAAAAGATCCACACCTTCGGCTCGCATCTTAGATTCGGCTTGCTGTCTTTCAGCGATCAAAGCCAGTTCCTGTTCTTTAAGAGAATTTTCAAGCTCAAAATTTTGTTTTCCGGCGGCAACCTTCTGATCCTTTCTTAAAGACTCTATTTGATTGTCCAAGTCTAGGAAAGTTTCGGGAATATTCATCCTTTTAATTCGCAAACGACTTCCGGCTTCATCGATAAGGTCAATTGCCTTATCCGGTAAAAATCTGTCCGATATGTATCTGTCTGCCAAATTTGCCGCAGCTATCAGCGCCTGATCCGTAATGGTAACTCTGTGATGCTCCTCGTATCTGTCCCTAAGTCCTCTCAGTATCTCTATGGTATGGGAAACCGTGGGTTCTTCAACTTTTACGGGTTGAAATCGGCGTTCCAGAGCGGCATCTTTTTCCAGATGCTTTCGATACTCATCAATGGTAGTGGCTCCAACGGTTTGGAGCTCTCCTCGGGCAAGCATCGGCTTTAGAATCGAAGCTGCATCTATAGCACCTTCGGCTGCTCCAGCACCTACTAAGGTATGAAGTTCATCTATGAAGAGAATAATATCTCCTCTGGTTCGAATCTCCTTTAATACCTTCTTAAGTCTTTCCTCAAAATCACCACGATATCTGCTGCCAGCAACCAATGCACCTAAATCTAAAGTATAAAGTTGTTTACCCTTTAAAGTTTCGGGCACATCGTCAGTTATGATCTTTTGGGCAAGGCCTTCCACTATAGCTGTTTTTCCGACTCCAGGTTCTCCGATTAAAACCGGGTTATTCTTAGACCTTCTGGACAGAACCTGCATAATTCGTTCTATCTCTTTTTCTCGTCCCACCACCGGGTCAAGCTTGTGTTCTCTCGCCATCGCCGTAAGATTTCTTCCAAATTGATCCAATATCGGCGAACCTGTTTGTGCATCACTGGCGGCGCTTCCCACCGAAGCTCCAGCGGTCTCGCGACCTGAACTTCCGTTCATCAACTGAATAACGACTTGCCGAACCTTGGGCAACTCGGCTCCAAGTTGAATTAACACTTGTGCGGCAACGCCCTCGCCTTCACGAACTAACCCTAATAGCATATGTTCGGTACCTATATAATTGTGTCCCAATTGCAGCGCTTCTCTAAGTGAAAGTTCCAGCACTTTTTTTGCCCGGGGCGTAAAAGGAGGCGAACTTGCCGGAGGATTATTAGACGGCATACCGATAGTTTCCTCAACCTTTTCTCTTACAGCTTCGAGCGAAATTCCCAGAGATTCAAGAGCCTTAGCGGCCACGCCCTCACCTTCTCTTATTAAACCCAACAATATGTGTTCGGTTCCTATAAAACTGTGGTTAAGAAGACGTGCTTCTTCCTGGGCTAACACCAAAACCCTTCTAGCTCTATCAGTAAACCTTTCAAAC
>DAHXLF010000270.1 GCA_027371755.1 Acidimicrobiales bacterium
TACAAATAAACAAACAAACATACATACATACAATACAATACGTATACACATACACATATACACATACACACATACACACAACCACAAAACACCTGCAAACAAACACAAATAAACAAACGCAAACATAAACATAAACATAAACATAAACATAAACATAAACATAAACATAAACATAAACATAAACATAAACATAAACACAAACAAACACAAACAAACACAAACAAACACAAACAAACACAAACAAACAAACACAAATAAACAAACGCAAACAACTAAGTAACTAACTCACTAACGAACCAACTAACAAAAAAAAGGAGCTTATATGCATATACAGGTACACTGACGCATACACACAAACCTACAAATAAACAAACAAACATACATACATACAATACAATACGTATACACATACACATATACACATACAGAAGTTCTATTAATGGCAGAACAAATAAAAATATTGCAAGCACAACCACAAAACACCTGCAAACAAACACAAATAAACAAACGCAAACAACTAAGTAACTAACTCACTAACGAACCAACTAACAAAAAAAAGGAGC
>DAHXLF010000271.1 GCA_027371755.1 Acidimicrobiales bacterium
GTAAATGTGGCACACCCTAATGTGTTGTTTGCGGATTCACTAATTTTAACTCCGGGTCTGGTGATGAAGTCATAAGACAAGCTGAAGTTATGTCCCGTTCCTTTATTGGGGGCACAAACCGTAAAGGGAGAAGGAGCCACATTGCTTGGAGCAACTAACATCGGAACTGAAATCGGAGCGGTGGAATGGGTTTCTGCTATGTTAACTACTTTATTTACCAAGAAGTTAGGTACAAGCGGAACGGTAGAACTGAGCGTCATATTTTTAGGGTTGTTAATTTGGGATGACAGAGCCGTGTTTGGGTTGTAAAGTTCACTCGGAAGATAGGGATTATAAAAAGTGTGAACAACCGAAGCATTATTTTGGTTATGACCGTATGCCATAAACGTCATTTCATGAAGCTCACTGTGAAAATCGGGATGGCCGCAGTCTGTAACCCAATCGCCTTCAATCGCAGTTGAGTCTCCGTTTTGGGGAATGAAACCTGGAAGAATTGAGGATTCGGCATTAGTGGCATAGTCTGGCCAAGAAATATTTGCTGGAAGTTTGCTGACTGCTGGGTC
>DAHXLF010000272.1 GCA_027371755.1 Acidimicrobiales bacterium
ATATTTTATTTTTTCATCTTTATATCATTTTATTTTCTCATTTTATCTTTGATTTTATTTTTTTTTATTTTTATATCATTTTATATTCTCATCTTTATATCATTTTATTTTTTATTTTTATATCATTTTATTTTTCTTATTTTTGTATCATTTTTATTCTCTTTGTATTTTTGTCATTTATACATATTTGTATTATTTTATTTTCTCATCTTATCTTTGTATCATTTTATTTTCTTATTTTATGTTTATATTTTTTGATATTTTCATCTTTATATCATTTTATTTTCTTATCTTATCTTTGATTTTATTTTCTTATCTTTGTATCATTTTTATTTTCTCATTTTATCTTTATATCATTTTATTTTTCATTTTTATATTGTTTTATTTTCTCATTTTTATCTTTAATTTTATTTTATCATATTCATATCATTTTATTTTCTCATTTTATCTTTGTATCATTTTATTTTTCCCACAAAGATTTGCATACAGTTTAAAGACCAAGCATAGTAAAAAAACATGCATTACACTTTAAAGACACTACGTAGTCGAGGAATTATGCTT
>DAHXLF010000273.1 GCA_027371755.1 Acidimicrobiales bacterium
AAAAAAAAACCTTACCATTGAAAATTTTGTGGAAGACGAGTTTAGTTTAATTGTTTCAAGATCTCATCCATTTGCTAAAAAAAAAATAATTACTAAAGAAGATTTGTATCATTTAAATTTTATAACTTTAAATTCAAATTCTACAATACGAAAGTTTATTGATAAGATACTGACTAAAAATCAAATTGAAACAAGACAATTAAAAATTATAATGCAACTTAACTCCATAGAAGGAATTAAAACTGCTGTTAGTTTAGGTCTGGGAGCTGCCTTCGTATCATCTTCAGCTATTGAAAAAGAAATTAAACTTCAAACAATTAAAATTCTTAAAATTGAAAATATTCATATTAGCCGAATGTTATCAATCATTCCTAATTCAGTTGGAATTCTATTAAAATCATAGTATTTTCCAGTTTCAATCCAAAATTGCCTTCCGCTTATTTCTACAATGGCATATTTCATAATCTAAATTAATTTATTTTTATTTAATTGTATAATACTAAAATTTTTTTTAAAACGTCAACTTTTTTAAAATTATCTTTTAATTTTCTATAG
>DAHXLF010000274.1 GCA_027371755.1 Acidimicrobiales bacterium
TCAGTCTCACGGATTTTGTTAAGTTTGTTTAACATGTCCTCAATAGATGTAACATCGATTGCTTTTGTTTTTAGTTTGTAATAAAGCAACTGAGATAAAAAGAATCCAGTTAAACACATGAATGTATGAACTTCGACCATATGGTCTGTGTAGTGGTATTGTGGTCTGACTGCGTTATGAAAAGGGTTCTTAGTGGATTTAAATACCCTTTCTACATGTGCTTGACCATTGTATGCCGCAATTATCTCTTCTGTAGTCCACTCATCCCTGTTGGTTACCAATATACGTTTGCCAGCATATTGGTTTTTGAGATTTTCATATTTAGCTTCGTCAAATGTCCATGTAAGCTTAGGCCTATCTAAATCTTTAACAATTACTTTAAATAGATCTATACCTGAAAACGAATGTACAATGTTTTTAACTTTTGACGTAACTGATTCAGCAGTTCTTTTAGCCTTTGGTGAATTAAGTGAATTTTTGTAACTATTCAGGTATTTGTTAAATTCTCTGGAATCCATCCGTTACCGTTGTATAGTTTAATCAAAACTTCCAT
>DAHXLF010000275.1 GCA_027371755.1 Acidimicrobiales bacterium
TCTTTATTATATATATATATATATATGTATCTTTATTATATATATGTGTATCTTTATTATATATTGTGCTTTTTATTTATATCTTTATTATATATTGTGCTTTTTATTAATTTCTTTATTTCATATTGTGCTTTTTATTAATATCTTTATTATATATTTCTTTATTATATATATATATATGTATCTTTATTATATATATATATATGTATCTTTATTATATATTGTGCTTTTTATTAAGATCTTTATTATATATTGTGCTTTCTATTAATATCTTTATTTTATATTGTGCTTTTTATTAATTTCTTTATTATATATTTCTTTATTATATATATATTTCTTTATTATATATATATATATATATATGTATCTTTATTATATATTGTGCTTTTTATTAATATCTTTATTATATATTGTGCTTTTTATTAATATCTTTATTTCATATTGTGCTTTCTATTAATTTCTTTATTATATATTTCTTTATTATATATATATATATATATGTATCTTTATTATATATATGTGTATCTTTATTATATATTGTGCTTTTTATT
>DAHXLF010000276.1 GCA_027371755.1 Acidimicrobiales bacterium
CCGTAAGTTGATATGAAAAGCCTCATTGGTTTGATTTACTGGTGCAATTGACAATGTTTTGAAAGTTGAAATTTTGCTCTTTCTTAGAGGTGTAATCATATTTAGATATTCTTAACGACCTTTATTGATATAAGCTACACTTATCCTGTTCGGGCATTTAGCTCAGTTGGTTAGAGCGCAGCCTTCACACGGCTGAGGTCGGAGGTTCGAGTCCTCTAGTGCCCACGGAAGTGTTCGTATGAGAACCATGTATCTCATTTCCACTACGGAACCGGATGCTTTACGTCGCTTTGCCAACGAGCGTTAGAGCCGTAGCAGAATATCTCTATATGTATTAGAAAAATCAACCACTAAGTAATTACCTTATCTTATGAGCAGCTATAGGGTTTGCTGATAAATGGTAATCATTCTTTCAGCTCCTAGGTCTATCAAAACTATACCCTTATCCTCCAATTATCACTCACAGAGTTCCCATCTCGTCGTGGTAGTAAAAGTATGACGCGGTACCGTAAACGACCCCGATACTTCTATTGACGTAAAACCTCTCG
>DAHXLF010000277.1 GCA_027371755.1 Acidimicrobiales bacterium
GAAGCACTTTACTCTTATTTTTATCTAAAACACAGTCAAGGCGCCTCACCATGCAAAATGGAAGAATAACTTCTCCGTACTGGTGTCTTTTGTAATGATCTCGTAGGACTTCCTTTATCGACCAAATAAAATTAATTTTTTCTGCGTGCGATGAAGCAATCGACATGCAATCTCCCTTAAAATTACCTTTTATCTTTTCGTACACAAGTTGGCATATTATCAATTTTATAGCTTATTTATGCCAGTGAGAAGTTATGGATAATCTTCCTATTTCTTAAATTATCCAGTTTGCACAAGAATTTTCACGGTCTCGCTCCTTGTGAAAAAGGGCTGGTTGATTAAAGTTGCTTTAGCTGCACTAATGCTAGCGATTGTTCTTATTGCAATTGGCTGGTGAGTTTATCTACAAGATGGCGCAGATCATCAAGGTTTTGTGCGAGCCTATCCATGCTGTGAACGACTAGAGTGTCACCAGCTCGAACAAAGCCAATTGCAATAAGAATAATCGCTAGCATTAGTGCAGCTAAAGCAACTTTAATCAACAAGC
>DAHXLF010000278.1 GCA_027371755.1 Acidimicrobiales bacterium
GATAGTTTATTTAATCTTTGATAGTTTTATTTCTTCTTTGATAGTTTTATTTATTCATTAAAAAATAAAATCTATTCTTTGATACTTTTATTTATTCTTTGATAGTTTTATTTATTCTTCGATAGTTTTATTTAATCTTTGATAGTTTTTATTTCTTCTTTGATAGTTTTATTTATTCATTAAAAAATAAAATCTATTCATTAAAAAATAAAATCTATTCTTTGATAGTTTTATTTATTCATTAAAAAATAAAATCTATTTTTTGATAATTTTATTTATTCTTTGATAGTTTTATTTCTTCTTTGATAGTTTTATTTAATCTTTGATAGTTTTATTTGTTCTTTGATAGTTTTTATTTAATCTTTGATAGTTTTATTGCTTCTTTGATAGTTTTATTTATTCATTAAAAAATAAAATCTATTCTTTGATATTTTTATTTATTCATTAAAAAATAAAATCTATTCTTTGATAATTTTATTTATTCTTTGATAGTTTTTATTTCTTCTTTGATAGTTTTATTTAATCTTTGATAGTTTTATTT
>DAHXLF010000279.1 GCA_027371755.1 Acidimicrobiales bacterium
CCCATCAGGCTGTGCCAGGCGGGGTGGTAGGCGACCTCGTCGATGCGGTGGCCGAAGCGGTCGAAGGCGGCGAGTTCGGGCGGGTTGCGATTCGCCTCCCGCGCCAGGGCGCGCAGTTCGGCCGAGCCGATTCGGGCGCCGACCGCGGCGAGATGGGGGGCGGCCCAGCCGGCGCCGAAGGCGGAAACCGCCTCGAGAAGGGCGGCATCGCCGGTGAAGGCGTCGTGCGCCGGCGGTTCGCCGGCCTGGTTGAAAACCTCGTGCGTGACGGGCATGGCGGCAGCATAGCCGCGCGGGCGCGGCTTGTCTCGCCCGGCATTGTCCCGCCCGGCTCTATTGATGGCGGCGCGCGCTGCGCTTATACCCTGTGGCGTTGCGGGTGTAGCTCAATGGTAGAGTTCCAGCCTTCCAAGCTGGCTGTGCGGGTTCGATTCCCGTCACCCGCTCCATTGATTTCATTAGGTTTTTTTCCGCAGACTGTCGAAACGTAGGCAGTTAGTAGACAGTCGCTCATTTTCTCAGCTTGATTAACGTCGGC
>DAHXLF010000027.1 GCA_027371755.1 Acidimicrobiales bacterium
AAAAGATCCTAATTAAAATCAATAATGACAAAGGTAATTTAATCGGAAAACTTCAAAACCACCCCAATCTAAACTGTTCTAACACCAGTCATTACTTCAATGGACATTGCCATGCATACACAAACCTTATGTGGAGCTTCCGTTTACAAACTCACGTTTGTTGGTATTAAAAGAGAATTTTAAATATAAATTTAGAATAAGCAAATGCGACGTTCTGTTGCACTAGGATTAATGACCTTGAATTTTCCTAAAAATATATGGTGGATTGAGCTCTCAGAACGGCTTCTTCTATATCCAACGTCCAAATTTCGCTTGACAGATACTTCCAACCGGCATCAGGGGAAACAATCAAGATAGTCCCAGTATCAATTAAATTTGCGCATTTAATTGCACCTGCCAAAGCGGCTCCAGTTGAGATTCCGGCAAATATACCTACCTCTGCAAGCTTTTTAGTCCAGATTATGGAATCCCTAGGACCGACAACCGTCTTTCGGTCAAGTAACAACGGACCGTTGTTGTCAAGAAAAATTGGAGGAATATACCCGTCATCTAGATTTCTTAATCCATCTACCATTTCTCCGGCAGGAGGCTCTATGGCCCAAATTTGAACGTCCGGCTTTTCCTGCTTTAAGTAACTTCCGACTCCGAGCAAAGTACCCGATGTACCTAGTCCTGCTACAAAATGAGTAATATTCGGAAGATCGCGCAATATTTCAGGTCCTGTAGTTTCAAAATGCGCCCTAGGATTGGCCTGATTGGCGTACTGATATAGGAATACCCATTCGGGATGGTCGGCTGCTATTTTGCGAGCCATCTTCACAGCGCCATTGGAGCCTTCGGCTGCAGGGGATTCGATAATCTCGGCTCCCCAAATTTTGAGAAGATCTCTCCGCTCCTTAGAAACGTTGGTGGGCATCACAACTTTTAGCTTATAGCCCTTGACCCGACAGATAAGAGCCATTCCGATGCCCGTATTACCCGACGACGGTTCGATCAATACACTTCCGGGTTTAATTTGACCTTTTGCCTCGGCGTCTTGAATCATGGATAAGGCAACCCTGTCCTTAACAGAGCCGCCTGGGTTCTGACCTTCGAGCTTTATATAAAGGCCAACCTTTGGATTGGGAGACAGCTGGGATATATCTACTATCGGCGTGTTTCCGATTAATTCAAGCACGCTTGAAGCTATTCTGTTATGTTGCAACGTAATATCAGTCACTTCCGCCCGCCACCGCCGGTAATATCGAGATTACATCTCCATCGTTTAATTTTGTGTCTAACTTTTCAAGATATCTGACATCATCGTCATTTAAATAGATATTGACGAATTTATGCAATTCTCCGCTTTGAGTCAAAAGCTGACCGGACATACCCGGATATTTAGAAGACAACTCGTTTAAAGCTTCGCCAATATTTGCTGCGTCCACCTTTACGAGAGCCGCACCGTTTGCATGCGGTCTCAGTACCGTTGGCAATCTGACTTCTACTTCCATAAAATCTCCTTACCGCATTCAGAAATACAAATTCTGACTAACTTAGTTATATTTTAGTACTAAGTTATAACAATTTTCTCCTCTTTTATCTTCCCGGCAAGGATTTTATAGCTTCTAGTGGACGGCGAATGGAACCGAAACGATGTAATTATATAATGCCAATTTGGATCCGGAGCGCTACTAACGTCGGTCAAAGACGGATACGGATCCGAGTGCGTATGCGAATGCACGACGCCAACAATCTGTTGGTTTTTAGATTCTGCATCCCTGTCGGCCTTAAGATAGTCTAAAGGATCCAACTCGTAAAGCTTGCCCGACTGGGCTGTGTTCTTACACGGATACCACGAAATAACCCGCAAAAGGGAGATATCGTCAAGATTAGAAGCGCCGACCAGCCCGCATCCCTCCAGCGGATACTGACTGATAAGATAGCCCTCAATTGCATCTAAAATGGTGCTTGGAATTTCAATCATAAGATAAAAGTAGTTTAATATAATGAAATCTAAAACACGATCAAATTCGGGAATGACAAAGTCAGCTAAGTTAGCCGGCCAGTCAGACGACGGCTATAAACTCGTAACCAATAACCGTAGGGCCCGATATGATTATGAGATATTGGAAACTTTTGAATGTGGAATTGAACTTAAAGGTGCTGAGGTGAAGTCGGTTCGGGTCGGGGGAAGACTTTCGTTAGCGCAGGCATACTGTAAGGTTGACGGCGACCAACTGTGGCTGCATCTTTTAAACATCGCTCCGTACGAATACTCTACTGGATTCGGATCTTTTGATCCGGACCGGAGAAGAAAACTTTTGGCCCATAAAGAGCAAATTATGTTTCTCAAGCAAAAAACTTTGGAAAAATCGTGGACAATCGTACCGCTTTCGGTCTACTTCAAACAGGGTAAAGTGAAAGTCCTGATTGCTCTGGCAAAAGGAAAAAGAACCTACGACAAACGATCGGCGATTATTCAAAAAGATTTAATCCGCGAGTCCGATCGCGAACTTAAAAATAAATTCGGATAGATATACCAAAATTTTGCTAAAATATTCATCTGACTTAAATATGCGGTCACGTCGGGGGTGAATGGTTTCGACTTCGGTATTGGACGCAGAGGAAGCGAGTCATGGTGTCCGGAACCATGTAAAAGAGCCGGAAATTTAAAAATAAATGCCGAGCCACAGCTCGCACTTGCTGCTTAAATAACAGCAACGTTTTATCGGTTCCGGTTCTGCGAATCGAATAAGGCGACATATTGCAGAACTTACGTTTTATTGATGCCGATGCTCTAAAACGGAAAACTTTATCGGCAAAGATATTGCTTACCCGCCGGTTGGATGCAAAATCTTAACTAATCGGCTGCACTCGGAGAAGCTCTGTGAAAGGTCTGAAGGACGCGGGTTCAAATCCCGCCACCTCCACCAAATTGGTTTAGCTTAAAATCAGTTCTAAATTGCGTAAATTGGTTAAACGCTGATGAATTAAAAATCGGTCATGGCCGGAGTAATAAAATAACACAATTTGGCAATACAATTAATTCAATTGTAAATATTTACAATTATTAAGTCAGGCATTTAAGCCGAAAGACTATTTGCATTTTATTTTGTTTTAAGGTTTGCTATTTAAATACTTCTGATAAATCGAGTAACTTAAAACCTTTGAAGAGACAGGACTACTAACGTTAACAGGTATGCCGAATGCCGCAATTCCATACCCGACATCAAAGTCATACCCAAAATTTAGTACCGAATTAAGGGACTTAGAAGTTGTTGATGTCGATCCTATATTCTGCGATTGGGTAGCGTTTGTTTGCATTTTAAATTTGAAAAACCTTACCCTACCAGAGTTGTCGAGCCCAATATTAAAGGACACAACTGGATTAGCTATAAGGCTTGCTATCTGTTTTAACGTATTGCTATTTTCGGATACCGCAGCCTTGTTTAAATTGATGCTAACACCATACTGGTGAAGTACGACCCGTTGAGTCACAGTTTGCCGCTCATCGATTACTGAAGTCGCAGCGTTTAAAGCCTTAATAAAAATATTGGGTTTGGCCAAAACGTAATAGAAGATGTTGGAAACCGTATACGAATCCGTCTGTGTAATCTGTGTCCATTCGTAGTTTTGATACTGTATTGGCAACTTGGCCAAATTTAACGACAGAAATAGCTCTGAGTCCACGTTAAGTAAATTAAATGTTGACGCCTGATGCGACCTACCTTAAATCGAAATAACGGAAATTCAAATAACAGTTCTGCTCTCTGGTGCAAGCAAATTATTATTCATAATCTCATGACCGAGTAACTAATTGTTACTTAGCCACCTACCATTTTGCGGTTGAAAAACTCGTGATAGTATAAATGCGCACAATCACAATTACGCAATAGCAATTAAGAGTGTCGGAGGGGGGACTTGAACCCCCACACCCTTGCGGGTACTAGCCCCTCAAGCTAGCGCGTCTACCTATTCCGCCACTCCGACTCTTAAAATAAGCTACAACCGATCAGACGATCTGACATTTCAACGGCAGTTACATCGTCAGACTTCGTTATTATATGATAACACCGATTAAACATCTCGATATAAATTTATGACGGTTAACAACCTGTTCTAAGTGGATGCAGTTAACGCTGTTGCATTTACCACTGCCCAATTTGATACGGACGAAAATGGACCAAATTCCGAGGGGTTGAACTGGACATTTTGCAATAGGTTATTTGTCACAATTGAAAACGGTTCTTCAAATAGCGGAACCGTAAGGTAAGTTGCCCACAAAAGCTGATCGGCTTGTTGATAGAGGTCTGGAGACTTTAGAGTATTCAACGAGGAATCTGCCTGATCAATCAAAGTAGATATTTGCGGAGTAGTTTTTTCCACAACCGATGGGTTTACTCCCTGTCCAATTGGCCATGAGCCGTTTGGTTGATTATAAATTTGGTCTTGAGTTAAAGAAGCAGTAGAGTACGATGCATAAGGATTCAAAGTCACTTTTTCTATTGTCATTTGAAAATTGTTTGCCTGTATAGCCGTCTGTTCAGTTCCGCTGTTTTGATACGGCGTTAATGTTACGTTTATTCCCGCATCTCGAAATTGTGCTTGCAAATTTGATGCGGCGGTAGTTTGCAACATATCGTTGGAATCGTAACCCAAAGTAAAGCTCACCGGTTGATTATTAAACACCAACACACCCTGCGAATTGTAGCTTAAACCGGCAGTCGCTAACATTTGGGTCAATTCCGGTGTATTTGGGGAAGCCAAATTACCGGCATCATTGGTATACCCGGATTGATTTTGAGCAAAAATCATATTTGTGAGCGGAAATGCCCCTGGATTATACAATCCTTCGGTATCAGAGGCAAGTTGATTGTAGTCGATAAGAGAACTGATTGCCTGCCTTAACTGACTGGTGGCAAACACCGGAACAGCCGGATTATAGGTCATCATTACAGCAGCCAATGACTTGTGAGTTTCAACGTTTAAGGCATTAATCTTATTTAAATTTGCGACTGTTAACGGACTGTATTGGCCAACAGTTAACTGAGCCTGATTTGACTCTACGGCCTGTAGCATTGTCTGAGCAGATGGATATACCTTAAAAATCAGTCTGGCGATGTGAGGCTTAGTGCCATTAAATTTCTTATTGACTGTCAGGGTCAAGGATTGATTGGGAACATACCCACTTATCACGAACGGTCCGGCAGATACCTCCGTAGCCGGAGAAACATTAGTGAACCCGGTACTCCAACCCACTTTCTGAGCAACCTGGGAAGGAACCAAATTTGAAAACAGCGATTCCCAATCAGCAAAAGGTTTAATAAACGTAACCGTAAATATCTTGTTATTTTGCATAGGCTCAATCGAGGCAATATCATTATAGCCTGGTTGCTGCACAACCTGATAGGGCTTATTGCCCGAATCGAGTCCGATACCGACATGAGCCTTCCAATTATATACAAAATCGGAAACCGTAATCGGTATTCCATTTGACCACGCCGCATTAGATGCAATAGTATATTGAACTTTCTGAGGATCAATTGAAATTAATTCAGCCTGCGAAATTACTGCAGTATCCAAATTTGTTTCATAATTGCCGTCATATGAAAAAATTTGAGGCCAAAGGCAATCCATTATCTGCTGGGTCAAAAAATTATTTCCTGCAGGAACGTTTGGATTGTAGTTTGTAGGAAGATTTGGAACAGCGACAGTTACGGTTGCATTTGTCTCAATCGGCACCTGGGGAGCCGAGGTCACCGGCGACGAACAACCTGCCAAAAATGAACAACCCGTGAGAGCGGCAACAAAGATAAACAATAATCTTATTGAAAATACTTTTCGTTTTTTGAAAAAACTTCTTCTCTTAAAATTCACGACCAACGTAATGCTACGATAACAGTTGTAAATGCAAACAGCGCCAGACATACCAATGTTAATCTATCAAGGTTTTTTTCAACCATTGTAGAACCTGCTGCTGCTGCTCCTACCGATCCACCAAACATGTCAGAAAGACCGCCGCCTTTACCAGAGTGTAAAAGCACCAGAACTATTAGACCCAATGAGGACAATACATTAATAGCAACTATAAAATCGGTTAACAACGCATACTCCAGAACTAAATAATTATTCCACGAAAGAAAGAAAGGCTAAATTACTGCCTTAATAACGTTACCAAATTTTACTCCATCCAGGGATGCACCACCGACCAAAAGTCCATCGACGTCGGTTTTCTTACAAAAAGAACCTGCATTATCTTCGTTAACTGACCCACCATACAATAGACGTGACAAACTAGCAGTGTCCTCATCATACAGTTGAGCCAACTTGGTTCTAATTGACTGGCACATTGCCTGAGCATCGTCAGCGGTGGCATTATTTCCCGTTCCGATAGCCCAAATTGGCTCGTATGCAATGAGCATCTTTTTGACAATCTCTACTTTTATTCCTTTAAGTGCTGCTTCAAGCTGACTGGTCACGAAATTAAAATGTTCACCGGTCTCCCTTACATCCAAAGATTCCCCCACACAAACCACTGGGATCATTTGAGCTTCGGCTATCGCCTTTGCTGTTTTGTTAACTATTTCGTCAGTTTGATGGAATAGAGTGCGTCTTTCAGAATGCCCTACAATCACGTGACTCACATGCAACTTTACAAGCATGTCCGGAGAAACTTCTCCCGTATAGGCACCGCTTTTTTCAAAGTAACAATGTTGAGCTCCCAAGAATATACCCAATTTTTCGGCTTCAAAAATAGTCTGAAGTGACCTAAGGGACGTAAAGGGTGGATGTATGACTACGTCGACTTTAGTAAGTTCGACCTCCGAGAGGGTTGCTTTAAGTTGCTGAATCGTCTGTACAGCTTCATAATGGCTGTGATTCATCTTCCAGTTTCCGCAAACTATTTTTTTTCTAAATATTTTTTCCGATGTCACTATTGTATAAATTTATAAAGGTTAATTGCACTACCGTCGTAACAATAACCGAATCGATCTTAAAATATTAACTGTTCTAGACAGTCATACCTTCACGTAATGCTTTGATGCCCGGCAAATCACCATATTCCAAAAATTCCATGCTTGCGCCCCCGCCGGTCGAAACGTAATCGGGTTGACCGTTTAGATGGAAATCGGCCAGCGCCTTCGCACTGTCTCCCCCGCCAATTACGCTGTAGGCCTTCGAATCGATGACGCCTTGGGCGATTTGATACGTCCCATTAAAAAATCTTGTGTCTTCACAAACGCCCATCGGACCGTTCCAAAATATCGTACCTGCTTCTTTAACATATTTTAGATATTTTTCAATCGTAAATGATCCGATATCAAGCCCTCTGAAGCCATCTTCGATGTCACCGTTAAAGATTCTCACCTCTCCGGATTGACCTGCATCTCCAAATTTACCGTCGTATGATAATGCAACAAAATCTTCGGGTAACAATATATTATTAAAATTTTGCAAAAGTTGAGAGCATTCGTCAAGCATATGCTCTTCTATCATCGACTCTCCGATGGAATGACCTTGTACTTTTAGAAACGAAAACGACATAGCTCCGCCGATCAAAACATAATCGGCAACTTTTGCCAATGAACCCACCACTCCCAATTTATCGGAAACTTTTGCTCCGCCGACAATAGCAATATAAGGTTTTTGAGGTCCGTGTAAAAGTTTGCAAAGTACGCTCAACTCTTCTTCAATTAAAAAACCTGCAGCCGACGGTAAAAATTTTGGGGGACCTACGATAGAGGCATGCTCTCGATGAGACACTCCGAAAGCGTCGTTTACAAAAATATCCTGTCCAGAGATAAGCTTTTGCACAAAATCAGAACTATTTTTTTCCTCGCCGATATCAAATCTTAAATTCTCCATGATATCCACGTCGGGATATTTTTCGTGCAAAACCTCTGCAACCGGAGCGATTACCCATTTGTCTACTTGCTCGCCTTTGGGTCTGCCCAGATGGGTACAAATTGTAACTTTTGCTCCTTTGTTTAACAAATAATCGATTGTCGGGAATGCTGCCCTGATTCTAAAATCGTCTGCAACCTTAATGTTGCCATCCGAATCTTTTTTTAGAGGGACATTAAAATCCGCTCGCAACAAAACTCGCTTGTTTTGTAAATCATCCAAATCTCTGATTGTGGGGATTTTAAGCATTTAACAACCGCCTTATTTTATAGAACTTCCTACCAGCGTCACAAGATCAACCAAGCGATTTGAATAGCCCCATTCGTTGTCGTACCACCCAAATACTTTTACTAATGTAGTAGGAGACTCGTCCGACTTTCCAGAAGCATCCATAACCATTGTCAAGGGTGAATCAAATATGCACGAAGCAGGTGAACCTACAATGTCGCTTGATACAATTGGGTCATCCGAGTAAACAAGTACCGATTTAAGTGACGAATCCTGAGAGGCCTTTAAGTAAGCTTCGTTAATTTCATCTACCGTAACCTTTTTTTCGACAACTGCTGTAATGTCGGTAATTGAACCTACCGGAACTGGAACCCTTAATGAGGTACCGTCCAATTTGCCTTTCATTGCCGACAAAACTAACCCTGTTGCTCTGGCTGCTCCAGTTGACGTTGGCACAATATTTATACTGGCTGCTCTCGCCCGTCTTAAATCCTTGTGCGCCAAATCCAATAAGTTTTGATCATTCGTCATGGCATGAACCGTTGTCATCAGGGCAGTGCGAACCACAAAAGCATCGTCTAAAACTTTAATCATTGGCACAAAACAGTTTGTCGTACAGGAGGCATTTGAAATTACACTGTGTACACTTGGATCATAAGCCGAATCGTTTACGCCCATCACTACCGTCAAATCGGCATCACCACTCGGAGCCGATATGATAACCTTTTTGGCACCTGCAGTCAAATGTCTTGCCGCATCTTGACGCGAAGTAAAGCGCCCGGTTGACTCTATTACGACATCGGCGCCTAACCTCTCCCACGGCAAATCCTCGGGATTCTTCTCGGCAGTTATCTCTATCTTATGTCCGTCCAAGACTATGCCGCCGTCATAAACTTCAACCGAATTGGCAAGTTTTTTTTGGACAGAGTCGTACTTGAGGAGATGAGCATTCACCTTCGTGTCGACTAGATCATTAATGCCTACTATTTCAATGTCCCCTCCCTTTTGCAAATAGGCTCTGATAAAAGAACGACCGATTCGACCAAATCCATTAATACCGACTTTTATAGCCATAACATCTCCTCATGATTTTAAAATCTTAAGCCTTAGCAATTTTAGTGCCTATTAGCATTATTTGAAAATAATTTAACTAAAATAATATTTTTTCAGTTTCAGGTATCATTATTAACTTTGCTGAGATAACTAAAAGTGATAGTCAATACCATTTGCTATCACTTTATAAAACAGATAATTTGCAACTAAGCAGATAACGGATTTAAATTTAAGCCGCTGAAACTTGAAACTGACAATAGATACTGAATCACCGACAACTGCAAAACCATCCGACACATAAAACTACACTAAATACAATTAACTACAATTGACGTGCGTCATTTCCTAGATTTCCCGCAGTCAAGATTCAAGGCCTGGTTTAATTTACCTGAATCAATTTACCTGAGTTAATTTATGAGCGCCCCGCGATTTACGTCTCTATGCTTTATTACGACTTTTAAACCACTCCCTTGAATATAACCACCAATGAATTCAGCTAAAGCTACACTGCGGTGTTTCCCCCCAGTGCATCCTATGGCAATGGTTAAATAACTTTTACTCTCATTTTTATAACCAGGGATTACCGTATCAAGCAATTTAGTAAACCGATCCACAAATTCTTGGGTCGCCTCCGAGTTTAAAACAAAATCAGACACCGGTTTATCCAGACCGGTTTTTTCTTTAAGTGTTGGCTCCCAGTAAGGATTTGGCAAAAATCTTACATCCATTACAAGATCGGCATCCATCGGGATTCCGTAAGAATAACCAAACGAAACCACTTGGACCTTCAGACCGGCCGTGTCTTCGTGGCTGAACAGCGATTTAATCTTGTCGGCAAATTGATGCACATTTAGTTCAGTTGTGTCTATTACAACATCCGCTTTGGCTCGCAGTGCAAATAAATTCTCTCTTTCAAGGTGAATTGATTCAGAAAGAGTGGACCCTTCAACAGGGTGTTTTCTTCTGGTACCTTCAAAGCGGCGCAATAGAACATCGTCTGTCGCATCCAAAAAAAGAATCTTCATTGTTTTCTCTCGCGCTTTAAGTTCGTCTAATGCAATCAGAAGCTCTCCAAATTCAAACGGTGTGCTCCTGCCCAACACCAAAACTATATTCCGAAATTCATTTTTAGAACTCATCGCCAAATCACCGATTTTCTCCAACAGCGAGCTTGGAAGATTATCAATTACGAGCCATCCGAGGTCTTCTAAGACATCGGCGGCGGTAGACCTGCCGGCACCTGACATTCCCACCACAATTAAAATTTCATTTGGCATCTGATATGGTACCTTTACAACCAATTTACAATTTGGCAATTGACTTTCTTAACTGTCAAAGCATTTTGTTTCCTAATTTTAGTTTATAGGCGCTAATTTAAAGGTGTCAATTTTTTAATTAGATCTAACGAATTATTCTTATCAGTACTGATGGATCCAGGCTTTGAGTTTTATCAAGCGTCCTGTTTTAAGAAATCAATGTATATCCGTGCGGCCGACAAACGATGACAAAAAAAGAAATGTGTTCACCGGTATGCCATTTTAAAGACAACTTTTGAAATCGTACAAACAACAATAAATATTGCCGAGGTTGGCACAACCCAATTGCCGTTAAATCCGTTATTGGGATTTAAGATTTAAATCGCACCCGAAGTATCATTGCGAAAATAGAGGTCGTCATGGAAATAAGAATAGATTTGTTTGGCAACGGTTTCGGGCAACGATTCAGTTTGCATAAGCTCCTCCAGCGAAGCTTCTTTAATCTTAGAAACCGTTCTAAATTTATCAAACAGCAAAGTTTCGGTTTTCGGCCCCACCCCGGATATATTTCGTAACTCCGAAACTATAGCCGATTTAGACCTTAACTTCCTGTGGTGGCTGATGGCAAAGCGATGAGATTCGTCCCTGAGACGTTCAAGCAAAAAAAGCGATTCGGAGTTTCTGGATATCCTAAGCGGTTGAGATTGATTAGGAAAGAATATCTCCTCGAATTGTTTGGCTAGCGATACCAAACCCACATCGATATTTAAATCACTCAATACTTCATAAGCTACCTTAAGCTGACCCTTGCCTCCGTCAATTACCACTAAGTCCGGTTTTAATCGAAAACTTGCGTCACTTGAAGTATCTGAAATCATCCTTTTAAATCTTCTTGTTAAAACTTCATGCATCGCCAAATAATCATCATTCTTATTAGTATTAACCTTAAAAATTCGGTAGTCTCTCTTTTTAGGTAGCCCGTCTTCAAAAACTACCATTGAACCTACGTAATTTGTTCCGAACAGATGAGAGCAGTCGTAACATTCGATTCTATAGGGAACATTTTTTAATTTAAGAATATTTTTTAAGTCAGTCAAAAGTACGGATCTTGAATTAAAATCATAAGCTCGCTTAAAGGTCTGTCTCTCAAGGGCCTCTTTAGCATTATTTATTGCTACCTGCAACAGTTCATACTTAGCTCCGCTCTTGGGAGATGACAATAAGATAGCATGGCCAAACTTTTCTTTGAGCCAATGCTGCAGCAACTTAACATCAGTTGGGATATGGCTGACGAGTATTGATTCAAACTTAATTTCTGAATCTGCCTGTTCAGAGTAGTGCGAAACAACCGCCTTTGTAATAAGCTCTTCGCCACTTAAAGGTTCAACTCTGTCTACAAAGAAACCTTTGTGCCCGATCAATAAACCATTTTTTACCGTAAGTACCTTAACGGCTGCATGTAACTGTCCTACTGCTATTGCGAATACATCGGCCGAAATATTATTGGACATAGAAATAGTTTGTCTTTTTTCAATTTCACCGATGTCAGATATTCGGTCCCTCACCTTGGCCGCCTGTTCAAAGTTAAGGTTTGTTGATAACTCCTCCATCTTTGATTGAAGGGTTAGCTTTATGGCTTGAGTTTCACCTCCAAGCACCTTCATGGCGCCGTTTAAAAGAGTCCTATATTCTGGTGAGGTGATTTCACCCACGCACGGTCCGCTGCATCGTTTAATATGATACATCAGACAAGGCTTATTTGACTTAATATGCTGAGCCAAGTCAGCATCAGTACAACTTCGAGTGGGAAATATTTTTTGTAAAGTTTCCAGGGTTTCTTTTATCGCTCCCGCATTTACATACGGTCCGAAATACTTTGAATTTTTTAATTTTAAATTACGAGTTACAAACAATCTTGGCCAGTCGTGTTTAATGTTGACTGCAACACTTGGGTATGATTTATCATCCCTAAGACGAATATTAAACCTGGGGCTGTAACGCTTTATAAGACTGTCTTCTAATATAAGGGCATCTTGTTCGGTTTTTACTTGGATCCACTCTACCTTTGCAGCCTTGGACAACATTTGTGAAGTCTTTGGATCTAAGCTCAATTGATTATTAAAGTAACTCCCGAGCCGATTTTTTAAAGACTTTGCTTTGCCGACATATATTATTCGATTATCTGAATCCAAAAATTGATAAGATCCTGGTGCATCAGGTATATTTTCGGGACGTTCCATATATTCATAATTGTAGCGGATCAGCAAGGCCGTTATATCTTGTTGACTCAAGTGCATATGCTCTAACATCGATTAGCTAACCACGACGCAAGACAACATTAGATCCGATACATAAATCTATACTAATGTCTGTTTACTCATTGAATCCTTTAAGTTCATATTCGAAGAAGACCAATACGATTACGACCACAACGATCCGACGATTCCACTTAACTCTTTCTGCATTCGTTGGCCAATAGAGTACCTTAAAGCAGAAATCTTTCCAACGCGAAATTTAATTTAAATATGACAGCTGATTCTAAAAAATGACACTAGAATATAAGTACCGGTCTGGATAAAGCAACGGTGTCTGATCTCATGGTCGCCATATCCGCAGAGATTCCAGATAACTCTGCCGACGGAATTGAGATCCTTGTTTTAAAGTGAGGTAACGATGTTTCGGATGCAGAAACCGCTTCCGTCAAAATTCAGTGAGGCTGATAATTCTGAATTGATTGACTCCATTAAGAAATCAAAAGATATTCTCGGCGAAAAACTTTTCATACTGGGTCACCACTATCAGCGAGACGAAATAATTCAGTTTGCCGACGCAAAAGGGGACTCTCTTGCATTATCAAAATTAGCCGCCAAGCAAGCCAAAGCTAAATACATAGTGTTCTGCGGAGTTCATTTTATGGCAGAAGCAGCAGACATACTTACTTCAGATGATCAAGTAGTTATTTTGCCCGATCTTAATGCCGGATGTTCAATGGCAGATATGGCAGATATCGATCAAATCTCGCAATGCTGGCAAGATTTACAGGCGATCGTTGACATACAAAACGTAGTTCCGATTACCTACATCAACTCAGCTGCCACCCTAAAAGCATTTGTAGGGCAGAACGGGGGAAGCGTTTGCACTTCATCAAACGCAAAATCAGTAGTTAAGTGGGCCTTGAGCAAATCACCCGACTCTAAAATCATATTTTTTCCGGATCAACATTTGGGTCGCAATACAGCTTTTGAACTTGGGTTCGATCATAGCGACATGGTATTATGGGATCCCCAATTGGATCTAGGCGGAAACGATAAACAAGAGCTAGCCGAAGCAAAGTTTATTCTGTGGAAAGGGCACTGTTCGATTCATCAACGCTTTAGCGTTGCCAATATTAACGAATTTAGACAGCAATACCAAACTGGGCAGGTAATAGTACATCCAGAATGCTCGCATGAAGTCGTCGAAAAAGCAGACTTAGCTGGGTCCACCGATTTTATTATTAAAACAATTACCGCAGCTCCAGCCGGCGCAATATTCGGCGTCGGTACTGAAATTCACTTGGTAAACCGCTTGGCAAATGAAAACACTGATAAAACTGTAATTTCTTTGGACCCGTTAATTTGCCCGTGTGCGACGATGTTCAGAATAGATTTAAAACATCTTGCCTGGATATTGGAACTCTTGGTTGAAGGTCAGGTTACCAACCAAATAAAGGTAGCTGAAAAAACAAAGGCAATGGCTAAACTTGCTCTAGACAGAATGCTAGAAATTGTCTGATTTGGCCATATGATTTTCCAAGAAAGCACGGTCGTTAGCCATGTCAATTGAAATTTCCTGACAATTTACCCTTTTAAGACCACTGATTCTTTTATAAGTTCCGTCTGGTTGTAACTCCCATGAATTTACGTCATCGACCAACTCGATTTCTAATATCCCTTCCAACCTCGATTTTATTTCTTCATCTTTAACGGGCAACAATACCTCTACCCGACGATCCAAGTTTCTTTCCATTAAATCCGCAGACCCAATATAATATTCCGGATCTTCTTTGCCGAATCTAAGAATTCTCGAGTGTTCAAGAAATCTGCCGACTATAGATCTGACAGTTATATTATCGGAGACATCTTTAAGACCGGGCAACAAAGAACAGACCCCTCTAATGAGAAGGTCGATTTTAACGCCGCTAGAAGAAGCCCGATACAAAGCTTCTATTATGTCTCTGTCGGTAAGTCCATTTACCTTTATAGCAATGTAACCTTGATCTTTAAGTTGAGCCTGCTCTTGGATTTTATTAATTATGAACCGTCTTAAGTTTGACGGTGCAACTACCAACTTACGATATTTAGACTGTTTCGAATATCCGGTCAGATAGTTAAACAATTCGGACAGATCCGCTCCGATCTCTTCGTCAGCCGTTAAAATGCCTAAATCCTCATACATCCGAGCGGTTTTAGAGTTGTAATTACCCGTGCCAATATGGCAATATCTAACCAAGGAATCCTGCTCGTGTCTTACAATCAAAACACACTTTGCATGAGTCTTTAGCCCGACAAGGCCATAGACTACGTGCACCCCCGCTCTTTCCATTACCTTTGCCCACTCGATGTTGGCTTGCTCGTCAAATCTTGCCTTTAGCTCAATGAGAACCGCTACCTGTTTGCCATTTTCGGCGGCCTTTATGAGAGACTTAACAATAAGAGAATCTCCCGACGTTCTGTAAAGTGTCTGCTTAATCGCCAAAACCTTAGGATCGGATGCAGCTCTTTCGATAAGTGCAGTGACCGACGTCGTAAATGACTCATAGGGGTGTTGAACCATGATATTTTTGGATTTAATGGCTTTAAATAATTCGTTGGCACTGGTATGTTTCCCCATTAAATCAGCAGAAGGCACCGACTTAAAGGGTTTTTGATGCAAATCCGGTCTGTCAATTGCATAGACCGCCATAAGTGAATTTAAGTCCAACGGAGACTTGGAGAAATATACATCCTCTTCGGTCAGCTCCAACTCCTTGGTCAGAAACTCTTTAATATAATCCGTTGCGCCCCACTGTAAATCAAGTTTTACGGCCCTACCAAATCTTCGTCGCCTGAGTTCCATCTCAACTGCTTCCAAAAGATCGTCAGCTTCTTCTTCAACTAAAGTCAAGTCAGCATTTCTGGTAACCCTGAATGTAAAATGAGACAATACTGCAATATCTGAAAATAGTTCTGGAAGGTGTGCGGCAATAACCTGCTCTACCGTTACAAATCGATTTTTGTCCGGAAGTAAAACAAATCTTTTCAATACTTCCTGAGGTACCTTAACTCGGGCAAAACGTTGAGACCCAGTCACGGGGTCTGCCACTATAATGGCCAGATTAAGCGACAAGTTTGAAAGGTAAGGAAATGGGTGGCTAGGGTCCACCGCCAACGGAGTCAGAACTGGGGCAATCTTTGTATTGAACAACCCATCAAGATATTCGCTGTCGTTTGAGTCCAAGTCGCAATAATCGGCAATTTGAATTCCAGCATCGTGCAGAGCCGGAACTATAGAATTTAGGTATACGGCATCAACTCTTTCCAGTTGATCCAACGTGATCTCCCTTATGAGCTTAATTTGCTCCAGCGGAGTCATGCCGTCCGTGGATCTAGCTCTGATGTCAGCTTCCAACTGATCATAAAGTCCCGCAACTCTAACTTGAAAAAATTCGTCCATTCCCGAACCATATATGGCCAAAAACTTGACTCGTTCCATCAGAGGCATAGCCGTGTCTTCGGCCAAATCAATTAATCGCTCGGCAAAACGCAGCCAGGAAACTTCTCTGTTTAAAAAATGTGATTGATCTATCTTGTAAATAGTTTCCATATATTCCAGGCTAGTCGCATATAGGTATAAATATTGCGCTAGCCTATTTTAGTAGATTTTTTATGATAACCACCAGTCCGCCTTCGATTGAGATAAAACAAAAGAATCAGTTCTTTAAGCGTCGCAGTGAGCTTGGCTTGATCTTGCTCGCCAACTTAATTGTCGATTCCGCATATATTTTGGTAAATCTATCTCTTCATTCCAAAATACCATCAAATTTATTTCTATTCATTCTGGTCGCATTGTTAATCAGTCTTGCGGCTCACATAGCCAACTGGATTTTAGTTCCCAAAGCCGACGGTGTAATTTTACCTGTGGTACTGCTTCTAAACGGCTTGGGATACGTAATGATATATCGATTGGACGTATTTAATAAACGACCAGAAGCACCCAACCAATTACTGTGGACAGTCATTGGCGTAACTGTTTACATAGCAACGATGGCCATAGTCAAACGCTCACGAGACTTGGATCGCTACAGATATCTGTTACTGCTGGCTTCTCTTATTTTGCTTGCCTCTCCCCTAGTTCCCGGCGTAGGAGCTGACATTAACGGAGCCAGACTCTGGGTAGTAGTAGGAGGTTTGGCTTTTCAGCCCGTCGAAATAGCAAAACTTACTTTGACAATTTTTTTCGCGTCATATTTTGTCGAAAAACGGGAGATGCTTACCATTTCCACCAAGCGCTTCGGGAACAGAATGATACCCGATTTAAGACCGTTCGGCCCCCTGGCATTGGCACTTGCGTTATCCCTTTTCGCCATTGGCACTGAACATGACGTAGGATTTTCACTTCTTTTATTTGTATTGTTTGTCTCGATGATCTGGCTAGCTACGGGAAAATTAAGTTACGTTATTGTCGGTTTAGTTTTATTTGCCGTCGGTACATTTGTCGGATCGCACGTATTGGTTCAAGTCAATGCAAGAATATTCGGGTGGTTACATCCGTACTCAAACCCTTTCGGGACAATTCCCAACAAGCCTTCGGGATATCAGCTTATACAGGGTATGGTAGCGTTGGCACGAGGTGGAATCGGAGGTAAAGGATGGGGACTTGGCTTAACGGGTATCTATGTTCCGGTACCCCAAAGCGACTATATTTTTGCGGCCTTCGGCGAAGAACTTGGATTGTTCGGAGCAACTGCCATTTTAGTCGGATTTTTATTAATTGTAGGTTCGGGGCTAAGAATAGCCGCAACCGCAAGATCTGAATTTTCCAAGCTTCTGGCTGCTGGGTTGACCATATTAATAGGTTTCCAAACTTTTTTTATTCTCGCTGGCATAGAACGAGTGCTGCCGCTAACTGGAATTACCCTTCCATGGATGTCCTACGGAGGATCTTCTTTGATTTCTAATTATTTTTTACTGGCCATTCTGATGAGAATTTCGACGGAAGCAAACGATCGAAGTTTAGACGACATTCTAAATACCGTATAAATTAAATTCAGACGATAAACAATTAACAAGCATCACTTTCGGTATTTTAAATTTCGTGAATATGATTACAAATTAATACACTATTATCTATGTAATCGCCAACTACCTAATACACTCAACATTGCCGGAAATATACGGCGCCCTAATTAATGACTTACTCGGTTCATTTGCAATTTCTTAATGTTGCAACTTAGGATGAACCACTGGACTAAGTAGGCATTTGTTAGCCGCTCCCAAAGTTATAGGAATAAGCCCTATTGCCGATATAATCAGACCAAAACCTCCTATGTACATTCCGACTCCAATAAGAACCAAACCCAAAACCACCCTCAAAATTCTGCCATTGACAGAAGACATAAATCCAACGAAACTTTTCATATCCTACTTCCTTTCACGTTCTATCTTCTTATCTCAGTTAACTGTTAAATTAACAAATTAGCCGACAATTACTTCAACAAAAATTCTTGACAAATATTCCGGCAGTCTATTTTCAGGATATTCGGCTTATGGAATTAAACGAATTCATTCAATTCCATAAATCACAACTCATACATTGTCATTTTAAAGTTTAGAACTGCTCCGTCGCAAAGTAATTTAAACATCTGAAACAACTGCAACGAATTAGTTTGAAGTCAGATCCTGCACGTCTTATGATATTTCACCATGAAGTTACCACGTCAACTTCGTGAATGTTACCTAATCTTCAAAAAGTTGAGGTGCGCACATTATGGGAACTGTCAATTTCTGCCTAAGGGCCAAAGCGATAGCATCCGATGGACGACAGTCAAACATCTTGGGTCCTTTAGAAGAAGTAATTAATATCTGACCGACGTAATTACCTTGCTCTTTGGGAAAAATTCTGACCTCTTCAACGGTAGCGCCTATTTCATAAAGAACGTTTGCAAATAAATCATGCGTCAATGGCCGCGGAGATTTTAAATTCCTCCAGGCGTTCGCAATTGCAACCGCCTCAAAAGAACCAACCGAAAATGCAAATTCCAAGTTAGGGTCATCTACTGCCCGTAATACCAATTTTGGAAATACATCAGGATACACGGTTTCTATATTCAAAAGTTCGACCTGAACGAACTCCTGTGTGGCCAATATGTCAACTCCCGTATTATCGGGCTCGGTCCTATCTTGTTTATCTAAAACAAGTTCGCCGTCTTCTAAATGGGCATTTTCCGATGAACCGGTGTCAACCGAATTGATTTGATCAATATCTTCAGATGTTGTACCGTCGGTTTCACCCATCATATCATCTTGACTTTCTAATTTAGCCATTGCGATTTTAATTTAAATATATCTACCTAATTTATTATCTGATTACGGGCTCAAGTTCCTGATTCGCTTTTAGTGGCATAAACCTGCCAATATTTCCAGACTTTCTTCTCATCTCAACATTTAAAGCCAGACCAATCATTGTAAAAAACACAACCGTGGACGAACCACCATAGCTCATAAACGGCAACGGTATTCCTGTTATCGGCATAAGTCCAATGGTCATGCCCATATTTTGGAACACCGAAAAGACAATACACCCCAGAGCTCCTGCTACAAGTAATCTTCCGTATGAATCACGCGACAAAGATATGGCTCTGATTAATCGCCAAGCCATAATAAAAAACAACCCGATCACGGTCGCCGAACCGACAAAACCTAGCTGTTCGCCGACTGCGGTAAATATAAAATCAGTCTGCTGTTCTGGCACAAAAGCCAAATTTGTTTGAGAACCTTTTCCGAAGCCAGTTCCAAAAGCTCCGCCCGAGCCGATTGCTATTTCAGATTGTTGAAGATTATAAACGGTGGCTGGCGGGGCATTCTTAGGATGTAAAAAAGCCGTAAGCCTGTTAACCTGATACTGCTTAAGAATTCCCAGATTTAGCACTATTACAATAGCTAATATCAATGCGACAAACATCAGAAAAAGATGCAAGGCCCTTGTATTTGCCACGACCAACATCGTAAATGCCGTAACACCCAGAATAATCGCTGTTCCTAAATCGGGCTGTTTATATACGAGAAGGATGGGGATGCCCGCAAAAACCAATATTTTCATTAAAGCCTTAAAGCCGATCTGCTCTTCTTTGCTGGCAAAATAAGCGATTATAAAAATTACTGCCAGTACGGCAAATTCAGAAGGCTGAACTTGAATTGGACCTAGCTGAAACCACCTCTGGGCGCCCAAAGCCACACTTCCAACTGAAGTCATTACCACTACCAACATTAACAACGCAAAACCGTAAATCAACACTCCGAAGAATTCTAAAATTCGATAGTCCACCACTATGAACATAAACATGACTATAAATCCAATAACCAAGAACAATGCTTGTCGAATCAGGTAATGATCAGGACCCACCCCCAAATATGGAGCCTGTGCTTTGGTCACTGAATATATCATGACAAGACCTATTAAAGAAAGGGCGACTGCCGACATCAAAAGTAGATAATCTACGTGTCTTAAATAATAAAATATCGATTTATTGTTTCTGCTCATATTTCAATTAAGCTTAATAATGATAAAGATGAATACTCTATTTTTATATCAAACATCATTACGACCGACTGCATTTCACATCTTGTCAACTCAGCTACAGACGACCTCGGGTTGGTTAGCAAATCTTTTAAACGAATTGGGAGTTAATCCAATTCAAGCTGAAAGAATTCAGACTCTTGTATACAAACCTCTCTCTTTAATTCTAATTCTTTTAATTGCAAGCTTTTTGACATATT
>DAHXLF010000280.1 GCA_027371755.1 Acidimicrobiales bacterium
TGTAATTAATTATTTAATCTAATAATTAAATAATTCATTCAATCAATAAATATTTTTAATTTATTTAATTTAATCAATAAATATTTTAATCAATCATTAAATATTTTTTATTTATTAAAACATTAAATATTTTTAATTTAGTTAATATATTAATCAAATTAAATATTTTATTTATTCATTAAATATTTTTAATTTATTTAATCTAAACATTGAATATTTTTAATTTATTTAATCTAATCATTAAATATTTTTTATTTATTAAATCATTAAATATTTTTAATTTAGTTAATACATTAATCAAATTAAATATTTTATTTATTCATTAAATATTTTTAATTTATTTAATCTAAGCATTAAATATATTTAATTTATTTAATCTAAACATTAAATATTTTTAATTTATTTAATCTAATCATTAAATATTTTTATTTAATTAATCTAATCATTAAATATTTTTATTTAATTAATCTAATTAAATAATTTAAATAAAATGATTTTAAATATATTATTTAAAAGTGTTTTGAATAACTATGT
>DAHXLF010000281.1 GCA_027371755.1 Acidimicrobiales bacterium
CGTTAAATTCTTGTAACATTATTATAATTTGCTAACAGCTTAAGGCACTAACCACTGCATTTCCGCCATCCCACAAAACACCATCGCCGCTGGCTCCTAAAGCTGTATTATCCAAATATCTCCCTATGCCAGTATCTTCTAGGAAATTACCAACTGAATCAACTTTGTTACCTAGATAATCAGTTCCACCTGCAACAAGACCAACCATACCAAGTCCAGCACCAACACATGCCTGCCAAACTCTGTTAGCGCAACTCGAAGCATCTATGCTGGTAGCAGCAAACCCAGTAACCAAACTTCCCCCCTTAAGTAATGGGGCTAGTTCTGAACCAGGCATTAACATTGAAGCTGTCGCTAATCCAGTAGATACTGCCCCCAAAGCTACTCCTATCCAGTCCGTTACGGTAGGTCCGTGACACGTTGCGCAAAGTCCCGTCGGATCCTTAAAGTTTACGGGATTGTCAGCAGCGAATTGATATGCATTTGCACTTGTTGCCGTAAGTGGATTAGATATCACAGCAAGCCCCCCAACC
>DAHXLF010000282.1 GCA_027371755.1 Acidimicrobiales bacterium
TGATACCGCCCTATTTGCATTTTGAGCCTCTATCCAACCTATCATAGCATAATCTTTCCCTTTATCAGCCCCATTAATTTACCAACTATAGAACTGAAACCCCATGGCGGAATTGCATCTGCTGCCATATTTTATCTTCATTATCCTCATCCGATTGCCGAACAAGGCAAAGATGACTAAAGAATATGTAAAAAGTACAAATGGAAAGCTAACGCTATTCTTTCTTCCGCCCTACTCACCCAAACTGAATCCAGATGAGTCTGTATGGCGAGAAGTAAAAGCTCACGGAGTGGGAAGAACAACGATATCAGGTCCAGATCATTTGAAGAAGTTCGTAATCTCAAAGCTACACCAATTACAAAAATCACCAGCACTACTTCGAGGCCTATTCAATACTCCAGACTTATCCTATATTTCACTTGATTAGGTTGGTATTACTTATCGACTTCTTAGTAAGTTCTCTTAAGTGATGGGCATTACAAAGTGAATGGGTAACATTTTCATATTTTTTATAAGACTGATATCCGTCA
>DAHXLF010000283.1 GCA_027371755.1 Acidimicrobiales bacterium
ATTTTATCTTTCTAATATTTTATTTTTTCATCTTTATATCATTTTATTTTCTCATTTTATCTTTGATTTTATTTTTTTTTATTTTTATATTGTTTTATACTTTCATCATTTTATTTTCTCATCATTTTATTTTTTCATCTTTGTATTATTTTATTTTATCATATTTATATATTTTTCCTCATCTTCATATTATTTTAGTTTTTCATTTTTATATTATTTTATTTTCTCATATTTTTATTATTTTATTTTTTTTATATTTATATCATTTTATTTTATTATTTTATCTTCATATCATTTTATTTTCTTATTTTTATATCATTTTATATTATCATTATTCTATAATTTTATTTTCTTATCTTTATATCATTTTATATTCTCATATTTATATTATTTTATTTTCTCATATTTTTATTATTTTATTTTTTTTATATTTATATCATTTTATTTTATTATTTTATCTTTATTATTTTATTTTCTCATCTTTATATTATTTTATTTTCTCATTTTATCTTTGATTTTATTTTTT
>DAHXLF010000284.1 GCA_027371755.1 Acidimicrobiales bacterium
AGATAAGATAATTTTTTTGATATTATATTGGAATTAAAGCGACAGCTTTAATTCTAATATAATATCACGTTTGACTAGTTTATTCATTATATATTTTTTAATATTTTTAAATTATATATTAGATAAGATATTTTTTTTGATATTATATTGAAATTAAAGCTCTTCAGAGTACAATGTGCTCTAGAAAAAAGTATTAATCCTAATATAATATCACATTTGACTATTTTATTCATTGTATATTTTTTAATATTTTTAAATTATATATCAGATCGACTATTTTTATTCATTATATATTTTTTAATATTTTTAAATTATATATCAGATCAATCATTTTTATTCATTATATATTTTTAAATATTTTTAAATTATATATCAGATCAATCTATTTTATTCATTATATATTTTTTAATATTTTTAAATTATATATCAGATAAGATAATTTTTTTTGATATTATATTGGAATTAAAGCGTGAGCTTTAATTCTAATATAATATCACGTTTGACTAGTTTATTCATTATATATTT
>DAHXLF010000285.1 GCA_027371755.1 Acidimicrobiales bacterium
TCAATGACGGTGTTGTCATGTTGGTTTTGGGGTTAGTAAAATGAATTAAAGAATTCAGATTTTGCCTGCACTGGGGGAATAAGTCCTGGCTTGTCATGATGCTGGCTTGTCATGAAATGGCCTGGTACCCCTGGGCGGAACAAGTCCATATAGTTACCAGCCATTGATTATGCACACACCCTCCGACAACATGCGCATAAAACATAATTAAGGACAATGTCGTTGTTGTGTGCATGTTGGATGGCTGGTAACTATATGTTGGATTCGGCGAAGTATACCTGTACGTTGGTTCCTGTCCTGCTTTTTTTCAATACTAAGAACATATTATCTGGATTAGCATACTGCAATCAAACCGCACTATATCATTAACCAAAAAAAAATTACACGAATATGTGTAACCAACAAAAGATAGAGGGTACTTGGAACGGATTAAATGCTAAAGTCGAGGTAATGTGTTTTTGGCTTAAATGAGTGGGCCGTATTCGTTAGTACCGCCAGTGGCTGATTTAAAGCTATAGGTTTTT
>DAHXLF010000286.1 GCA_027371755.1 Acidimicrobiales bacterium
TATTACTGACAGATTATTTGAATTGGAGTACTAGACATAAATGGTTGACCTGGACCGTTTTGATTAGTAGCGGTTATTGAGTAATTATATGATGTTCCAGGAGTTAAATTAGTAAAGGTATAGTTTTGAGATGAAGATGGTACTCCTATAATTACAGGAGATTGTCCATTTGTTGGATAAAGACCTAATTGATAACCATTTATTGGATAACCGCCGTCTTCAACTGGGGGTTGCCAATTTATAGTTAAATTAGACCCGCTTACATTAGATGATACATTTGTTGCAACAGATGGATATGAAGTCGAACCTTGAATGACAGATAAATTATTTGAACTAAAGTTTGCAACATAGATTGTATTTGTATTGGGATTAACCGCTACGTTAGCTGGACCAGATCCAACTGATATTGTTGTTGTAACGGTATTTGTTAATCCATTTACAACAGATAAATTGTTTGAACCAAAGTTTGGAACATAGATCGTATCTGTGTTTGGATTTAGAGCTACACCTATTGGGTTCATACC
>DAHXLF010000287.1 GCA_027371755.1 Acidimicrobiales bacterium
TATTATTTTATTTTCTCATCTTTATATCATTTTATTTTTTTTTATTTTCTTATATTCTTAGCTTTGTATTATTTTATTTTCTCATCTTATTTTTGTATTGTTTTATTTTCTCATCTTTGTATTATTTTATTTTCTCATCTTATTTTTTTCTCATTTTATTTTTATCTTTGTATCATTTTATTTTCTCATTTTATATTCGTATCAGTTTATATTCTGATCTTTATATTATTTTATTTTCTCATCTTTATATCATTTTATTTTTTTTTATTTTTATATCATTTTATTTTCTTCACAAGGGTTTAAAGCATACACTAAAAAGCACTTCGTGCACTAGAATCTTTGTATCATTTTATTTTTTATCTTTATATAATTTTATTTTTCCCACAAGAATTTAATTCATACACTAAAAGCCCTTTGTGCATTAGAATCTTTATATCATTTATTTCCTCATCTTTATATCATTTTATTTTTTTTTATTTTTATATCATTTTATTTTCTTCACAAGGGTTTAAAGCATACACTA
>DAHXLF010000288.1 GCA_027371755.1 Acidimicrobiales bacterium
TCAGATTCAAGTGCTCTACGTGCACTGACCTAAAATGATATAAAGATTTTGTGGTAAAAAATGAAATAATACAAAGATAAAAAAAAAAGTGAAAAAACAAAATGATATAAAGATTAAATAAGAAATTAAAATGACACAAAGATGAAAAAATAAAATGATATAAAGATAAAATGAGAAAATAAAATCAAAGATTAAATGAAAAAAAACGATATAGAAAAAAATAAAATTAAAGATAAAATGACAATATAAAACGATATAAAGATTCTAGTGCACGAAGTACACTGACCTAAAATAATATAAAGATGAAAATATAAAATGCTACAAAGATAAAATGAAAAATAAAATGACTAAAAAAAAAAAAAAAAAGATAAAATGAGAAAATAAAATCAAAGATTAAATGAAAAAAAAACGATATAGAAAAAAATAAAATTAAAGATAAAATGAGAAAATAAAATGATATAAAGATTCTAGTGCATAAAGTGCTATCAGAAATAACTCTTGTAGAATAAAATAAAATGATA
>DAHXLF010000289.1 GCA_027371755.1 Acidimicrobiales bacterium
TTGCCACGTTTAGATCAAAATGGCCATCATTTTTATTACCACCTACTTCGGCATTCATGTCATGCCTTAAGAATGTGGTGTCGTCACTGCCAAATGAGCCTACTGTGACATGGAAGAATCCCGAAGAAATATTTTTGCGGATCATATACAATATATGGTGCTGAAAGGTTTCATCTAGCCCATAAAATAACCACGAGATGACGTTCGAAAAAAAGTATTGGATCAACCTTCTTGCTCAAATTATATGCCGCCGCTCGTCGCCGTCAAGGCCATTTACTAAGCTGGATACAAATCTTCTCGGCCTTGGCTGCTTTTTCGTTAGCGTCATGAAGAGCAGTCAGGAGGTTGATCCCATTTGCATTGACAATGTCATTGCGGTATTCAATTGAGGTATTGTTCTACAGTTCTCTAAACTATTTGGTCAGAACTATATATTCCTCTTGATCCGTAATAGTTTCCATGGAGAGTGGAACTACACTATACATCCAAGAGATGGCTAAATGACACAGTTATTCTTTTA
>DAHXLF010000028.1 GCA_027371755.1 Acidimicrobiales bacterium
TTGTAAAGTTGGAGCGGTATCACCTTAGAATATTTGAAAATGTACCTTCGGTTCCAAGGTAACTGCAATATCATTGTTTAAGTCGTTTTGATTTATTTACTGAGTCGAATTAATATTAATAAACAGTTTGGGTGTGACCAAGTCAGTTAATATCTTCAGGGTAGCGCCAAATTTAATAGATTAAATTACAAGAGAAGAAGTTATCTGGTCTAGAAACTGAGTTCCGTGGAGATTCTAGACGAGGTAAAGTGCAATATAGTTCCCTTGAGAACAGATAATTGTACAGATAATTGTCCTTGGTGGTATTTAAGAGATTTGCACAGTTTACGGTTTTAAACTTTATGCCAAACACGGCAAACACGCTAAATACAGTGTGACAGATAAGATTAATAGAGTAAGGAAAAGTAATGAGTTTTTTGGTAGATCCGCCGCTTTTAATAACCGCGGGAGTTTTAATTGAAAAAAATTCGCCTAATAAGTTTGTCGCCGATGCATTGGAAAAGTCAACCATTGCTATTTTTATCGGAACTTCGACAAACTTATATTTAAACAAGCCTCAAACAAAGTGGATGTGGAAGCTTATGCGGGCCAAGTCTGGAAGAGATTGGATGATTAATTCTGGTGTTTTTGATTTTGAATATGAGAACGTGTCAGTATTTGGTCACATGATATCGATATTAATATTTACAACTTACCCATTCTGGATCAAGTTGGGAAGAAAGCTTGTAAAACCTAAATATCAGACCAGGTAGATTAAAAAATAAGGCGCTAAAAGGCAGAAATATGTCAAAGGAAACCCCCCCTAAAAGTTTGGTGTCGTTTTGTGCGGCAATACTTCCGGAGGAAGCCGGCGGCCCCGATCCGAGCGATCTTGCGGTAAAGCTTGTGCTCTATTTGAAAAGGCTTCCAAAAGACTTTGCCCGAGGATATCTGATAGCCGTGAATATATTTGAAGCGATTTCTTATGCCAAATACAGACGAAGGATTAGTGACTTAAATATTCAAGAACGCGAAGAGCTGATTCAAAAACTCTACAGAAATAAAATAACCTTTAACTTAATCGAGGCTTTAAAGGCGTTGGTCCTTTTGGTCAACGGTGCGTATTCGAATGCAACCGAAATTGCTGTAGCTTTCGACAACCCTCCGGTTAGGCCTGATGTAAATCTCGATACCGTCTCAGCCGGTTATTTCCCTAGTATTTCCAGGTGTGACGTGGTCATAGTCGGATCTGGAGCAGGCGGATCTATTGTTGCCAGAGAACTTTCTGCCAAGGGCGCAAAGGTAATAATTGTAGAAGAGGGGCAGCACCATGCGAGCCGTGACATCAGAGAAAATATGCCTCTTGATCGATTCGCTTCAATGTATAGGGATGGAGGAGCCACCGCTCTACTCGGAGTACCTCCGGTAATTATGCCTATCGGCAAAGGGGTCGGAGGCACAACTTTGATTAATTCGGGGACTTGTTATAGAACTCCGGAGAAAATTTTAGACGTTTGGTACAACAAGTTTGGACTCGACTTTGCCCAAAAAGATGAATTTTCGCAATATTTAGATGATGCCGAAGACACGTTTCAGGTAGGGCCCGTACCTCTTGACATAATGGGGAACAACGGCCTTAAAACCCTTCAGGGTGCCCAGAAGTTAAATTGGAAATCGGGACCTTTGGTTAGAAATGCTCCCGGTTGCGACGGGTGTTGTCAATGTGCGATTGGATGTCCGCATAATGCAAAGCTGGGTGTTCATCTAAGCGTGTTGCCAGTCGCATGTCAAAACGGCACGAAGATAGTGACGGACCTCAGAGTACATCATGTCATTACCGAAGGGTCAAAGGCGGTTGGAATAGCTGCTACCAGATCCGATAAATCCAAGATTATAATTTATGCTGATTTGGTAGTAATCTCTGCGGGCGCAACCGAATCGCCGGGGATTATAAGAAGAAGCGATATAACGGTCCATCCCCATTTGGGTAGGAATCTGGCGATTCATCCAGCCGTTGCGGTTGCTGGAAGGTTCCAGGAGGATATATATCCCTGGCGTGGTGTACTTCAAAGCGCTTCGGTTGAGGAGTTTCATGACTCAGAAGGAATCTTGGTTGAAGCCACGGCTACGCCTCCAGGCATGGGATCTATGGTTTTGCCGGGAGTCGGATCGAAGCTGCTGAATCAAATTGCTGACGCAAAGCATCTGGTCAGTTTGGGAGCAATGATCTCAGACGGGCCAAATGGAAGAGTTTTGGGTAAGAATCGTACGTTTTTAACGTATAAATTATCAGATCGTGACGGTAAACGACTCATAAAAGGTATTGAAGTTTGCGCGAAAATTCTGTTTGCCGCTGGAGCCGTCGAAGTATTAACGGGAGTCTCTAAAAAGTCAGTTCTAAGAAATGAGAGCGAGATAAAGGAGTTGGCATCTTTGGCTGACTATAAGGAACTTCATCTGGCGGCATTTCATCCAACCGGTACCGTACGTGCGGGAAGCGACGAACAAATTTGCCCGGTCGATAAAAATGGGAAGTTGAGGGGTTGTGAAAATCTCTTTGTAATAGACGCTTCGCTGTTGCCGTCCAGCCCGACGGTAAATCCACAAATTTCAATTATGGCGGTTGCTAAAGCTGTTTCTGAAAGAATTATAGCTTCGTATTTTAGTTAAAATAACGATTTCGATTCAAAGTTTTAATTTAAACGTTTAAGTCTTCGCGTCTGGACAGATAGACTACCGAGACACACATCAGTATTAACCCTAAAGCTTCTATTATGGGTGCCAAATGACCGACGCCCTTTAGGTTGATTTGGTCGTGAAACATCGAAACCCCAATAATCATGGCAATCATTGGCTGAAGCACCGTAAGAATTGGCAAAGTAAACCGTATTTCACCAAGTTGATATGAGCTTTGAATAAGCAGCAATACTATGACACCTGATATCACTAAGGCATAAGGGCCTATATCTGTAAAAGTTCGCAATATTCCGTTTTTAGTTTCGTGCCCGAACAGCTCTGTGGAAGCAGCCAGATATCCAAGGGCAAATCCTGATGCAGTTGACAAAATGAGGGCTTTAATCCTGGGCTGTTTTTTCAGTGATACTAAAACTAATATGCCGACAATTGACGCAATTATTGCAGTAAGTATAAGCCATTGAGGCACGTGAGGAACATTGTTGCTTTGGCGAGGATGAGCAATAGCTAAAAATATTCCTAAGCCCAAGCACGTAAGTAAAGCCGCTATAAAGTCTCGCAAAGACGGGATCTTCTTTCTGATCAGTGAAGCAACTGGAATCGCAAATACCAGCGAGCTTACCAATATGGGCTCCACCAGGCTTAAAGCTCCAAACCTCAGAGCCAAAAATTGGAATACAAAACCTAAGATATCAAATAAGTTTCCGAACAGCCAACTTGGATACTTAAATAGCTCAATTATAAGTTTCGGGCTCAGAGAAAGTTCAGGCGATGTCTGTTCGGATGCGTAATGCTGGAGCACAGCTGCGCCGCCGTAAAATGCGGAACTAAGGAGAGCAAAAATAATTACTAGAAGAAGCATCAGAACAATTGTATCTATTCGTTTAAAACGTCATTGTAAAATTTAGTTTTTAATAGACATTAAAGCAAATAACTTTGTTGTATTTTTTTATGTTTGAAAGTATGAGTTGGCTATTTTGCCTGAAAATAAAAAAGAATGAATACTGTTATTGGTTGAATTTTGTACAGTTTTAAATTTACATTGTATCTTTGCAACCATTATGTCGTTGCCTTAATATGTGAAACAGAAGACCTTGAAAAACAGTAGTAACAAAAATATGCCTGAGATTGTCGAAGTGACTAGCAAAAATGAAAATAGATAAACCGATACCTCAATTACTCTTTTCTTAATTGAAGATCGTTTGAGATAGACGGCGGACTGAAGAACGATCGGAAATAACATTAAGATTTGGGCTATAAATATCGCACAAAGAGACAGTCTATAGTTTCCGTAATATGAACACGAACTTTGATTTTTAATACCAGTTGTCAAAACAGAGATTGCCCAAAGTGCACATGCTATCAAAAAGAAGACAATCGAAGTCTTGAGGTATTTAAATTTGAAGAAGCTGTCGTTCATTCTAAGATTTTAACAAATAATTATTAGAATTGACTTAATTTATATTTTTTTTGAAAGGGATTTGTTTTTTATTAGAATTATACATTTACCTGATAATTCTAATTAAAAAAGTTGTTTGGCTTTAGAATGTGTTAGAAAGTTTGAATTTAATTCAAAATCTGGTTGTTTATCTCGTAGGGAGATAAAGGTATGCAACTTGTCTTATTCGCCAAATTAAAACCCGTTGCGCTAAGAATTTATTTTGTTTGATGAATTTATTTTGTTTGATCTAAATTAAACTCGGCTCTTACTTTTTTAGTGGTAATGTTTTCGACAACGAAAGCTAGAATTGGAACCAATCCCGCCAATACAACCGGTATGATGCTCCATATCTTCCATTTGGTTTTATTAATTAAGTCAAAACCTGAAGCTAAGTATGCAATGTAAAAAAATCCGTGTATCGGGCCAACAATCTTTACGACAACTAAATTATTTGCAAAAAACTGCAATGGCATTCCTACGAATACTAGTGTAGCCAGTCCAACTCCCACTACCATTGCCAAGATACGATAGCGGTTAAGCGATCCTTCGATACCTTTTACCAATTCCATTTAAAACCAACTCTTCCTTTTGTTTTCGTTATTAAGTTGCGAAAGATACTCGTTATATAGTAAAAGCTGCCGGTCAACGTCATCTAAATTATCAGACGAAGTTGAATCAGAGCTGTCAGGGGATGTAGACGTGTTGATTTCACCGTTATTGGCTGGTTCGGTTCCGTGCTGGGCTGAGGGAACACCGTTTTGACCACTCGTATCTTTAGACAAGGGGGTGTTTGCTTTATGCAATGAGGCATTAACCAAATCAGAACCCTGGCTTAACGAATCTAAATCTCTTTGTCTTATTTCATTGCTAGCTGTTTGTGTGGCCGTGTCTTTGTATGCCAGTCTGGGTAAACCGGGGGCTCCTATCTCCCGCTGAAGAACTTCGGGAATTTCTTTGACGTCGTCGTGAATTATTTTATACCATGTATAAAACGCATATACGGCAAATACCGGCCATTCTATCGTATATGCCCAGCTTAAATAGTTTCCGCTCAATGCTCGGTGCAATTGCCAATCCCCTAAAGCCAAGAACGCTGGAACTAGGGCAATCAAAGTTATGTGCGCCCAAATAGCTCTAGAGCTAAACCATTTAGCTTTGGTGGAAGCATTCATACTATATAGGCTAGTTCATTATCTATTGAAACCTTGTCACCATCGATAAGGTTTCAACAATGCGCCCTAAAATGTAACTAGACCAAAGCCATTTTGAGATATTAGTTTGAATTTTATGTTTGTGAGGTAGGTATGATTTCGGGTATGGGAAATATGGGGGGACAGTTTGGCAGTTTTATGCGTTCTTTAAGAAGAGACCAGTCGGTGGCTTCTTCAAAAATAACAAAAGGCACCGGCAAAAGGATGCTTAAATATGCAAAACCGTTTAAGATCCTGCTTGGCATTTTTTTTGTGGTAATCGTAGTAGACGCCTTAATAAATGTTGCAAACCCTTTAATATATCGAGAGATCATCAATACGGGAATACTTAAGAAAAAAACGGGTATCATAATATTTCTTGCTTTTTTGATTGGTGTCTTAGCGATATTTGATGCTATTATTTCGCTGATCCAACGCTACGTGTCAGCCAAGATCGGCGAGAATCTGATCTATAAATTGCGAAGTGAAGTCTACGCTCATATTCAAAAAATGCCTGTTGCATTTTTTACGCGTACACAAACTGGGGCGTTGGTATCGAGGCTTGATTCAGATGTTTTGGGTGCTCAGCAGGCTTTTACGAATATCTTGTCGTCGGTTATTTCAAATACGATAACTGTCATTCTCGTAGTTGCGTCTATGATGCTATTGTCGTGGCAAATTACTCTTGTCTCTTTAATAATTTTGCCGATCTTCGTGTTTCCGGCAAAACGAATTGGGTATAAGCTGGGACAACTTGCCAGAGAGGGCTATTCTTTAAATGCTCAGATGACTTCACTCATGACAGAGAGATTTAATGTTAGCGGTGCTATCTTGGTCAAAATATTCGGTGATCCTCATCATGAATCTCGACTGTTTAAATCCAAGGCGGCCAGAGTACGCGACATTGGTGTGAAACAGGCAATGTACGGCCGGTTTTTTTTGGTTATTTTAACTCTTACCGCTTCAATAGCAACTGCGGTGGTGTATGGCTGGGGAGGTGTGTTAGCTGCAGCAGGTACTCTAAGCGTAGGTACCGTTGTTGCGCTTACGGCTTATCTGAACAGACTGTATGGCCCGTTGACGTCGCTTTCAAATGTCCAAGTGGATATCATGACTGCTTTGGTGTCTTTTGACAGGGTGTTTGAGGTACTTGACTTAAAACCCCTTGTGGCAGAATCAACTAATCCTAAAACTCTTGTACAAACACCCCCTTCCATTGAGTTCACGCATGTTTGTTTTAGTTATCCAACCGCAGATCAAGTATCGCTAGCTTCGTTGGAATCTGTGGCATTTCTGAAAAATACAAGTTCGAGCCAGGTCTTGACAGACGTGAGTTTTAAAGTTGAACCCGGAACTATGGTTGCTTTGGTAGGACATTCAGGTGCAGGTAAGACTACAATCTCATCGCTGATAGCACGTCTTTACGATCCTACCTCAGGGCAAGTTGTTATTGGTGGAATAGACCTAAAAGAGTTGTCATTTGAATCACTTAGGGCGACGATTGGGGTGGTAACTCAAGACGCCCATCTATTTCACGAGACCGTTAGAGATAACTTAAAATTTGCGAAATTGGATGCTTCAGATGATGAAATCTATGAAGCTTTGGGACAGGCCCAAATACTCGAGCTCATCATGTCTCTGCCCGAAAAATTAGATACCGTCGTAGGTGACAGAGGTTATCGATTGTCTGGGGGAGAAAAGCAGAGGCTGGCTATCGCCAGGCTCCTTTTAAAAAAACCGCAGATAGTTGTCTTAGATGAGGCTACGGCACATTTGGACTCAGAGTCCGAATTACTAGTTCAAAGAGCTTTATCTAATGTTCTTCATAACAGAACTTCTGTGGTTATCGCACATAGGCTGTCGACAATTCAAAAAGCGGACAATATTTTGGTAGTAGACGAAGGGAAAATAGTTCAAAGCGGGAATCACCTAAATTTAATTAACTCTTCGGGTTTGTACTCGGACCTATACAGAATCCAGTTTTTGCAAAACACTACCGAAAATGTCAATGAATAGCTTAAGGACTCGAAAAAGTGCTTGAGGGTTTTGATTCGCTTATGAATCTGAATATTAACGGTTACGGAGTTATGAACAGTTCACTATAAATGATACCGTGGTATTGAGTCCGCTAGCTTGAAGTACCCCACTGCTGTTTTAATATATCTGCGATACCGTCTCCGGCATGATTTTTTGCGATTGACAAGAATTTTTCTATATCTACACTTATGAAAAGTGCTTCAGCTTTAGCCGTCAATAACCCCTCGTGATAGATTTCACCTTGTGTAAGAACTTTTCTTTCGGTAATTTCTTTAACCCGTGATTTAATTATGAGATTTTTATTTAAAGGAGTGGGCGCCTTATATTTGATTTTTAGGGTTCCAGTTAAACCTGGACGACCGTGTCTGCTGTTTGCTGCACCCAAAACTTCATCAAACACGGCAGCGATAATTCCACCGTGAACGCAGGTGGGGGGTCCCTCGTATTGATTTGCGAAATTCGCTTCGGCGACAATGTCTACACCGTCATCACTTACGTATCTTACGGGCGAAGCAATCGCATTGGCTATTCCCGAGATTGGGGATGCAATAAAATGCATGGACGTATTGCCTGCCTCATCCTTTAACTCTTTAATCCTGGTGGAAATAGTTCCTGTGGCGAATTTAGTTAAGGTCTCGTGAGCCTCCGTAAGAGATTCTAAGACTTTCAACCAGTTTTCATCTTCCAATTCCTCTTTAAGGACTGATGAAATTAGTTCGCGAAGCTTATTTGCAACTGCTCCTTTTGAAAATTCATCCATTTTTATAATATTATTTTGCGACAAAACGACTCCGTAAAACTGTTAATATTTAATTCGTATTGCTTTCAACAATCGGTAATTATCTAAATATAGATAACGGTTCCGATAAAATTCAAATTAAGTTTATTTTTTTATAGCTTTGAATTGTGTTGAATATAACTAAAATTCAGGTTTTTAAATATTATGTCCAGTTACAACGGCCAAGATAGAGAAAATTTGCCCAATCCGCATTGGGAGGGCAGAGCCGATGGAACGGGAAGAAATGACAACAACCTCGAAGAAAATGGCAGTCGTAACGGATACGAAAATAGGTCTAATGATCACAGTAGTACCACGCCAGACAACCGTAATTATGACAACCGTAATTATGACAACAGCGGAATAATTCAGAATCAATATAATTACCCTGATCCCAATGGACAATATGGTCATAACGGCTACCAAATGCCGTATCCAAATGACCAGCAAAGTCAATATCAGCAACCCGGAAGTTACTATAACTCGATAAATTCCCAGCATCCGAATGAGCCTTACCAGAGCGGATACTACTGGCCAAACCAACAGTCTGGTTATGGCTATGGATACGATTCTAACGGCGGTTACAATCAACAGGGTATGAATACGGGATACGGAGCTTCGCATTGGGCTTCTCAAAACGCTACGCAAAATTATTACAATCATTATTACACTCCGACTCCCAACAACCCCTACCCTGTTATAGAGCCCGTGGCTCAGCCATACAACCGATTTAACATGATTTGGGAGCTTATGGTAACGGAAGCGTCAGCTTTTTTGCCAGGATTTACCTCAGCGATCGTAATAGGAGCGCAGCGTCTTTTGGGGCAAAACTCGACTGCCATAATCGAGCCACTCGTAAACGGGCACTTAGGGCTGGACATATTTTTACAGGTACTGGTTGCCTTATTCGGAACATATGCCGTTTTTCTTATCGGTTATCTTTTGTATCGCTCGGGAGAATCTTTTAAGGCAATTGGTTTAACGACAAAATATACCGGAACGGATGTTGGACTTACGATATTGCTTGCCGTTGGAGCATTTGCGATAGCCTTCTTACTCGGCTTTGTCACAGCTGCTCTGCATCTTCAGCCTACAACTAACCCTGCTACGGCTCCAAATATCAGCCATTACTATCTCATTGTTGGTTTCGCAGATTCTTTATATACCTCATTTTTAGAAGAAGTTGCAGTGTGTGGTTTTCTATTGCACAGACTCCAACAGATGAATGTTAAACCCATATATGCAATATTGATTTCCACGGCGGTGAGATGCTCGTATCACGTATACGGCGGTTGGCCCTTGGTGGCAATGACTATACCTTTTGGACTAATGCAGGCATATGTCTATCAAAGGACTAGGAGTATTAAATGTCAGGTGGGAGCGCACTTTATATATGATTCTATAATTTTTGCCTTGAATATTCTTTAGAGAATGATAGCTAACATTGAAAATAAAACGACTTTGATTTAAATTAGATAGGTTACTATTTTAAAATAACAACAGTCATTTTAAAAGTTAATCTTGCTAGCTTCTAAGCGGGAATTCCTCAATTGTATTTATGGAGTTTCGACCGGTGATGCTGTCCGTTGATGTTAAGTTATGCGAGGATTTTGTGCGCTAAAATTCCTTAGGACAATTATTTTTAAGCGGAGCTGACCTAAGTAATATAATCTCTAGTCAAAAGCAGTTAAAATTCCACCGCCAGAGCTTTGCGTCAGAAACCGTAGTCAAACAGTTTTGTACCGCTTTGAGTATTGGCAAAGGTGTTGGGGTTCGTTACGGTAGTGAGCTGTATTTTAAGATCAACCATTAATTGTCTCATTTAAGTTATGTCTATATTGAATAAGCTAAACAATAAACTAATTGTAATTGTCGTGATAGTTATAGCTGCCATTGTTCTTGTGGCAGGCGGAATATACTATCACTGGGCAGAATCTGGCACCCCTAACGGCAAGCCCGTTGACATTGCAATTGTAAATGGGCAAACAATTGATGGTTTGGCCTCGAAGCTTTCCGATTTGCATATAATTCGTTCAAGAACAGCGTTTATTATTTATCTGCATCTACACTCTGCTCCCATTTTGGTTGCCGGAGATTACCAATTCCGTCAAGATTCGTCTTTCGGGCAGTTGTTTGCGGAATTCAAAAAAGGTCCGTCCGTTTTTACTTTGCCAATTCCACAAGGATTTACCTTAAATCAAATTGCCCAGAGAGTGGGTCAAATTCCAAATCATACTGCCGCCGGTTTCCTTAAAGCTGCAGAATCAACCAAATTTATATCCCCGTTTGAGCCGGTGTCCGTACGAAGCTTTCCAAACGGCCTTGAAGGTTTATTGGGGGCTGCGACCTATAAGGTACAGTTAAATGAGTCTTATGACACTTTACTGGTTCAAATGATACAAACATTTGATGCCCAAGCTAAGTCTTTGGGATTGACCCCCACAGGGACTTATGCTGGCAATCTGTCGGCCTATCAGATTATTGTCGCAGCTTCAATTGTGCAGGAAGAAGCGGGACTTAACAGTGATCGCCCGAAGGTGGCTAGAGTCATAATCAATCGGATGGCAGATTCCATGGCTTTACAGATGGATTCGACCGTGAGATATGCCATTGGTGATCCCGCGCGGGCGCCAACTGCAAGCGACCTAACGATAAATTCGCCCTACAACACCTATATTTACAAGGGGTTGCCTCCGACTCCCATCTCTACGGTTTCAACTTTAGACGTAACTGCGATGTTGAGCCCCGCACCTGGTCCCTGGCTATATTTTGTGGTTGTCAGTGGGAATGGCCAAGAAGCTTTTTCCGCGACATACCAACAACAGGTTCAGAATGAACAGTTGGCTAAGTCTCGTGGGTTGGCCGGTTGATATTTCTAAAATTATAAAAATTTGTAATTGTAACTTTGAGGATCTCCGAATACGGAGATCCTTTGACAAATTGTGTCGAAAATATTCATAAGATTGATAATAAAATACGCAAAATTTGGGCATTAAAGCGCAGATGCAACAGGCAATGTATTTTGTGAACAATTTAATTTTTATACGAGTTTGAATTAATTGTTGAAACCACGGAAATTCGTAGCGTAATTCGGTAATCTAGCCTTAATCAATTGTAAAAATCTATTTTATTGCCTTAATTGCCGTTATTGCCTTCGTCTAGTATCGAGACCTTGTTTGACGAAAGTTTGAATTCTCTCGAACGATACAGAGATACGCAGAAACTGCTATTGCTTCGTAACAAAATAAAAATATCCTTAAAGCGATAAACAAGACAAAAACGGCGGTTCGGCTGCTATACTTTGATAAACAATTATCTGATATAAGTTCAGTTTTGCTCTAGTAACTATCAATATAAATTAAATGTGTGGAATCGTTACTCTTTTTAATTACGGACCGAAGCTAAACCAAATTAAGCAGAACGATCTCGATAAGATAACTGACTATATGCAGTTACGGGGTCCAGATGGTAGGGGAACTTGGATATCTGATGACAAAACAATCGGCCTCGGTCATCGTCGGTTGTCAATAATCGGACTCGGACTTCAGGGCTATCAACCCATGTTGATCTCAGATTCGTGTCAAACTAAAAAAACCTTAGCAATTACATTTAACGGCGAGATATATAATTTTAGGAAACTAAAAGCTGATCTTGAACAGCGAGGTCATAAACTAAAATCTGCTACGGATACGGAAGTATTACTTCACTTATATGAAGAATATGGAATTGAAATGCTATCTCAATTGCGGGGCATGTTCGCTTTTGCCATATGGGACGGATACAGAGAAACACTTCATATTGCGCGTGATCCATATGGCATAAAACCACTTTATTTATCCGACGACGGAAATACGATTAAAATCGCATCTCAAACAAAGGCTCTAATAGAAGGAGGCTCTATTTCAAAAGATGTCGACGATGGAGCATTGGCCGGATTTTTCTTATTTGGTAATGTCCCTGAACCTAGAACAGTGTGGAAAAACATTAAAGCGCTTCCGGCGGGATCGGTGTTGTCGATTTCGAAAAATGGATCAAAAACTTTGGCGAATTATGCGTCAGTTAGTGATGTGATCTCTGACAGTTTATTAGTTGAGACATCCGACGAGGAAAAAACAGTTTCGCAGGCTTTTATCGATAGCGTGGAGTCACATTTAGTGGCAGACGTAGAAGTTGGTGTTTTCTTGTCTTCAGGAATTGACTCGACTGCCTTACTTGCACTAGCTGGCAATATGGGTCAACACTTAAGAACTTTCACATTAGGTTTTGAAGAATTTGAAAATACCGCCATGAATGAAGTACCTTTAGCTAGCGATATCGCCAACAAATATGGTTCATCAGAACATCATATAAAAACTGTGTCAAAATCTGATTTCATTTCATGGTTGCCGAAGATACTTTCGGACATGGATCAACCGTCAATTGACGGTTTAAATACGTGGATGGTAGCAAAGGCTGCTGCTGACTTTAACCTGAAAGTTGCTCTTTCGGGCATAGGAGGCGATGAACTTTTAGGCGGGTATTCAACCTTTAAAAGCGTACCAAAATTAGTTAAGACTTTATCTGGGTTGGCTCTAAATGACAGGTTCGGAACAATATTTCGGAAATTGACTTACCCTTTGCTTGAAAGCTATAACCCAAAGGTGTCTGGAATATTGGAATATTCGGGTTCCGTACCGCGCGCATGGCTGTTGAGAAGAAGCGTCTTTATGCCGTGGGAACTTCCCGATATATTAGGAAAAGAAAGAGCCATAAATGCTCTTGGCGAACTTAATTACGAAGAGATTCTAACTTCTAATTCTGGGAATATTTCTCAAAATCCAGTTGCAACAGTCGCGTCTTTAGAAGCTACATTATACATGCGAAATCAACTATTACGCGATGCTGACTGGGCGGGTATGGGGCACTCACTTGAAATACGTGTGCCGTTCGTTGATATCGATTTACTGAAAAGTATTGCACCATTTTTAACCAAATATTGGAAACCTCCACAGGGAAAAATAGCGCTTGCGAATTCACCGAAATCGCCTTTGCCCGATTATATAACCAATAGGCCAAAAACTGGGTTTTCAGTTCCAATGCAACAGTGGGCATCAACTTTAAATGATTTTGACAGCTGGAAGCGATTGCCAAAATTGAGCAATCCAAGATGTTCGTGGGCCCGGAGATGGGCATATACGGTTGCCGACAAATTTGAGCTCTTGTAAGAGTTTAAAAGTTGGTGCATGTATAGAGTTATTAGAGGACGACGTTTTTGTTATTGTTTATGCTAGATTACTGTGATTGTTTCATAAAGTCGACATAATTAATAAAACCTAAGTACTTTCGGCGAGATAAAAAATTGGGAACCGAATATAGAATTTTGTTACGGAAATGTTTAACTGTCGATAAATTAACTGTCGATAAATACTGAAAGTCATTTAGCAACTTTAGAATTTTGCACAGGTACTGAGTCTCTAGACAAGGAATTGATTTGAGTGGCAATTACCACATTTGATAAATCAACTAATCTGCAAAAAAAGCTAATTTAAAACGGACAATGCAAAAATGGCAAAACAGTGGTATATCTTTTAATTTGGGCAAAAAAACGCTAGAAGAGTTATTAACTTGTCCATTAAGATTTCTATTAAAATAAAACTTACTATTATCCGTTTAAGACATGAATTGTATTAATAAAAAGCTGTTGTTTGCTCAAAGTAACACCTTCGGAGTACTTAAATTCGAGTTGCTTTCAATCGGTAGTTTGAATTTATAATGAATAATTTTGATTCAGAATTTAACCAAAAGGTCACAGATCGACATTGGCCGTTGTTTGGTCTTGCCGTTAAATCCAAAGTTGTTGAACTTAAAATTTCAACTGATTCTGTTATCGGTATATTGATTGACCTTATGAATGCCGGTATACATTCACCCGAGCAGCGACCGTTTTCGACTCCTTGGAACCTCTTGGATTTGCCCGAAAGAAACTATGAATTCGCAAAGCGGGTGTGGGCACACAGAGCAGCCTTAAGGCAAAACGATTGGTATTTGGATTTTACGATAATTTATGAGGGTCAAATCGTCGGTATGCAGTCGGTATTTGCTAAGGAATTTCCTGTGTCACGAGCATTCATGTCGTCATCTTGGCTTGGAGGGCCATATCAAAGAAAAGGAATAGGTTCTGTAGCGCGCGAAGCAATGCTGTTTTTAATGTTTCAAGGGTTGGATGCCCTAGAAGGTCATTCTGAAGCGTACGAGGACAATTTCGCATCGATTCGCGTTTGCGAGAAACTTGGGTATCATCCAAATGGATTTCGCAGTTGGGGGAGAGACAACAAGCCCGCAAGATCCTTACAGTTTGTAATTACAAAAGATGACTTTAGTAAACGTTCTCATGATGGATTTGAAATAGTGGGTTTGAATGAGGCGAAAGAATTATTAGGACTGGGGTAATTGGGTAAAAATTAAAAACTTTTAAAACCCGCTAAAATGGAAATAGAATAGTAGCTTAAAACGTATTTATTTCACGTACGGATAAGATCTAGTGTTCAAAGATACTTCGGATGCTAAAAGCTTTTATCGTCTTTAAACAAATCTGATAAAACCATTAGTTGTGGTCGTTGGCTATGAAGTTAAGATATTTACCATCAGATATAAAGAATTTTATTTAAAAACTAGTTCACATATAGATATTAAGGTTAGAAGCTAAGCGTGTTAAAGATTATCGATTTAAGAGACATCAGCGGTGATTTTGAGGATTCGCTGCCCTCGATTCCGGATATAGACGAAGGCCCGGTTCAGGTTGTGCAGGGTATTTTGGAAGATGTTCGAGAAAACGGCGATGACGCATTGCGACGTTATACCGAGCAATTCGACAAAATATCGATGAAATCTTTTAGGGTGCCCGCCGATCAACTTTATAATGCGTTGGAACGAATTCCTAAAGACCTTCGCGAAGCCCTAGAGCAGGCGCGAGAGTCGATTGTTAATTTTCATCAGCACAGTATGTGCATCCCAAAACGATACGACAATAACGGAATTACCGTCGAACACCTGGTGCGTCCTATGAAACGGGCCGGCCTTTATGCTCCGGGCGGGCGGGCTAAGTATCCGTCTTCGGTTCTGATGTGTGCGCTTCCAGCAAGGGTTGCCGGTGTTGAGTCGCTGGTGTTATGTGTTCCTCCCAATCAAGACGGCAGAATAAGCGAGATCACGTTAGCGGCTGCGGCTATCGCCGGGGTTGACGAAGTCTATGCCGTAGGCGGTGCACAGGCGATTGCCGCCATGGCTTACGGTACTGAGTCAATTAAAAAGGTTGACGTTATTGTAGGTCCCGGAAACCGCTATGTTTCGGTTGCAAAGAGACTGGTAACGGGTCAAGTGGGCGTACCTAGTGCATATGCCGGGCCTTCTGAAGTTGTTGTAATTGCAGATGGGAGTGTGCCGCCTGAGTGGGCGGCCATGGACGTTATCGTTCAGGCTGAACACGGACCCGATGGTTTGTCTTGGTTGGTCAGTTGGGATATGTCAGTGATAGAAACGGTAAACAAGGCCATTGAAGAGATGGTGGAAACTTCCCCTAGAAAAAGTGAGATAATTTCGACTCTGTCCACGGGAGGATATGCTGTTTTGGTAAACGAACCCGCTGATGCGGTTAAAGTGGCTAATATTGTAGCGCCCGAGCATTTGGAACTGCTGTGTGAATCAGCGGACGAAATGGTACCGATGGTATTTAATGCGGGGGCGGTGTTTTGCGGAGGACTCTCTCCGGCGAGTGTAGGGGACTATATGGCGGGACCCAGCCATGTTTTACCGACATACAGATCGGCTAAGTTTTCCTCGGTGTTGGGGGTTAATGATTTTATAAGAACCTCTCATGCAATATCTTTGACGCAGGAAGCCCTAGATAGAGTTGCTCCGTATGTGATATCAATAGCGACAGCCGAAGGCTTGGAGGCTCATGCGCGATCCGTCGTAATTAGGAGATCCAAATACGACTTAAAAGATGTTAAAGCAGCAGCTAAAATAAAAGGTTTCATGAACCGTGGAGAATAAAAGTGCTTCTCAGCCTAAATTAGGTTCTGGCTATTTTTCACCGCAAGTACAGGTTGCCATTCGTCTCAACAGTAATGAATCTCCGTTTCCCTTGCCTCAAAAGTGGCAAAGTGAGCTGGCAAAAGCAGTGGAGGGTATCCAATTCAATAGATATCCTGATAGATTTGCAATGAATTTAAGAGCTGCGCTGGCGAATTATCATTCTTTAAAAACCGAAAATATATTTGTGGCAAACGGATCAAACGAAGTAATTCAAAGCATCTACTTGACCTTGTGTAGAGATAAAAAAGTTGCTATGTTTGAACCAACTTACCTACTCCACAGTCATATTGCAAATATCGTTCGAGTTCAAACTCAAAGATATTTGAGAGATGAGAATTTTAGGGTGGCAAGAAGCGAGCTTGAACAAGCAATAGATCGAGAAGATTTGGGTGTAATAATGTTGTGTTCGCCTAATAATCCAACGGGTAACTGTGAGTCGACTGAAATTATCGAATATGCCTGTGCAAATTTTAAAGGGACGGTAGTGGTTGACGAGGCATATGTTCAGTTTTCAACCCAACACATAACCGACCTCCTCGATAAATTTGATAATTTAGCGATTGTCAGAACTTTTTCTAAGACATGGGGATCGGCGGGTCTAAGGCTCGGTTATTGCATGGCCTCAGCAGATATAGTTGAGGGGCTTTTTGATATCTGTCTGCCATATCATGTTGATGCCATTAAGCAGATAGCCGGTATTTTGGCCCTGGAATATGAAAATGACATTATAAAGTCTACGAATGAAATTGTTAAACAGCGCAATCAAACCTTTGGCTATCTAAAGACGCTGCCTTTGGATGTTTTTGAATCTGAATCAAATTTTATAATGTTTAGGCCAAAAACCGTTTCCTCCGAAGATCTGTTTAATGCTTTGATTGAAAAATCAATATTAATTCGATATCTAAATTCATTTCATAATTTGGAACCCACTCTTAGAGTTACAATTGGAACTCAAGATGAGATGGACAGATTCCACGAAGCCTTAAAAGATTGTTTAAGTTCTTAAGTCGATAACTTAAGGTTTCTAATTCAAGAATGTTTAGGAATAGGCTTTGTTTAACGGTATTGGAGTATCCGGCTTCTTTAAGTTATTGTTGTCCAAAAAACTAGTCGTCTTTTAGAAGCAAGCATCCGCTGGGATCTACCATGATTCCCACTAATTCATCTCGATTAAACCGATTTTCAGAAAAAACTTTAGTTAAAAGTGACTTATCGGGTAATTTTATTACGTGCTCGTAACCTTTTCCGCAGTAAGACACGTCGACTATGATTCCCGTTAAAGTTGACAGAGGTGTTGGCTGAACGATTTTAAGAGCGGTGGGGCGGATAAACAGCTTTAGCTTTCCATGAGCAAGATCGTTAGTGGCAACTAAACTAATGGGTTTACAGTTTAGTTCGTCATCTACGATTACTTTTGCTCCATCCGTGCGGTCGTCTACGATGGCATATTTTACAGGCAATTCACCGCTGATTCCGGTGAATCTGGCTACCATAGCACTTGCAGGCCCTTTGTAGATATTTTCAGGAGTATCATACTGTTGGATTTTGCCTTTATCCAAAACCGCAATCTTATCTGCCAAAGAAAATGCCTCACTCTGATCGTGGGTAATGTAGATTGCGGTGGCATTGTACTCATGAATTAATGTCGATATTTCAAATCTCAGTATCTCACGTCGGTCAGTATCTAAGTTTGACATGGGTTCATCAAACAGAACTACTCCAACTTGAGCCACAAGTGCACGAGCAAGTGCGACTCTCTGCTGTTCTCCGCCGCTTAATTGATCTGGATAGTTATTGACATGATCTAAAAGACCTACCTTTTCCATCATGTTGCGAGATAAATTCTTAACGGACTCTCTTGGTAATTTACGCCTCTTTAGCGCAAAGGCTACGTTGTTAACCGCGGTCATGTGAGGCCAAAGTGCGAAGTCTTGAAACACCATTGAAAGCTCGCGCTTTTCTGGAGGGACCCAAGTTCGATTGTCAAAAACTGTATTATGGCCTATCATGACCGAACCCGAATCTGGTTTGATAATTCCGGCAATTGACTTGAGTAAAGTGGTCTTTCCCGATCCGGAGGGTCCAAGAAGCACAGTAAAGGATCCCGGTTCGATTTCAATGTCCACTTCGTCTAAAGCTTTAATTCCGTCGTAGGATTTTGTAACCTTTGTTAACCTTACTGATTGTCCAAGTGTTGTCCTAAAATCCTCTTTCGTAAACTCAGAGAACTCTACATCTTTTGCTACGTCTACCATATAATTACCTCCTAAGTTGCTCTGGTCGTTCCTAAGTTGCTCTGGTCGTGTTGCTTATTCGTCTCCAACCTTTAGGGGTTAAAAGAGAATAGGTCATGGTCACAATTACGATAAATAAAAGTACTTCGACTAGAGAGATGACGGTAAGGGCTGTTGCCAGATCGTAATGATAGCCTGAAAGAAGATTTGAAATTGCCACCGAGATGGGCTCTTGTCCAGGTGGATAGAGTATCTGGGATACCGGTAATTCCGTAAATGTCTTTACGAAAGTCAAAACCCAAGCCCACATTAAGGTTTTTGACATCAACGGGAAACCAATTTTAAACCAAGACCTAAAGTTTCCGTTGCCGTGTACCTTGGAAGATTCGATCATGGAATCTTTAAACTGTGATATAGGAGCGACCAAGAGCCTTGTTTGGCTTGGAAGAGCAGTGGCGATATAGCCCATTACCAACAACGGAATAGTCTCGTACAGATCAATTCCCAACTTTGCGGTAATCGGCAGATTAAATGAAAATATATACCCCGCCGCTAATACTATTCCCGGTAGCGCCATTGAGCCCAGTAATGCCAAATCAACGCCCTTAGATATCTTGGACCGTCGTTTGGTTACTAAAAGCCTCGCCATTATTACACCCATAAATACTGTTATTCCGGCGGTAATAAAACTTAGCTTTCCCGAAAGAAAAACCGGATTAATATAACTGCCCTTAAAGAGGTGAGCGTAGTTGGCAAAAGTGAAATTTAGCTTAAGAGAGGTACCGTTTCCAAACGAAGGTAGCATCGAGGCCACTACGGCACCAAATACCGGTATTGCTATTCCAAACAAAAAGACAGTGGTCAAAAACCCGGTAGCGAAAATTCTTGCCGATCTTTTAAAGTAAACCCGTTTCGGCCGAACTGTTCTTCCAGATAATGTGGCATAGGAACGGGATTTTAATGCTCTGGATTGAACAGATATTGGGATTACGGCACATAACATCAAAAGAACACCGATTCCAGCCGCAGTTCCGAAATTGGGCGGAAAGTTGTTTATCGAGTTAAAAAGCTGGAAAGTGGCCATAGGAAAATGCGAATAAAAGGCTAGCGTAGAAGCAACACCGAAGTCAGACATCGATTCAGCAAATGTGATAGCCAAAGAGGACAAAATTGCAGGCATCATTATAAGAAAAAGCATTTTAAAGACTTGGAAACTTCTGCCTCCGAAAAGCCTTATAGCATCTTCGAGCTCTTGGCCCACGCCGTTAACTGAAGATGATAAAACGAAAAATGAAAACGGCAACGCCGAAAGCGAAAGAACTAAGATCACACCGACCGGACTAAAAATAATACCGTATATGAATGAGTGCGGAATTCTCAGTCGCTGTAGGACGCCTGAGGGTTCAAACAGATACTGCCAGCCATCAGCAGTCATATAGGTAGGTATCAGCAGTAAAGCCCACATTAAAATAGGCCAGAGGCGCCTGAAATAGATATTGGTTCGGTTTACGAGCCAGGCACACGGAAATGCCAAAATCAATGTGATAATCGAAGACAGTATTGAAACGATAAGCGAATCGGCAAATGCCCTAAAAGTTATTCCTTTTAAAACGGAGCCAAAACTGGCTAAGGTAAAGTAACTACTTCCTTGTCCAAAGAGTCGC